>NZ_BAAHXK010000005.1:0-199221 GCF_054656915.1 Methylothermus subterraneus
GACAGAATCAGAGAACTTCAGGCTAGAAGAGTTAACCACCGCAGCCACCGCCCTATACGCATTTACCTTGCCAAACCCATAGCGGTCATTGCGTCCTAACACATAAGGAGAAGGCCCGATCTTGTCGGCTGTATCGCGTAGGATCTGTCGCACCTGAGCCTGAGTCAGATTTGGATTGGCTGCAAGCATTAGCCCCACGATTCCGGAGACTAAAGGTGCGGATGAAGAGGTACCACTGAACTGATCACTATAATCTAAGATCGTATACCCCATTGAACCCGTACGGTCGGTCGTGAAAATCGCGCGGTTTAAAAGTCCTCCCCAACTGGGCTCAAAATCCAACTCGGGTCCAAACTGGCTGTAGTACGCGCGGCAGTTGGCATCGGAACTGGCTCCTACAGCGATAGCCTCCTCAAACGCAGCCGGGTAATTCACTCCGGCTGGGACCTGTAGAACCCCAGATTGAAACGGCCCAAATCGATCGAACGTTCCATCGTTGTTCAAATCGATGAATAACTGAAGGCCATCAAAATCCTGTTCTGAGGAAACCCAGGTAAAGTAATAAAGATCCCCTGCCGGGACGGTTTTCACGATCTCCACCCAAGTAGATTGGCCATGCAATATCGTGCCTGCTTTTAACGCATGGGTAAAACACGCCCCTTCATCCGCATGCGCAGGATCGTTTACGACCGTCCAGAGGGCATCGCCGCCGGTCCGCCATTGCCAAGCCCCCGCCTCAAAGCTCTCCACCTGTCCCCCAGGAAACCAAACCCATCCCAACCAAGCTGTATCCTCTCCAGCACTAGCGATAAAATCCTTGCTGTACACCCATCGAAAACGATGGGTACCGGCAGGCAGATCACGAACAGATTGAAGTTGATAACCCGAGGCAGAGTTACCTGCCGCAAACACCACCACGCTCCCCTTGCCGCCGCGCCCAAAGTTTGCCGCATATTGGATCGCCGAGTGGATAACTGAACTTGGGGCGCCTCCACCCCAACTGTTGTTCAAAATATCGGCAAGGCTTGATGCATAGCGGATCGCATTGGCTGCCTTGACGTCGGTAAAGAACAAGTCAAACCCGATCCGGACCGGGAGAATCCGGCAAAAAGGACAAACACCCGACACGCCTAAGCTGTTGTTCCCTCGAGCGGCGGCCACCCCAGCCACAGCGGTTCCGTGATTGTCAAACAAAAAAGAAGGATTGGGGTCGTTATCGCCTGCCAAAAAATCCCAACCCCAAAGATCATCGGTCAGACCATTGCCATCGTCGTCTTGGCCGTTTAAAGATTCGCGCAGGTTACGGAAAATATTGTCTCTAAGATCTGGGTGGTTAAGCTCCACCCCATCGTCGATAACCGCAATGACGACGTTTGCGTTTCCTCTTTCTATATCCCAGGCTTGCGGGGCATCGACGTCGGCTTGAGGAGACGCTTGATTGTCTAGGTGCCACTGAAAAGGAAACAAGGGATCGTTGGGAACAAACGATTTTTTGACATCTTGGGCAAAATCTGGCTCGGCCCACTCTACGAGATCACTGGTAGGTTAGCTTTAAGGACGTACTCGTCATCGGCGGCATAGATCTTCTCCTCAACCTTTATCTTCCAAGAGGCATAGTGTTCGAGAAGCTCCTCGATTTTTTGCCCCGGTTTGAGCTTAACTACAATCTTCCCAGTTGGGAACAGGTGGGTTTTTGTCTTAGGGTCGAAAAACAGCGGGGAGACAAACTCCACCTCGGGAACAGTCGCAAGCTGGGCTATCGTTTCTTCGATGCGCGAGGAACCTTGCGCCTGCGCTTTCTGAGCAGAAGTAGCTTTTGCTGCTTGTAAATTGAGGATGGCAAATCTTTCTCCCTGAAATTCAAGTTCTTTTTCCATCGCTAAGGATTCAGGCACCCTAGCAAAGGGGCTTGTCAGATCCGCTTTGCTTACCCAAGCATGAAACTTCACCACACAACGAGTTGTGGAGCGGTGCAGCGCAATTTTTTGCCCTTGAAAGTAGTAAAAGTCGTTTGCAAAGTAATATTTGTCAGCTTTGGCACTGAACGACAAGAAACAGAAAAGCAATGGGACCACAATACCTATTCTCAGCCTGTCAACCATAAGTCAACCTCAAGTTCGTTACCTTGCCGAAGACTGACCAAGTTTCAAATACCTATGTCCCCGGATCGATGGCAAGAAAGGTTCGGCTTCGATTTTAATATCCGCCCGTGATTTCCTCGGTTTACGCAGGTCCGGATAAGCCGCTGCGTGCTTAGGCAGCGCTTCCCCAGGATCGAGCGGAATTAAAATCGCAAGCGGCGCGCTGATCATCTTGCGCGTGACCACCTTATCCTGACCGCTGCCTTGAATCCAGCACACGTTGGCTTTGATATGGGGTTTTAAGTCCTGAACGATGGCGATCGGTTCGTCTGCGCGCAGACCAGATAGCGCTTCAAGCTGTTTCTGCAAGCCGAGGCTTGGCGAATCCCCGGCGATCTCGACCAGCCTTCGGTAGGCTTCCTGACGGCTGATTTTGACAATCGATCGGGTTGCTCCCCAAGTAAAACGGATCGAATCCGGTTTCTTTAATAAGATCGGCAAATGCCGGTAGATGTGCTTAAAGTGGATGCGAGAAAACCCTTGGCTTTTTAAAATACGGCGCGCGGCTTCAGGATCGTTTTGGTTGACTTCGAGAACCGCTTGCTTGAACGCCTCTTTAGCGGCGTTGAGATCGGCCGCAAGGCGAAGAAGTTTTGGGCTGGCCCCGATGATTCCAGGGCAAATTTCGGTTTCGCGACCGTCGCGACCGTCTTGGTATTCCAGTTGCTCTAGCACTTTGCTTAAGCGCTGGCGCGCTTCCTTGGCATAATAATTTTGCTTGTTCAGGTCGAATACCCAAGCCGCAAGGCTTTCTCGGTTAAGTTGCGCGAGAAAGCGATCAAGCGCCTTTCGAAACTGGGAAAATCTGCGTACACACGCGCTTTCGGGGAGCATAGTTTGATAAAGTAATCTTGGGGTTGATTGTATTGTGTACTGATATTTAACGGCATAAGTTTTTCCTTTTCTAGAGCTTACCGTTTGGAGAAACAGTCTACATGCGGGCGACCGGTCTGGAAGTTACCTGTAAAAATTGCGGCTTTGGCTCCATCTGCCTGCCGCGCGGCCTAACGCAGAAGGAAATCGAGCAATTGGAAGATGTGGTTCAGCGCCGCAAGGTGCTGCACAAAGGAGATTTTCTCTTTCGCAGCGGGGAGGCCTTCCACGGCCTGATCGCGATCAAATCCGGGATGGCCAAGCTGATTTTCCAAGATGAGCACGGCCAGGAACACATTCTGGCCGTCCTCCTACCTGGGGAACTGGTCGGACTCGACGCCCTCTCCCACTACACCTACCGCTGCTCTGCGGTCGCTCTGGACACGTTGAGCTACTGCGAGCTCCCTGGCAAAGAAATTTCCCGCATCTGCGCCAAGATTCCAGCCCTTTTTCAGGAAATGCTTCGCCACGCCAGCGATGCCATCGGCACGCAAAGGGAACAGATGCTGTTCATCAAACGCCCGGCCAGCCAGCGTCTGGCAGCGTTCATTTTGGATCTGTCCCAACGTCTAGAGACCCGGGGATTTGCCGGCGACGAATTTTCCTTGGGGCTGTCCCGCCAGGAACTTGGCAGTCACCTGCACCTTGCTCTAGCCACGGTCAGCCGCACCCTAAAACAATTCGAAAGAGCAGGCTGGATCGAGCTTCGTTCCCGATCGGTCAAGATCCTCAACCGGCAAGCGCTCGCCGATCTTCTAACCAGCCAAGATTAGGCTTTGAGGCCGATCCCACGGCTCAACACGAACCAAGCGCCTACCCCGAGCAGCGCGATCAATCCCCCAACGAGCGCAAACGCCACGCGCACATCCACGTCCGCGCTTCCCAGGAAGCCAAAGCGGAAAGCCTCGACCATATACAGGATGGGATTGCTTAAGGAGACCGTCGCCCACGGTTCAGGCAGCATCGCCACGGAATAAAACACCCCGCCCAAATAGACCAGCGGGGTCAAAACGAAATTCGGGATGATCGAGATATCGTCAAAGCTGTTTGCGAACACGGCGTTGATCAAGCCGGCCAACGAGAACAACACCGAGGTTAAAAAAGCCATCGCCACCGCCAGGATCGGATGGGCAAGATTAAGATCGGTAAACAGCGCCGCGATCGCCAATACGATCCCCCCGATCACCATTCCCCGGGCCACGCCGGCGGTGACGTAACCGGCCAGTACGACCCAGCTCGGCATGGGGGCGATGAGCATTTCTTCGATGTGCCGCTGAAACTTGGCGGAAAAAAATGAGGAGACCACATTGGCATAGGAATGATTGATGACCGCCATCAGCACAATGCCAGGGACGATGTAGTCGATGTAGTTCACTCCGGCCACAGGGCCAATCTTTGGCCCCATTAGGGCTCCGAAAATTAAAAAGTACAACGAGGTCGTCACCACCGGCGGCAGCAACGTCTGCGGCCAGATCCGAACAAAGCGGTGGATTTCCCGCCGCGCCAGGGTACGGTAAGCGATAAAACGGCGGCCCATCAGGCGGCTTCTTGCACCTTACGCCGTCTAGTTACGCGCTGCCAAAACAACTGCTCCAGCCTCCCCTCCTGCGGGCGAATTCCGATGACTTCCACGCCCGCTGCCGTCAATCCCGCAAACAAGGGGTTGAATCCCAGCGCCCGCGGAACCTCGACCTGCAGCGTGCGCGCGTCGATTTTCGCGATCTTAAAACCGGGCACTTTGGGGGCTTGGGCAATCGGATGGCGCAGATCCAAACAAAAAGCATGAGAGTCCAACTTTTCCTGCAAGGCGCTCATGGAAGTGGACTCGATGATCTGTCCGCCGTCGATGATGGCCACGTTGCGGCATAGCTGTTCGGCTTCTTCCAGATAATGGGTGGTCAAAATGATGGTGGTGCCCTCTTGATTGAGGCGACGCAGGAATTCCCACATGGAACGGCGAACCTCGATGTCCACCCCGGCCGTGGGTTCATCCAGAATCAAAAGTTTGGGCGAATGGATCAGAGCGCGGGCGATCATCAGGCGCCGCTTCATCCCGCCCGACAGGCGGCGCGAGACCTGATCGCGGCGATCCCATAGATCGAGCTGTTTGAGCAGCTTCTCTAGCCTCAATTGCGCCTGACGGCGCGGCACCCCGTAGAAACCTGCCTGATTGAGAACGATCTGCCCTACTTTCTCGAACTGGTTAAAGTTGATCTCCTGCGGCACCAAGCCGATGCAGCTCCGCGCTCGTTCCCAGTCTTTATCCAGATCGTACCCACACACTTCCACCGTGCCCGAAGTTTTGGTGAGCAGCGAAGTGACGATGCCGATAGTGGTGGACTTGCCCGCGCCGTTAGGGCCGAGCAGAGCAAAAAAATCGCCCTCTTCCACTTCCAGATTGATCCCGCGTAGGGCTTCAAAGCCGTTGTCGTAAACTTTGCGCAGGTTTTGCAGTCTTAATGCCGCCATCTCCGTGCTTACGATGGAATAAATTTTGGCATTGTAGCAGAATAAAACTAAATTACTCCAAGAGCACTTAAACCCTAAACCGTAAGGAAACTTTGCATGAGACCGATCTTTCGCAGCACCCGGCTAAATTGGCTGTTGCTTGCCTCGCTTTGGTCAGCGCAAGCCTTGGCCATCAACTTCCCTTGGCTTGAACAAGAGCAAAAAGCGCAAGAGACGACGCCCGCTGAGACGACAACGCCTGCGCCGAGCACAGCGCAACCTCCAGCCCCTACTCTGGCGCCTATGCTGGCCCGGGTCCTTCCCGGGGTGGTCAACATCGCCACCTCAGGCAAGGTAATCATCGAGGACAACCCGCTGCTCAACGATCCGATCTTCCGCTACTTCTTCCGCGACGTTCCTTCGATTCCGCGGGAGCGGCGCACCCAAAGCATCGGCTCGGGAGTGATCGTGGACGCAGACAAAGGCTACGTTTTAACTAACCATCACGTGATCAAAAACGCCGACGTCATCTACGTCACTCTGCAGGACAAGCGACGCCTGAAAGCCAAGTTGATCGGCTCGGATCCGGAAACCGACATCGCCGTCCTCCAAGTCGAGAAAGACCGCTTGACCGCCCTGCCGCTTGGGGATTCAGACAAGCTGCAGGTAGGCGATTTTGTGGTCGCCATCGGCAACCCGTTTGGCCTAGGTCAGACCGTAACTTTGGGAATCGTAAGCGCCTTGGGCAGGACCGGCTTGGGGATCGAGGGGTACGAGAACTTCATCCAGACCGATGCCTCGATCAACCCCGGCAACTCCGGCGGCGCTCTGGTCGACTGGTACGGCAACCTGGTCGGGATCAACACCGCCATCGTTGGACCGACCGGCGGCAACGTGGGGATAGGCTTTGCCATCCCTATCAACATGGCTCGCCAAGTCATGGATCAAATCGTCAAGTACGGTGGCGTCAAGCGCGGCCTGCTCGGGGTCCAGGTGCAAGATCTAACGCCGGAGCTGGCCAAGGCCATGGGCCTTGGGGTCACGGAAGGGGCCTTGGTCTCCGGCCTGACCAAAGGCAGCGCCGCGGATAAAGCCGGGATCCAAGCCGGCGATGTGATCGTCCGCTTTGATAATCAGCCGGTCAAAGACTCCGCCTCGCTCCGCAACATGGTCGGTTTGAAGCGGGTCGGCGAGACTGCCACCTTGGAAATCATCCGCGACGGCAAGCCTATGACCGTAACCGTGACGATAGGCAAACCGCAAGCCGCCGAAGCCTCCTCCGGAGAGGTGCCCTTACTCGAAGGGGCTAAGTTTGCCAATATTCCCCAGGACCATCCTCTGTACAAGCAGGTCCACGGCGTGATCGTGACCGCAGTCGAGGTCAACAGCCCCGCATGGCAGGCCGGACTACGCGAAGGGGATATCGTGCTGTCGGTCAACCGGCAGCCGGTGCGCAACGTGGACGAGTTCCTAAAACTTGCCGCGCGCTCCCCCAACCGGCTGCTGCTGCGCATCCAGCGGGGGGATTTCTCGCTGTTTTTGGTGCTGGAAAGATAAAGGGCAAAACGCGGCGGAACCGGGCGGTTCCGCCGCCTAGCCTGTCGGTTTTTTTACACTCTTCAAGAAGAAGCACGCATCCGTAAAGATAGGGCGCACCGAGACCCGCTTCGCTTCTACTTGCCCGCGCCTGAGCCGTCTTCAAGAAGGTCGCCTTGTTCCTCCGATGTTCCAGAAAAACGTCAGAATTTTTTACAAATTTTGCGAGATTTTGTTTTACCTCTCATTCTCTGATTATTTTTTGCAATAATTTCAAATACATAAAAAAGATAGCATAAAATATGCTGCATAAAAAAAATACGAAGACATCTATCTTTAGGAAGACATTTTTAGCTCGAACAGCCACCTTATGGCTCTTGGCCGCACCGGCGGCATTCGCTGTTCCCGTCTTGCAAGTAGGAGCCCCTGCGGGCTCAGGAGACACCGGAACGTATGCCGATTACCAATTAAGCTTGACCAATCCCACAGAACAAGATACCGCCCGCACGACCGGTAACGTTATTTACGTGGCAGGTGTCTATCAGAACCAAAATGTACTCAAGCTCGGGGGCAAATATTCCGGTGGGCAAGACTGGTCAGAGGTAAACTCAGCCTACGCGCCTTTTACTTTTAATGGCAAAGGCGCAATCCTCTTGGTCGCCGTCCCTGACGGTCAAACCGGAACGTTAACTATCCAAGTAGACGGAGGCCCCTCAATTGGAGCTTTTTATACAAATCCCACTTTAAGTGGGCTATTCCCCAACAATCACGATCCGCTCAAAGACCAGATCGCCGATTTTCTGTTCTTCGACATCGGCGATTTTGCTAAAAATTCCAATACGGTGCCCGATTTTGCAAGCGAAACCGGAGCAGCAGACGGCCAGATTAAAACTATCACTTTTTCAAGCAATGGTTTTGACTGGCTGCACTTTGACGTGCTTGCCTTAGAGACAAAGGAGCAAGGAGGAGGGAATCATGTCCAAATTGTTACCACCATAGAAAATAATCCAGGCTCGCACGACGTAACCGCTTTTCCTCCTCAAGTTCCGCCTCCTCCGCCCCAACCCGCCCCCGAACCGGGTATCCTCTGGCTTCTGGCAAGCGGGCTTTTAGGGATGCGGTTCTGGTTGCGAAAAGTGTAAAAAAACAGACAAGGCAAAAACGCCGGCTCTAGGCCGGCGTTTTTTATCGCCTACGTCACTTGATCACAGAGACCGTTTGGCTGGCGCCATTGCCGGAAGTATCGACCGCATCCGCCCGGATCGTATGGGTGCCAGGACTTACCGAGCGTGTGTTCCAATTGTAGCTTAGAGAGCTTGTGTTGGTCGAGGCGACGAGTTTGCCGTCGATCAAGAGCTGTAAGCTCGCCACTCCCACGTTATCGCTGGCCGAGGCTTTGATCGTCACCTTGGTTCCGACCTTGGAACCGTCGGGTGGGGAAGAAATCGCAACACGCGGCGGAACAGTGTCCTGGACTGCGGCTTGGGTCGTCGCCTGCGCGATGTTCGAGAAAGCCGAATCCCCCACCCCGTTGTAGGCGCGCACGCGGTAATAATACGTCGTACTCGCGGTAAGACCGGTGTCTATAAAGCTCGTCGCGTTTTCCCCTAAGGTGGCGATCTGCGCGAAGCTTTGCCCGTCGAGTGAGCGCTCGATCTTGAAGCCGCTCTCGTTGCTCGCGTTGTCGATCCAGGTAAGCTGGATGCTTTCGGACTGCGCGCTCGCCGAAAGGTTGCTCGGCGCGTTGGGCGCGCTCGTGGCCTGGGCGGGGCGGAAGCTCGCTACGGTTGGCGCGGTGTTGTTCATGGAACGGGCGGTGTCTTGGTAGTTTTCCACCCCGGTGGCGTAGCCGTTGTAGTAGACGTTGGGGTTGGAGAAGTATTGGATTTGCTTCTCCCCGCTGCAGTTGTAGGACATCACGTCGCGGAACACGTTGCACACCCGATAGCCGTAAGAATAAGGATACGCCCCCGGGTAAGCCGAATTGTCCGGGTCGTGCATGTTGCCCTGGTTGTGGCCGAACTCGTGCGCCAGGGTGGTGTTGCCCAAGCAGTTGTAGCGCGAGTCGTCGTGCGAGACGGCAAAGGCGTAAGGGGCAAACGAGGTGCTCACGTTCTGCATGACAAAGCCTATGCCGCAGTAGTTGCTGTCGGCAGAGATCAGCGCCACGAGATCTGCGCCGTACTGGTCGCGCCAGGAGTGTACCACATCCATCTTGCCGTCGCTGGTTCCCTGGAGGGCATACAGCGCATCGGTCATGTTGCCGATCTCGGTGTAGCTGACCTCGGCTGTATGCACCAGGTTGAGTTGCATGTTGATCTGGCTGTTGAGATAGGCCTGATTGGTGCGCGCGATCGCATTGGCGATCTTGGCGTTGATCCCATCCACACCGCCGGCGTTGGCCCTGGCCTTGGGCGTATAGACCACCATCACGTCGACGACCGTGCTGCTCGCGGCGGCGCTGGTCTGAGGCGTTCCCGAACTTGTTTGATTGTCGGCGGCGGTACCCTGGAGGTCGGCTTCGGGAACCGGGATAGGGTCGACATGAGGCGCCACTTTATTCGGATCGATCTGGCGCACGACGTGGGTATCGCCTCCGGCATACACGATTTCGTAAGCCTGGTTTCCGCCGACCTCACCGCGCTGGACGGTTCCCATCATGGCTTTGCCGCGTACGGCCAGCACCACCTCGCTGTCGGGTTCGCCTTCGATATGGCCGATCCACACGCGGCTGCCCTTGACAATTTCGATCCGGTCACGCACCGCGGTGAGCACCGTATCGTCGAACAGATTGAGCGCCAGGTTGTCGGCATCGATCGCCGCCGGATCGAGCTGCACGCTGCGGCTGCGTCCGGGAATAACCTTGGGTGCGGATTTCAGCGGAGTCGGGACGTCGGCGGTGCTCGGATGGAAAATCCAGGGTGGTGCAGCCATCGCTGGAGTCGCTACCACTGCCAAACCCAGTCCCAGCGCGAGGCAGTACAAGACTTGTCTTTTCATCGGTTGTCCCCTTTTGCGGTTTTCGCCAAGACTCGAAGCTAAAAGTAGCAGTCAGGCGCAGGGTGGGTTGTGAAGCGCCTCACAGATCGAGAAAACTTACCGTGGGGAGAAAAGCTCAGAGTAAAAGGCAAGCTGAGTCGTTAAGCTCAGCAACGCCTGGCAAGAGTCGGCTTGGCTTCAGGCGCGCTTGAGCAATCTCAGCAACTCGCGCAAAGGGCGGGTGTTGACGATCTGGTCTTTGCTCAGCCACCCTCTTCGGGCTTGGGCGACCCCGTAGCGCATGAGATTCAATCCCAAGGCGCTGTGGGCGTCGGTGGAGATCGCCAGCTTTACCCCGATCTCGCGCGCCATCAGGCAATGCTCGCCGTTTAGGTCCAGACGCTCGGGCTGGGCGTTGATCTCTAAGATACACCCTCTTTCTCTGGCCCCTTGCATGATCCGCTCCAGGTCGATTTCGTAAGCTTGGCGCTGGTTGATCAGGCGTCCGGTGGGATGGGCGAGAATGTTGAAGTAGGGATTGTCCATCGCCCTAAGGATGCGCTCGGTTTGTTTTTTCGCGGACAAATGGAACTGGTAGTGCACGGAACAGACGGTCAGGTCCAGGTCTTTCAGGACGCGCTCGGGGAGGTCTAGGCTGCCGTCTTCCAGGATGTCCACCTCGATCGCTTTGAGCAGCCGGATCCCTTGCAGCTTTTCGTTCAAGGCGTCGATCTGCTCCATCTGCCGGCGCAAGCGCTGTTCATCCAACCCACGAGCCACCGTCAGACGCTTGGAGTGATCGGTGATCGCCAGGTATTCATAGCCCAAAGCTTTGGCGGCTTCGGCCATAGCCTCCAACGCGTCCTGACCGTCGGTCGCGTCGGTGTGGCAGTGAAGGTCGCCTCGGAGATCAGCCAGTTCGATCAGCTTAGGCAGGCGATTTTCCAAAGCAGCCTCGATTTCTCCCCGACCTTCTCTAAGTTCGGGAGCGATCCAGGGCAGCCCCAAGCTGGCATAGACTTCCTCTTCAGTCGCTCCGGCCAAGCGCTCGCCCGCGCGGAAAACGCCGTATTCGTTGATCTTTAACCCCTGCTTGACCGCCAGCGTGCGCAGGGCGATGTTGTGGGCCTTGGAACCGGTGAAATACTGGAGCGCGGCCCCAAACGATTCGGTAGGCACGACTCTAAGATCCACCTGCAGTCCGTTCTTGAGCCGGACGCTGGAACGGGTCGGCCCGTGAGAGAGAACTTCCTCGACTCCTTCGTAGGCGAGAAAGCGCGCCATTACCTCCCCGCCATCGCGAACCGTCGCCAGAATGTCCAGGTCCCCCACGGTCTCCTTCCAGCGCCTGAAGCTTCCGGCGACTTCGATCCGATCCAGCCCAGGACAGCCTTTAAGGTGAGCCAAAATCGCCTCGGCGACGCTTTCGGCTTCAAAGCGCAAAAAGCGCTTTTCCTGCAGGGCGTGTTTTTGTAAATGATTCAAGATCAGTTCCTCAGTCTTCGGACCGAACCCCGGCAGCTCCCTGATCCTGCCGCTGCGCGCGGCGCGCTCTAAGTCCTCCAGGGTTTTGATTTTGAGCAGGTAAAACAAGGTCTTGACCCGTTTGGGCCCCAACCCTTCGATCCGAAGCAGTTCTAGCAGGCTTTTGGGCGTGCGCTTTAGGACCTGTTCGAGCTGTGGCAGGCGGCCGGTCCGGACGATGGTTTCGATCTTCTTGGCGATCGCTTCTCCGATGCCGGGAAGCTCTGTCAGGTCTTCGTCTGCAGCCACCATCTCGGCCAAGCTTTTGGGATAACTTCGGATGGTGCGGGCGGCGTTGTGATAAGCGCGCACCCTAAATGGATTTTCGCCCTCAATGTCCAAAAGCTCGGCGAGCTGGTCGAAAAGATCGGCGATCTCGCTGTTACTCAGCGCCATAACTCCCCTTTCGTCTGTTACAATACAGGGCAGATCTCTCCTCTCCAGCAAGCTCATGAATCTCCCAGCGATAAGAAACCAAAGCCTCTTCCAGCGCTTGGGGAAATTGGTTCTAGCCCGTTGCCAACGCCTCTATTATCGCCTGGCCGAATCGGCGGTCGGTTCCCACAAGCGCGATTTTTTGGTCTCCGAAGTGGAAGAAGCGCGCGCCAGCCTGGAGGATACCCGAGATCAATTTCAAACCGCGCTCGACAAGTTTACGGCTTTAATTCGCTTTGACGGCGGGAATCTCGCCGCGTTCTATCGGGAACTAAAGCGGGAATTTGATCGCTGCGAACAGAAAGCCGAGAAGGTCAAAAGCCACATCTCGACCATCGAGGATCTGGCCCAGGCCCTATTTGACGAATGGGAATGGGAACTCGAGCAGTACAAGAGCCGAACCCTGCGCAACAAGAGCCGTCAAAAATTGAAATTAACCCAACATCATTGCCGGCAACTAATCCAGGCGATGCACAAAGCCGAAAGCAAGATCGACCCGGTTTTAGACGCCTTCCGCGATCAGGTGCTGTTTTTAAAGCACAACCTGAACGCGCAGGCAGTCGCCGCCTTGCAGCACGAATTGAACGTGGTCAGCGCGGACATCGCGGCGATGATCGCCGTGATGGAGCATTCGATTCGGCAAGCGGATCAATTCATGCAAGCTCTAGCGCCTGCTTCCCTACCCTCTCCCAACCGCGACGGTTCTTGAAAAAATCATGGCTGAAAGCGCCTTGCTGCTGGAATTCATCGAACAACTTCATGCGGCTCAGCAGGCCCTGCTTGCGACCCTCCCCGAGTCGAGCGAGACGGCTCGGCGGCTGGTCAATCTCACACCGTCTTTGGTCTTGGCGAGAGCGGCCTTGGAAAAGCAGCGCCTCAAAGCGGCCCATCCCGACTTGGCCTTGCAGATCGCGGTGGTCGGCCCCACCCAGTCGGGCAAGAGCAGCCTGGTGAACCTGATCTTAGGCGAGGACGCCGCCGGGGTCAGTCCGCTCGCCGGGTTCACCGTGCACCCACAGGCGTTTTTATGCGGGTTTTCCGAGACCGGTTGGCTGGATCATTTTTTCCCTGGTTTGGAACGCTTTGCGGTCGCGGATTTACCCAGTAGGGGCGACGCGCCACGTCGCCCATACTACGACTGCTACGGCGTCCGATGCATTGAAAAAAGACCGTTCGATAAGCCGTGCGCGGTTTGGGACACGCCCGATTTCGACTCGGTGCGCGCTAGAGTTTATCTTCATGGGTTGCTGCGGGTGGTGGCGCTTGCCGACGTACTGGTGCTGGTGGTGAGCAAGGACAAGTACGCCGACGAGGCCGTCTGGGATTTTCTGGCGCGGATCGAACCCCTCTGTCTCCCTACTTTGGTTTGCCTGAACAAAGTTCGCCCGGCGGATCGGGAAACGCTGATCCGCTCGTTTGCGGAAAAATGGCGCAGTAAGAGAACCGATCCTTGCCCCAAGGTCCTGACTTTAGACTACGCGGCAAGCAACGCGGAGCTTAAATTGGCCTCGGCGCCGATCCTTAGCGCGATCAAGGAGCTTCTTAGCGCTGCGGTCCGGAGACGGCCAAAGGAGGCAGAGCATACCAAAGCGCTCTTTCGCTCCTGCTTTTCCGCCTGGACCGCGCCGATCCGAGCCGAACTTGCCGCGCAGGAACGCTTTGAGCAGCTGATCGACAAAGCGCTGGATCAAGCGGTTGCGATCTACCGCGCCGACTTTTTGGATCGGTCGGTGTCTGCAACCACTACGCGCATTTTGGCCGAGCTTTTGACTCTGCTTGAAATTCCCGGAATCGCCCGCCCCATGCTCACCCTCAGGCGTTTTCTGACCTGGCCGGTCAAGACGCTGCTTAAAAAACACCACGCGCCTGAAAATACAGTCCAAGAACTCGTGGTCCTGCGCCGCGGCGTAGAACACGCCTTGCTGCAGCTTATGCTCGCCGTGCGCGAGCAGATTCAGGATCAAGACGCCTGCTTGTACTGGTGGCAGGCTCTAGACCAAAATTTGCGGGCGGCTTATCCTCGCTTGCTGCGCTTTTTCGAAGCCAACGCTTTAAGCTATTACCAAGCGTTCGAACCGCAGGTGGAAGCGGCTGCGCTTCGCCTTTACCAGCGCCTTCAACACATGCCGGCGGCCCTCAACAGCTTGCGGGCGGCGCGGGCAAGCGCCGATGCCGCCGGGCTGGTGTTATTGCTTCAAACCGGTGGGATTGGACCACACGATCTGGTGCTGGCCCCGGCGATGCTCTCGCTCACTTCGCTGCTCGCCGAAGGCGCGCTGGGCAAGTACGTGGACAAGGTGATCGCCGAGCTAAAAACGGCCCAGCTCGAGGCCGTCAAAGCGCTGATTGCCGGTCTAGGCGAGGAAATCGAAAAAGTCGCCGCTTACAATCTCGGACTGAACTTCCCTAAGAGCCTTCTGAGCGAGGTGGAAGCTTTGTTGAACAAGCGATCTTCCTATGGACTTAAACTCTTTTCTCCCGCTACTGCAGGAAAGCGCTGAAAATTTCGAGCGCCTGCGTCGGTGGATCGGGCGTTTGGTTGAAGAAGGCGCGCTGACCCAAAGTGAAGTGGAAAGCCTTGACTTAGACCCGACTCCCTCCGCCGACGATCTGTTCGATGCCCCAATCCGACCGTTGGTTGTGGCCTTTTTTGGCGGCACCGGGGTCGGCAAAAGCACCTTGCTCAACCGCCTCGCTGGGGAAGAGATCGCTCAAACCGGCATCGAACGGCCTACCTCGCGCGAGGCAACGCTTTATTTGCCCGCTCAAGGAAAATTTAAACTCCCCCCTGGATTGCCGCTTTCCAAAATTAAAACCGTTTTTCACCACAACCTAAAACACGAAATCGCCTGGATCGACTTACCGGACATAGACAGCATCGAGCTTACTAACCGTGAGCTGGTCTTTTTGCTTTTGCCTTACATCGACGTGTTGATCTACGTGGTCAGCCCGGAGCGTTACCGCGACCTAGCCGCCTGGGGCGTTCTTAAAGAGAGGAGCCAAGCGGCAGCTTGGCTGTTCGTGATGAACCACTGGGATGAAGCTTGCGAGGAGCAGATCGAGGATTTCAAAGGCCTGCTCAAGACGCTTGGGTTTAACGATCCCATTGTCCTGCGCTGCGACAGCCGCCCGGATTTTAGAGCGCGCAAACCCGACGATTTTGGCCAGCTTGAAGAAATCTTAAGGGATTTTGCGCGCACCCGGGGAACGGAGCAATTGGCTTGGAAGAGAGCGCAAAGACGCTTCTTGCAACTTACAGACCAAATAGCCGCTTTAACCGAGACTTTAGAGAAAAAATCCAAAGGGGTTTCTCACTTGCGCTCACGTTGGCGGGAGCTCTGGAAAAAAACCGTGGAGGAGGTTTCCCCCCTTCTTGCCGGATCGGCGGCGATCTCGGCGCGGCAGATTGCAGCTCAAGGGCTGAGCGCAAACTGGAATCCGGTCCTATGGGATACCTGGACCCAAAAACACTTGCTCGATGCTTTGGATCGTCTGGCCTTAGAGGCAGACCAACCGGCAATCTGCCGCGAGTTGGCCGCCTATCGCGACGAGCTGCTCAAAGAGATCGAACGCCAAGTTCGGCTGGGCTTGCAGCAGAGCCTGGCCGCTCCAGGCCATTGGTTGCAGCGGCACTTGGCGCGCGCATTGAGCGTACTCAAATACCTGCTGCCCATTTTGTTAAGCGGTCTGGCAGGCTATCAGCTGGTTTTGGGTTACTTTCGTGAGGTGTATCTTGGCATCGATTTCGCCGTTCATAGCGCGCTGATTATCGGCGTATCCGGGTTGATTCCCCACTTGGCTTGCCGCTTGTTGGAACCTTCTTTAGAGAAGGCCGCGTTTCGTGGGATTTTGCGCGGCTTGAGATTAGGTTTTGCGCACGTGGAGACCGAGGTGGAGCAACGCTTGGAGCGTGTAAGATCGCGCCTTGCGGAACTGGCTCTGGAAGGAAGGCAATTGACCGGAGTAGTTGGCGACGCGGCGCGTCGCCCCCTACTCTTGTCTCCTCCACAAGGGCAGCCGGCCTCGCCTCTCCTGGACCGAATGCTGGCGGCTACTTCGGGTAAGGGTTCTCTTGAGATTGGAACTCGATACGGAGGGGAGTTCCCTTGAGCTTTAAGGCATTTTGGAAATAGTGCAGCAGAAACCGGCGGTAAGAAAGCGGAATATCTTCGGTTCGATTGCCATGGATCACGAGCTTCGGAGGATATTTCCCGCCTTGATGAGCGAACTTAAGACGGATTTTACGCCCGCGCGTCATAGGCGGCGGATTGCGTTCTATCGCCTGGTGCAAAACTTTAGTCAAATAAGCCGTGGGTATTTCGACCCCGGCGTGTTCATACGCTTCCACCACTCGATCAAACAAATTACCCACCCCCGTTCCATGTAAAGCCGAAAGGGGAACCTTCTCGGCAAAATCGACATGCCTTAGATCCGTCTCCAACTGGAAAAAACAACGGCGTTTTTGTTCAGAGCTTAAGCCGTCCCACTTGTTGAGACCCAACACTACCGCCTTGCCTGCTTCCAAAATTAGACCGAGAAGCCGTGCGTCTTGGGTAACTACCCCTTCCTTGGCGTCGATCAGAAAGATCACCACGTGAGCCTGTTCAATCGCCTGGATGGCCTTAATCACGCTGAATTTCTCTATCTTTTCCTCAACCCGGCTTCTTCGCCGAATGCCGGCGGTATCCAGGAGCAGGAAGTTCAGTCCTCCGCGCTCGAACGGCACGGCGATCGTGTCGCGGGTCGTGCCGGGAACGTCCGCAACGACTACGCGCTCTTCTCCCAAAAGGCGGTTGATCAGGGTGGATTTACCCACATTGGGCCGCCCAGCGACGGCGACCCGGATTCGGTCCTCTTCCCAATCTTCGCCCTCTTCGAGCTCACCGGCTTGCGGCAGCTCAGCCAGAATCTTTTCGATCAAAGACGCCACTCTCAAGCCGTGGGCCGCGGAAATGCTTACCGTTTCGCCAAACCCAAGGCGCGCGAACTCAGCAAGGCTCGAGTTCGCATCCCGGCCGTCGATCTTATTGATAACCAAGATCACCGGCTTGGCATTCCGGCGCACTTGGGCGGCAATCTCTTCGTCGGCGGCGGTCAATCCTTCTCGGGCGTCGACCAGAAACAGCACCAAATCCGCCTCTTTAAGAGCCACTTGAACTTGGCGCAAAACGGCATCGTCCAACCCCCCTTTCCCTGCCGGTGAACTCGGAACTCCTGGAGTATCGACCAGCCAAAATTGGCGGTCCGTAACCCGACAGCGTCCGTATTGGCGGTCGCGGGTCAGCCCTAGATAATCGGCGACCAGGGCGTCTCGCGTGCAGGTCAGACGATTGAATAAGGTGGACTTGCCCACGTTGGGGCGCCCCACCAAAGCAACCACAGGCAAGGATTTCGTATTCAATTTATTCAATTTTCAACGCGCTTAAAGTGCCGTCGCTGGCAAGCACCAGTAAAACGTCTCCGGCGACTTGGGGCTCGGCACGGATCGGAGACTTTGCAACCCGATGACGCCCGACAATACGGCCGTCTTCTTGGGCGAGGAAATGGACATAACCTTGATAGTCGCCTACGACCAACCATGGGCCATAAGGCACTGGAGCCGTGGCCTGGCGGAGGTGGAGCTCGGTTTGCTTCCAATAGGCGCGCCCCGTAGTCTTGTCCAGTCCCCAGAGATTGGACTCAGAGTCGGTTACAAACACGCGTCGGGAAGCGACCGCCGGATTGAGATGCGCGATGATCCTTTCATTGCGCCAAAGAACATCGCCTTCACTTAAGCCGGCAGCAATTACTCCACCGTAGTTTGCCGTGACGTAGAACGCCTCGTTATTGACCGCAGGTCTTGAGTCAATGTCTACCACCTGCTCCAATTCCGACGTCCCAGTCAATCCCACAAGCGGCTTTTCCCAAATTACCTTGCCGTCGGCAAGGTTGAGCCAAGCCATCCGTCCTCCTCCAAAGCCTATAAGTACCTTGTTTCCGAGGATGGTAGGTGGACTTACCCCTCGCAGAGACAAGGGCACGCTGTGCTGGCCAAAACTCCAAATCAACTTACCTTGGGTCACCGAGAACGCAAATACCGTCTCATCGCCCGAATGGACGACGACTACGCCCTGATCGACCGCCGGCGGCGCCAAGACTTCGCTGGAAACCTGCGCAGTCCACAGAGTTTTACCCGAACTTTGCGCCAAGGCGAGGACCTCGCCTTCTTGAGTACCTAAAAGCACGGCACCATCCCCAAGCGCAGGTCCTGCGGCTAGAGGGCGACCGGTTTCAACCTCAAAAAGGCGCTGACCGTCCTGCAGACGCAAGGCAACCACTCGCCCGCGGTGGTCCGCCGCAAAAACGGCTCCTCCCGCGGAAGCCACCGTCAGGGCCAATAATTTGCCGCCATCGCCTTGCCCTATCTTTTCGTCCCAAAGAGGAACGATCTTGATTTCCGGCTGAATAGGAGTTAATGGTTTGGGCTTTTCCGCGCTTTCGCTGCCTGTGATCCAATCGAGGCTCGAGGAGATGGCGTTGCTAAACGCCGCTCCCATGGATTGACAGCCGCCTAAAAAGAAGGCCAGCGCTAAAACGAACGGGGTGGCGCTTTGTAGGGGCGACGCGGCGCGTCGCCCTACTCCCTTGCATTTATGCATTTAAATCGTTCAATTTCATCTTAAGATAGGGATGATTCCTCCCTAAGGCGATCGCTTTGCGATAAGCCTCTTTAGCCTCTTGTACCTTTCCCCAGGCAAGGTACAGGTCGCCTTTGACCTCTTCGTACTCGCCGGCGAACTCCCCAGGATCGGCGAGCAGAAGCGCCACCCCCGCTTCCGGCTGGCCCCCATCGAGCAGTACTCGGGCGAGGCGGAGCCTAGCGATATGGCGTAAGTCTTCGTCTTTGGAAGTGTTCAAGATCGTTTCCAACCAAACTTTGGCGGCTTCCAAGCGCTTTTGTTCCGCGGCGACCTTGGCCATATGCAGCCGAGCAAAATCTGCATAAGCTTTGGAGGCAAAATCGGTATCCAAGCGTTTGGCAAGACCTTCAGCCAACTCGTACTGGTTGTTGAGGGCAGCGTTTTTAAGCTGCGCATAAACTGCCGCCGCCTGTTCCAGGCATTGGGCTTGATATTCATTCCAAGCGTTCCAGGCAAAAATTCCTGCAATCCCAAGAACGACTCCGGCCACCACCGAGGTGCCGTTTTCTTTCCACCAGCGCTTCAACGCCTCGATCTGTTCTTGTTCGTAAACGTGAGCGGCCATACCCTCCCCTTTAATTTGGTTGTTTGCAAAGCTGATTGAGGAAAACAAGCAGTTCATCGCGCGAGAGAGCGCGTTGCGGCTGAGAATCGCGCAGCGCTTTGATACTCACATACCCCTTTGTCACTTCGTCCTCGCCTAAAATCAAAGCGTATTGCGCTCCCGATCGATCCGCTCTTTTGAACTGGGCTTTAAAAGTCCCGCCACCTAAATGCAGGACCAGGCGCAGATCAGGAAAAACATCGCGCAGCCATTCGGAAAGCTTAAGTCCCTCCTCCTGGGCTTGTTCTCCGACCCGAATCAAATAAAGATGAGGCGCCTGAACGGGAGTCTTGGAATCGGCAAGCAACGCCAAAAGCCGCTCCATTCCCAACGCGAATCCAGCCGCCGGAGTCGGTGGGCCGCCCAATTGCTCTACCAGCGTATCGTAGCGGCCACCGGCACAAACGGTGCCCTGAGCGATCACTTCCGAAGGCACAACCCATTCAAACACGGTCAGCGAATAATAATCTAGCCCGCGAACCAAGCGGGGGTTGATGGTGTATGGGATGCCTAAAGCGGAGAGTTGGTCGAGCAAACCCTGAAAATGGCTGCGCGAAGCCTCTCCCAAATAATCCAAAAGACGCGGAGCCCCTTCGATAAGATCCTGCATCGCCGGATTTTTGCTGTCCAAGATCCTAAGCGGGTTGGTCTTCAGGCGCCTTAAGCTGTCTTCGTCCAACGCGTCTAAATGGCCGCTAAAATAAGCGACCAGATCCTCCCGAAAATTCCTCCGCTCGCCCAAACTCCCAAGGCAATTGAGCTGCAGCTCGAGTTTTTTCTCGATTCCAAGCCGCCTGAACCAGCGCCAGCCGATTGCAATCAGTTCGACGTCCGCATCTGGCCCAGGCACGCCAAAGACCTCAACCCCTAGCTGATGGAACTGACGATATCTTCCCTTCTGGGGGCGCTCGTGGCGGAACATAGGCCCTTGATACCAGAGCTTTTGCCCTGGGGTGCGAAGCAAGCCGTGTTCGATCAAAGCGCGCACGCACCCGGCCGTCCCCTCCGGGCGTAAGGTCAAGGACTCGCCGCTTTTGTCGATGAAAGTGTACATTTCCTTCTCTACGATGTCGGTGACCTCGCCGATGGAACGCTTGAACAGCTCGGTCTTTTCCACCAAAGGCAAGCGGATTTCTTGATACCCGTAAGTCTCAAGCACCTGGATCAGCAGAGATTCCACTTGGCGCCAGCGGCAGGTCTCTCCTGGCAACAGGTCGTGCATGCCGCGCACCGCTTGGAGTTTGTAGCTCATATCCGTGACGCCTTTAGTTACCGAGCTCAGCCAAACGTCGGCGATACGAATCGGCCGCTTGCCGATCGCCTAGAGCCGATTCGATCTTTTCCCCCAATTCGAGCATCTCTCGTTCGGGCGCGCCCAGAGCCTCGTAACGCTGCAAAAAAGCCCGCGCTTTGAGGTAGTCTTGCTTGAGGAAGTACAGCTTCACCAAACCGCTAAGCGCAAGGGCGTTCTCGGAGCTTGATAAAGCCTCGCGCAGATACTCTTCGGCCTCTTCGAGCTTGCCTGCTTTGAGCGCGCACTCTCCCGCATTGGTGAGCGGAATCCAGCGTTTAACGTAGAGTCGGTCGCGCAAAGCGCGCTTGAGAAACTCAAGGCCCTCTTGAAAACGCCCTTGATGGCATAAGAAACGGCCAAAGTTGCCGACTATCCCCGGGTCCGAAGGCAAAAGCTTAACCGCAGCCTGGTGATGCGCTAAGGCTTTTTCTTGATCCCCGAGCCGCTCGTACAGCAAAGCCAGAGTACTGTGCGCGGCGGCGTTGTTCGGATCAAGCTCTAAGCTTTTGTTAAGATCTTGCGCTGCAACTTCCAGATTGCCTTCGGCTAGATACGCGGCTCCCTTTTCGGCGTAAGTCAAAGACAATTTCTGCCGCGAGTTCGCCGCGCTGCCGACGCAAGCCGCCACGATCCAGGCGATCCCTACAACCCAAAAGTGTCTCACAAGACCTCCAAAGAGTAAGGGCGACGTGGCGCGTCGCCCCTACGAGAACGCGCGGCCACCTTCCCCACCAATTGCCCGCACGCCGCCGCAATGTCTTCCCCGCGGGTACGGCGTACCGTGGTAAGAAAGCCCGAGTCTGCCAAGATCGATTGAAAGCGCAGGATTGTCTCAGGCGGCGAGCACCGGAAAGGGGCGCCCGGAAAAGGATTGAAAGGAATCAGGTTGATCTTGGCAGGAACCTGGCTGAGCAGCTTTGCCAGACGCTTGGCGTCGGCATCCGCATCGTTCACCCCCTGAAGCATGACGTACTCGAAAGTGATCTTGCGCCCCTTTTGCCTTTCCGAACCGGCGAACCGCCGGCACGCCGCAAGCAGTCGTTGCAGGGGATATTTGCGGTTGATCGGCACCAGAAGGTCGCGCAGCTCGTCGGTGGTGGCGTGCAGGGAAACGGCAAGGCTGACGTCGGAGATTTCAGCAAGGCGCTCGATGGCCGGCGCCAGTCCCGCGGTGCTGACAGTCACCCGGCGCTTAGCAAGGCCATACGCCAGATCGTCCATCATCAGCTCAGCGGCGTCGACGACTGCATCGAAATTGAGCAACGGCTCGCCCATCCCCATCAGCACCACGTTGGTGATCCGGCAATCGAGTTGGCGGAAGGCATACCACACCTGGCCGATGATTTCGGCCGCGCTCAAGTTCCGGCTGAACCCTTGCCGGGCGGTGGCGCAGAACGCACATCCAAGCGCACAGCCCACCTGGCTCGAGACGCACAAAGTGCCACGCCGCTCTTCCGGGATGAACACCGTTTCGATGCAGTTGCCGTCTGCAAGCGCCATCAGCCATTTCACGGTGCCGTCGCGAGATTCCTGGCGCCCGACGACACAAGGCAGGGTCAGGTTGAAAATCTCGCCGAGGCGAGCGCGTAAAGCCTTGCCGAGGTCGGTCATGGCCTCAAATTCGGTGACCCCGCGGCCGTGAACCCACTTGAGCACCTGGCGCGCCCGGAAAGGCTTTTCCCCCATGCGGGCGAAAAATTCCTCTAGTTTACTGCGGCTCAGGCCGAGCAAGTCGACGCGGGTTGGCTCAGATTCTGCCAAAACGGGGATAGATCTCATCTTCTTTAAAGAAAAAGGCAATCTCAAAAGCTGCGCTTTCTGGCCCATCGGAGCCGTGGACTGCATTGGCTTCTATGCTGGTGCCAAAATCCGCACGGATCGTGCCCGGGGCGGCCTTCTTCGGGTCGGTCGCGCCCATGATCTCACGGTTCTTGGCGATGGCATCCTCGCCTTCTAAAACTTGAACCACGACCGGACCGGAAGTCATGTATTTG
This sequence comes from Methylothermus subterraneus, assembly GCF_054656915.1. Lineage (NCBI taxonomy): Bacteria > Pseudomonadati > Pseudomonadota > Gammaproteobacteria > Methylococcales > Methylothermaceae > Methylothermus > Methylothermus subterraneus. The sequence continues at coordinate 22,509 of NZ_BAAHXK010000005.1, forward strand.
ACCAAGTCCCTAAAAAAGGGTTTATCTTTGTGAACTGCATAAAAACCTTCGGCCTGTTCCTTGCTCAGCTGCAGCATTTTCATGGCCGCGATCGCCAACCCTGCGCGTTCGAACCGGCTTAAGATCTCACCGACGACGTTTTTGGCCACAGCATCCGGTTTGAGAATGGACAAAGTGCGTTCTATCGCCATGAATTCCCCTTATTCGTTCGATAAAGTTGAAAATTCTAACCGAAAAATAGATGTTCATCCTAACGTTGCCAGATACCCTGGGTGTTAGACGATTCCATCGTATAATAATGTTTTTGAAATAATGCACGAATATGGCTGTCAAAACCCGCCTCCATCGCAGCGAACTTGCCGTTCCGGGCAGCAATCCGAGAATGCTGGCCAAGGCGCCAAACGCGGGTGCGGATGTTGTTTTCCTCGATCTGGAAGACGCAGTCGCTCCCGAAGACAAAGAACAAGCGCGACGCAACGTCATCGAAGCGCTCAACACTTTAGATTGGTCCCGATGTTCGGTGACCGTCCGCATTAACGGGTTGGATACGCCCTACTGCTACCGCGATGTGATCGACGTGGTGGAACAGGCCGGCAGAAAGCTCGATGCGATCTTGATTCCTAAAGTCAACCGTCCAGAAGACATCAATTTCGTCGCGACCTTGCTGTCTCAGATCGAACAGGCCAAAGGACTCAAACCGATCAATCTGTACGCCCTAATCGAGACCGCCGCCGGCATGGACAATGTGCGTGAAATCGCTCGCGCCTGCCCCGAACGCTTAGAGGCCTTAGTCTTTGGCGTAGCCGATTACGCTGCCTCAATTCAAGCGAGGACGACCAATATCGGCGGCATCAACCCAGATTATGCGGTGCTGTCCGATCCTCTTGAGGACGGCAGCAGGCTGCGCCATTTCAGCGACCCTTGGCATTACGCTTTGGCGCGGATGGTAGTCGCCTGTCGGGCCAACGGCCTGCGTCCTATCGACGGACCCTTCGGCGACATCCACGATACCGCAGGCTATTTGGCGGCCGCCCGGCGGGCGGCGGCGCTGGGCTGCGAAGGCAAATGGGCCATCCATCCTTCCCAAGTTCCCTTAGCCAATGAGGTTTTTACCCCTTCGGCGGCCGAAGTCGAGCGCGCTCGGAGGATCTTGGAAGCGATGCAACAAGCCGCCCGCGAAGGCAAAGGGGCTGTGGCGTTGGACGGGCGCCTAATCGATGCGGCTTCAATTCGGCTGGCCCAAAATCTAATCGCTAAGGTCGAACAGATCGATCGCGGAAAATCTTAAATCCAGGAGAGCAAAGCGGTGAACATTCACGAATATCAGGCCAAGGAGCTGCTTCGTTCTTACGGTGTCCCCGTTCCAGCCGGGAACGTCGCCTATTCCGATCGCCAAGCGCAGGCAGTGGCCGAACAGATCGGCGGGGACGGATGGGTAGTAAAAGCGCAAATCCATACCGGCGGGCGAGGCAAGGCCGGCGGCGTTAAACTCGCCCAATCCTTGGAGGAAGTCCGCAAGATAGCCGACGAAATGATCGGCAAAACTTTGGTGACTCCTCAAACCGGGCCCAAAGGCAAAGTGGTCCGGCGCGTATTGGTGGAAGAAGCGGTTAGTCCGCAACGGGAATTGTACCTTGGGTTGGTCATCGACCGGCGCAGCCAACGCATCACCATCGTGGCTTCCGCGGAAGGAGGGGTAGAGATCGAGGAAGTGGCGGCCAGGAGTCCGGAGAAAATCGTGCGGGAGGCGATCGACCCGGCCATCGGTCTGCGCGATTTTCAATGCCGTAAGGTCGCCGCCGCCATTGGCCTGCGCGACAAACATCTAATGGCGCAGGCGGTGCGCCTCATGCAGCGCATCTATCGCCTGTTTCGTGACAAGGATGCCCTCCAGGTGGAGATCAATCCTCTAGGCATCGTCGGCAGCGAGCCAAAGCTGGTTTGTTTGGACGCCAAATTCAATTTCGACCCCAACGCCCTTTTCCGACATCCGGAAATCAACGAGCTGCGCGATTTGGAAGAGGAAGACCCGCGGGAGGTGGAAGCCTTAGGTCACGGGCTCAACTACATCGCTTTAGACGGCGATATCGGCTGCATCGTCAACGGCGCCGGCCTGGCCATGGCGACCATGGACGCCATCGTGTTTCATGGCGGTTGGCCGGCGAATTTCCTGGATATCGGGGGCGGGGCCTCGCCGGAGAAAGTGCAAAACGCTTGTCGGATCGTGATTCAGGACCAGAACGTCAAGACCTTGTTGGTCAATATCTTTGCCGGCATCAACCGCTGCGATTGGATCGCTACCGGTCTAGTCCAGGCTTACACCAGCTTGCGCATCGACAAGCCCTGCGTCGTGCGCCTTGCAGGAACGAATGTAGAGGAGGGGCTAAGGATTTTGACCGACTCGGGTCTTGCTTTCGTAAAAGCGAGCAATCTGGACGATGCGGCGGCTAAAGCCGTCGCCATCGCTCATGGGAGGAACGTATGAGTATTTTTGTCAACCGCCATTCGCGGGTGATCATCCAGGGATTTACCGGCCAACACGCTACGTTTCACGCCAGTGAGGCGATTCGGTACGGCACTCAAGTGGTCGGCGGCGTCACCCCGGGCAAGGGAGGAAGTAAGCACCTTGGATTGCCGGTGTTCGATACAGTTGCTGAAGCGGTTTCAGAGACGGGCGCCGATGTCTCTGGGATTTTTGTGCCCCCAGCGTTTGCTGCCGACGCCATCATGGAAGCGATCGAAGCCGGGATCCGGGTAATCGTGGTGATTGCCGATGGCATCCCGGTGCAAGACATGATTCGAGTGCAGCGCTACCGGCTCGGACGCGACTGTCTGGTGCTTGGGCCAAACACGCCTGGAATCATCACTCCTGGAGAGTGCAAGGTGGGGATCATGCCTGCTGGAATTTACCGTCCAGGAAGAATTGGGGTAGTGTCGCGGTCCGGGACGCTGAATTACGAGGCCGTCGAACAATTGGGCAAACTGGGTTTGGGTCAATCCACCGCAGTTGGCATCGGTGGGGATCCGGTCAACGGCACCGACTTTGTGACTGTGCTCAAAGCCTTCGAGCAAGATCCGGACACCGATGCGATCGTCATGATCGGCGAAATCGGCGGGCCGCAAGAAGTCGCCGCTGCCCGCTGGGCCAAAGAAAATATGCAAAAGCCGCTCATCGGTTTTGTGGCGGGGGCCTCGGCTCCACCGGGGCGGCGCATGGGGCATGCTGGGGCGATCATCGAAGGTGAGGAAGACACCGCCAAAGCCAAGATGGACGCGATGGAGGAGCTTGGGGTATACGTGGTCAGAAATCCCGCCCGGATCGGCGAAACGGTTTTAAGGGCGCTCAAGGAGCGCCTAGGATCTGCAGTTTCTGGCTGAACTGCGCCCAATCGTTTTTAGATAAGCAGCTGAACTCGACTTGAGGCAACCAATCGAGAAACGCTTCGTCGACGATCCCGCGGTTTTTAAGCTCGACCGGATCGCAGCTTTCTGGCGCTTTGGATTTTACCAACACGAGGGAATGGGCGCAAAGCCTTCCCGCCAGCCAAGCGGCTAGGCTGTCTGAAGTCACCGCCCAATTCGATGGCACTTTGGCGCGATCCAACTCGGCTACCTCCGGCAGCCATACCGCGGTTTTGCCTCGGTTTAAGACTCCCGCGATTTGTTCGGTTCTCGCCAGTTCCAGACGCGCCTCCAAGCCAAGAAACAATAGACCGGTTTGGCGCATGGCTAGGATAGCCATGCAGTGAGCGATACGGTCGTCGATTCGCCAGCGCTTTTGCAGTTTGTGGATCAGGTCCTTGAAGCGCCCACCGCCCGGCACGATCACCACCCTGCCTGCGCCGTATTCGGCTAAGACAAAGAGCCACTCTTTAAGGCTTGGGTCCTCCATGAGGCTTCCGCCGAGCTTAACCACCCACATGGGAAATGCGAAATTGCGAAAGCACTCGAACCAAGGCCGCCGCTTTGTCTAAAACTTCTTGGTATTCGGCTTTAAGGTCGGAGTCGGCGACGATCCCACCGCCGGCCCAGAAGCGAATGCGGCGGTCTTTAGGAGAGTACACCAAAGTGCGGATGGCGATGTTAGTATCCATGTTGCCATCGAAACCGATATAGCCAATCGCCCCGCAGTAGACGCCGCGTCGAGTCGGCTCCAGTTCCTCGATGATCTCCATGGCCCGAATCTTGGGCGCCCCGGTAATGGATCCTCCAGGAAAGCAGCCGCGCAGCAAATCTAGGCTATGTTGCGACTCTTTGAGCTCACCGACGACTGTACTGACCAAGTGATGAACCGTGGCAAAGCTTTCTACCCGAAACAGTTCTGGAACTCGGACAGAACCCAGCTTGCAGGTTTTGCTCAGATCGTTGCGCAACAAATCGACGATCATCAGATTCTCGGCGCGATCTTTAGCGTTGCTTAACAGATCTTCGATCTGAAATAAATCTTCCTCCGGGTTCAAGCGCCTAGGACGAGTACCTTTAATCGGTTTGGTCTCTACCCTCCCCTGCTGCACTCTAAGAAAGCGCTCGGGGGAAGAGCTGAGCACGCAAAGTTGCGGCAACCGCAAAAACCCGCTGAAAGGCGCCGGATTCTCTCGCCTTAGGCTCAGATACACTGCCCACGGGTCGCCGGAAGCCTGGGACTCAAAACGCTGTGCGAGGTTAACTTGGTAACAATCGCCCTCGCGGATGTAACGTTGCACGCGAGAAAATGCTTTGGCATAGGCGTTAAAGCTTAAGGCGGGTTGAATCGGAGTATGCAAATAGAAGCCGCTGCCGATTCTTGGCTCACCCCGGCGCAAATTGCGCAAAAGCTTTGACCATAGCCTACGCACCTGCGGCGTGGAACGCGCTACTAAAAAAGCTTGCTTTTGAAAATGGTCGATCACCACCGCCCAGTCGTAGATTCCGATCGCCATGTCGGGGACAGCCCCGGTGTCTTCAGCTATCCGCGGTAGCTTTTCCAAGCGCCGTGCTAGATCGTAAGCAAAGTAACCAACCGCCCCGCCACAAAAGGGAAACCCGTAAGGGGTTGGTAAAGGCTCGCCAAGGCACTTTTTAAGCAGCTCAAATGGGTCCTCCGGAGACAATCGAATGCCGTAGGCGTCTCGGATCTCGGTCAGGTTGCCTCGGGTAAGTAAGGTGATCGATGGACGGGCGACGATGAAGTCATAGCGGCCTTTCTGGTCTTGCGGGAAACAACTATCTAGGAACATCGCCCAAGGTTCGCCCGCCCAAGGGGAAAACAAAACGCTGCTGTCTTGCCGGTAAGGAAGCTCTGCAATTAAGAAACCCGGCTTCATGGGGAGTTCGGCTTGGTTTAAGCGGCAATGGTTTTCAAAGAATCTTAACAGGAATGTGTCCACTCCCCAAATGGGATGCAAGCAGGCAGGCTAAGGCCGCGGCTGGGGCGCAGTCAGCAACGGAAAACCCCTCTTCTTGAGGATCTAGGTCGCAGTCGAAATACTCCGAGATGTCCCAGTATTGTAGGCTTAAACGCTGGGCGATAGTTTTGGCCAGGAATCTGCCTACGCCGGCACCGATCAGGATCGTTTTGGCCGAAAGGCCGCGGGATAGCTGGCGCAGGCAAGCTCGGGTGAGAAGTTGGAGTTGGGTTTCGTGGAAGTATCTTGCAAGTTCCCGCCAAGCGTTGTCTGGGGCTGCTTCCCGATCGAGGCCGATGGTGCGTGCTAAGCGTTGCATGCTGGCGGCTTGGGTTTTAGGTCTGCCGTCGGCTGTTTCCGCTTGATCGGCGTAGCTTGGAAGTAAGTTTAGGATCCGGTAAACATCTGCAGTGGTGGCAAAGTGTTCGGCTATCAAAGGTAACCATTCGCCGTTGAATGGTGCGGTTTGCGCTAATGCCATTAACGGGGTCCTAACGACGCCGGTATATATCAGTTCACCGTGGCGGAGTCGGGAATGGTCGTCGTTTCCTCGGTGGTTTGATTTTCCTCGATAGATTGGGATTAGGTCGCAGGTGGTGCTGCCGATGTCTAGGCATAGGATCGGGTGGTTGGGGTTTTTTTGGGAAAGGTACGTTGCGGTTGTTTTCCAGTTATTTGAGGCTATTTCTTTTGTTATTGGGTTTTTGAGAAAAAATGATAACGGTATAAAATTTTCGTTGGCGAATAAAAAAACCCGGCTCGTTTCAACCCTCTTCGAGAAAGCGCTCAACAAGGACTCCACTCCCTGCTGGCGATTGTCAAACCAATCGACCATCTCCCCCGTCATGGTCAGCCCATGGACGCAGTCCTCTGGTAAACCCGCCAAAACCACTTCTAGTGCTTGATCGAAATGACTCAACCCCCGCCAGAGCGGGCAGCTTACCTGCCAGACTTTTTTGATTTTTCCATTCTGGGCTAAAGCCGCTTTTAGATGCGCTCCGCCTAAATCCCAACCTACCTGAAAACTCATGCGCTTACCCAAACAGTCTGACTAACAAGTTGCTTGCGGCAGCTCGCAATTTCTGAGAGCGAGGCTTTGCCTGTGGCCAAATCCACGATCCACTCTCCAACCGATCTCCCTAGCGCTTCGCTAAGCCCGGCATAAGACAAAGTCAAGCGCGGGTTGATCTCCAACACCCTCGCCCCCGTCGCGGTCATTATAAAATCCACTCCGGCGTACCCCCAAAGCCCTGGAACGGCGCTTGCAATCCTTTGGCACAGCGCTTGCAAATATCCATCCAGATGCGGCGAAACGTTGACCTCACAACCTAAAAGGGCAAAACCACCCTCTCGATTCTGCACGACCTGTCGGTTGACGCTCAGAAGCACCGCCTCCCCGCCTGCAAACAATGCGCTCAGACTCATGGGTTCGCCAGCCACCCACGGCTGCAATAAGAAATCTTCCGGAAAACACGCTAACTCTCCCCAATCCTTAACTAAGGCCGCCCCTTCGCAACCTACCCCATCACGCGGCTTGACTACCCAAGGCGGCGGCACCTGGGCAGTAAAATCTTTAATCAGCCACCCGGGAACGCATTCCACCCCAGCTTGCATAAGGGTACCCAAAGTGGCTAGCTTATCGCCGGCAAGCCTCACCGCCTGCGGGGATGCCCCAAGCAATTTTTTTCCCGCAGCAAGCACTTGGCGGCTCAACTCCATCAAAACCCCTCCTGTTTCCGGTGCGGTTAGCCATACCATCTCTGCCTGAGCCAAAGCCGCCTGCCAAGCGCGCGTAAAATCCCTTACCGGCATCAGCTCCGCTGCTTGACATTGCGGTAAAGCGGCAGGCGCAGGTAGACGCCAGTCGCGTAGGAGCATCAGCGATCTATTCGCCAGATCCTTAAGCTTGGCGTTTACGATTACCTCCCCTTCACGCGACAGTTCCACAGGCAAAGATTCTGTCGCCAAGCCACCACCGGTAATATATTCGACTACCAAGATCGTCATTGCTAAAAACGAATGCAGTTAATTCCGGTTATAGATCTTAAGGGAGGGCGTGCAGTCATGGCTATTGGCGGTCAACGTCAAAACTATCGGCCGCTGGCTACGCCGTTGTGCCCTACTGCGGATCCTCTAGAGGTGGTTTTGCGCTTTTTCACTTTGGCTTATTTTTCTGTGTTGTATGTCGCGGATTTGGATGGGATTTTGGGGGAACAAAAAGATAACGGCATAATTATCGCGCGCTTACAAAAGGCGTTTCCGCATCTTCATTTTTGGATCGATCGAGGCTGGCCGCCCATCGCGCCCAGCGCTAACGTTATACCAGTGATTGGCAGCGAATCGTTAGGTGAGGACTGGAAAGCCAAGCTTGCAGCGCTTCAAGGCCCCTGGATCTTGTCTTTGGACTTTGACGCTAAGGGATTTTTGGGACCTAAAGCGCTGTTGGAAGAGCCTGAATGGTGGCCTAAGTCAATAATCCTGATGACTTTGGCTAAAGTAGGCCGCCGTTCCGGTCCGGATTGGACACGGTTAGCCGACTTCCAACAGCGCTATCCCAACATAAATTGGATCGCCGCAGGCGGTATTTGCGCTCCTTCCGACTTAACTCGGCTAGAAGCGCTTGGCATTCGCCAGGCCTTAGTAGCCAGCGCTCTGCATTACGGCCTGATCCAGTTTAATAGGCAATAAAAAAGCCGCCGTTTTCCCCACTTGAAACGGCGACTTTTAGCGCAGGCAATTTCTTTTAGTCGTGAGCCGCAAACGGGTGATGCACAGTTTTGGCTTTCTCCACCACTTCGGCCGGCGAAGGTTTGCCTGCAACTGCGTTCTTGATCGCTTCTTTAGTCGCTTCGTAATTGTAATCCTGGATTTTGGCGTCGTCTTGCGCCAGCCAATGAATAAACACTCCAACACAAATGAATAGATCATCCGCCTCGTCCAGCGGGATGGTGCCATCCCGAACGCAATCGGTCACCGCCATAGCCACACCCCGTTGTGCCGGACCAAACATCTGCGTTGCCTGCCTGGCGTTCTTGATGGTCACCTTGTTAAACATCACTGTTGCCGGCTTACACATCAAGTTCGGGGCCACCACCGCAAGCAGCGCGCTATGGCCGGTTTTATTGTTGGTCAGACAATTGGCAAACGCGGTTTCCGCCGCGCTGCCACGCGGACCGATGATCAAATCGATGTGCGCTACCTCGTTGCCTTCACCCTTTAAGGACTCGCCAATGAGCATCTTGTTGATTTTTGCCATTCCTGCTGCTTCCTCTTTGGTTGACGATGAAAATAGTGACAGAAACTTACTAATTAATGACATGCCTGCTCTCCCCCATCGAGCACTTACCCCGGCGATCCCACCAGTTTCTCCAAGCGCGCAGTCAACAACGTGGCAACGGTCAAATCCGCGGTCGTTCCAGGATTAATGCCCAGCTGCTTGAATTCCGCGTCCACCGCCCTAAGCTGCGGTAAAACCTCGCCATAATCCTTAGCTTGAACCAAGCATTGGGCCAATTCGGCCACGCGCGCTTGGATCATCCCGGTATAGCGCTGGCCGAACTTGCGAACGACATGGGTGTCGGGAATGTGGTGCAATAACCCCAAAAACACCGCCACCGTTGCCAGGCGCTCATCCTCCCATCGCAAAGTCGCATCATGATAGCGCGGAATCGTCAATTCATAAATATCTCGATAGAAAAAAGCATAGTTAAAGGCGATCCGGTCGTAGTCTGTGGCCAAGCGCATCGCTTCAAGCAAAGTTACCGACGGCGGTTGCCGAACATCTTGAGACCCTACCCGGCCTAAGCCGCCAGGGTTGGCAAGTCGAATGGCCCGATACACCCAAGCCGCATCCTCCTGCGTAGCGTGGATCAAGACCTGGCGCAACTGCGCACGCACCGATCCCCCCTTAAACTCCTGCACCGCTTTAAGCAAAGGCGCCGCAAGCAGGACGATGCCGAGGTTGGTATTGCATCCTACGGCTTTATAAGTCGCCTCGACCGCCAAATAAATGCGCTCGCCCAAAGAAAGCTTAGGCTCGCACACCCACGGCGCGCTGACTTCAGCGCTGCGGTAGAAATCCTCGGCACACATCCCATGGCCAGGCGCATCCACGCTGACGTTGCCGGGCTTTAAGCTTTCCACATCCAAGGCGCAAGCTTGAAGATACGCCTGTTGCAAGACTTCTTGGGGAATCATGCAGCCGGCGCGCACCGCCTTAGGAAATCGTCGACTAGAATCTGGGTGAGGTCCAAATCGCACACGCTTTGCAGGCCTTTCCAGGCCGGAATGCCGTTGACTTCAATAACCCAACGGCGGCCTTGAGCATCTTCCATGATATCCACCCCCGCGTAATCCATAAGCAACACCCGCGCCGAATCTTGCGCTAGACGGATCAACGAATCGTCCAGCGCAGCCGGCTCCGGACGGCCTCCTTGCGCCACGTTGGTGCGCCAGTCTGCTCCACCCCGCCGGACCATGGCCGCCACCGCTCGTCCAGCCACCACAAACACCCGAAAATCCCAAGCCGGCTGTTGACCGACGTAGCGCTGAAGATAATACACCCCCCCCGCAGGAACCAAAGCCCGTAGCGAATCCAAATGGGTATGCAACTCCACCCCTTCCCCTTGCGAACCAAACAAGGGTTTGCTCACCACCCAGTGCCCTTGCCGCAACTCTTCCTGAACGATTGCAGCGGCTTCGGCCAGGTCCTGGGTCACCCAAGTGGGAGGGGTCGGAATCCCCGCGCGGTTTAGCAGCACGCTGGTCATGCCCTTGTCCACGCTAAGTTCTATGGCGCGCGGCGGATTGTAGACTTTAACGCCCAACGCCTCGAGGCCGTGCAACAGGTCCAGGCGCAGGATCAGCTGTTCCAAAGAGCCGCCGCTGATCCCGCGCACGAACACGCCCGCCGGCAGGCGGTCGGCAAACCCCGGAAACACCACCGGCAACCGCCCGGGAACCACCTCCAGTCTCCCTTGCGCCAAAGAAGCGCAAACCGCCTCACCGCCTCGCCGCGCCAAAGCTCGTTCAAGCCGTGCCCCGTGCCAGCCGGGGTCGTCGCTCACGATAAGGTAACGCCGCTTCATGCGCCAAACGAACGCGCCAACAACGCCTCGTCCAAACGGCCAAATTGGAAGCTTGCACCCGAATCCACAGCGGTGACGATCACGCGGGCGGGACTAAACAGCATGGGATCGATCTTGAAAAAATCGCAGCCATAGTCTTTGAAGACTTGCGCAAACGGCTTGCCGTAGTCGCGCGAGGTGGAGCTCGGCAGCCGCCTAGCCAATTCTTCTGCCTCCGCCGCAGGCCCGGCGACGAACAAATGCACCTGACCGGCAAACAAAATCGCGTCGTTGGTCCGCCCCATCGCGGTGATAAAATCGGGCGCCGGCGGCGGAACCGGCGCGCTGCCTGAACCGTCCAAAACCCGCTCCAAGGGAAACCCAAGTTCGTGCGCCTTATGCATCGCGACCTCCAGCACCCGGGCTACCACCTGCAGGCCGCCAGCAAGGCTCTGCGTGGGGGTTAAAATCACGGTCAAGGCCTCTGGGCGAACACCGCAGTCGGCCGCAATCCGCAAAAGCAATTCTTCAGGCGGCAGCCTGTCCACCTCCATCACCAGCGCCGTTGTCTCCGCCCGATCTTGATAGCCAAGCTCCTTAAACAAGGCCTCTTTTCTGCTCAACGCTCTGGCCGGCCCCGATCCCAGCGCGTAAAACGCCCCCTTGCCCTGGCCATGCGCCAAGCTCCAGCCGGCGTACTGGCTGCCAAGACAAGACAGCACGGGATCGGTCGCGTGCACGTTGACCCGAAGCGGCCAGGCCGGGGTAAGCGAGCTCTGGCTCAGGGTCACGGTGCCCAAGCCCCCCATGCAAATCTCGGCGATTCGGCGCCCGGCCTCCAATCCCCCCCGTGCCTCGATCCCAGCGTCCACCAAAGTCACCCCGCCAAGATGCGAAATCTTCAGCCGTAAGGCAGCGGCATCGCGCACCAAAGACTCTACCAACGGTCGGCAAAGCGCGTTTACGCTGACCCAAGTCTGTTGCATTTTTTCTCCTTCCAAAGCTGCTTTATGACCCAAGCTTCCCGCGCTGCAAGCTGCGCTTCCACTTCCGCCACGGTCCTGCCCGAAGCGTTCACGCTGCACACCGGCGCCCCTGCCGGAACCATTGTCTCAGGCGGGGTTCGATCGGCGCACCAGGACGGCCAGCGCCAAGCCGCCGGAATCTGCACCGCCTGAGGCGCAAACACGATCTTAAACCCCTTCACCGGCACCGGGAGAAATCCCGCCACCGGTTCACCGCGGCAAACCCGAACCTGCGCCGCCAAAAGCCCTTCCGGCCAAGCCGTGTCCCAGATCCCTAGCGCTGCGCCCGGGCGGGGATTGAGCTCCAACACCTTAGGCACCCCGTTATCGAGCATAAAATCCAAACCGTGAAGGCCGCGCAAGTCCAAAGCGCGGCTTAGCCTACGGGCATAGCCGATCACTTGGCCCGCCACCTCCCGGGAAAGATCGGCGCGATTGATCGCCCCGGCGAACAGAAACGGGAAGCGCGTATTATAGTCGGCCTGGTAGAGCGTGTTAAATCCGTGCCACCACACTTGCCCCATTCCCGCAAGAAAAGCGAGCGTGTACACCGCTCCCGCCAAACGGCGCTGATAGTAGCCGTCGCCGTTTTCCCCTCGGTAGACGCTCACGCCGCGGCCCCCTTCGCCGCCGCGCTTGACCAGCCAACCCGAGGCGGCCGCAGGCGCAGTCCAAGAAACCTCTGGATACGGAATCCCCAGGCGGTCGAGCCAAGGGAAAAACGCGCGCGGATCGGTGCAGATCCGGACCACCTGGGCGCCGTTGCCGAACAAAGGACAGCGCTCGGAAAACTTTGCGATGAGCTCCGGCAGAGCCTCCATGCCGCTTCCATAAACCCAAGCTTGGGGGCGGCATTCGGCAAGCGCCAGGCTAAGCTTTTCCTCCAGCGCCTGCGGGTCGAAGCGGCCGTCGCGCTCGGGCACCCGGTACCAAGCCCGGCACGCTGAGCGGGTATCCAAGTCCGCGAACCGATCTAGGGCAACCGCCGGCCATCCCGCGCGCGCCAGCGACTGCGCCAGCATCCGCGCCGAATGGGCAACGAGCAAAAACGGACGCTCCACGTTTGCTTACTCGATCTCAGCGCCGCGATTGCGCGAAGAAACTACCATAAACCGCAATTCAGGCTGCGAGGCAAAACGCGCGCGCAGTTCTTGCTCGACCTGAGCCGCGGTTTTTGGATCCGGCAACAGGCAAAACCCGGTCGGTCCCCACGAACTCTGGCCCAAGCCCATCCACCCTTGGCCCTCCAGCCAGGCGAGTGCGCTGGCGACCGCCCGGCTGGCATAGCGCCCGTTCTGAGCGGGGGCAAAGTATTCGCCGTTGGCCCGCTGTAGCGCCGCCAGGAAAGCGCAAAAATCGTCGTAGTGGGCTTCGGCCACCGCCGGCAGGCCGCGAATTACGAGCTGATAACACAGCTCTGCCGCCGCCGCGCGCGGGAAAGGCGGCAGGGCCGCGAAAGCCTGGCGCTCGCGCTGGCCGGACAAGCCCTGCAGGCGCTCGTCAAAAATCAACAGCCAACGCCAGTTTTCGGGCACGGGCAAGCGCGCCAGGCAAGGAGGGGTCAAAGTCGCCGCCGCCCGCCCTCCATCGACGATGAACCCGCCGCCCTCAAAAGCCGCGATGCCGATTCCGGAACGCTCCCCGCGCCCGCTCAGCCAGGCGACTTGGCGCACGTCCAAAGGGCTTCCCCAAAAGCGCGCCAGCGCCACTCCTAAGCCCAAAGCCAACTGCGTGCCGGAACCGAGCCCGGCGTGCGCCGGAATTTGCGCGAGCACGTGGATCCGCACCTGCTCGGGCAGCTGCAGCCGCCTTAACAAGCCTCGCGCCACCTGCGCTACACGCGCGCCGGCGTGGCCGGTGATGGTCAAGGTCGGGGCGGCTGTCACCTCGATCTCCGTTGCGATTCCCTCCAATGCCACCCCGACGCTGCCAAAGCGGCGCCCAAGATGCCCCTTAAGGTCTAAAAACCCAAGGTGCAGACGCGCCGGCGCCCGCACCCGCACCTTGACGCTCTTTGAGAGCGCCGCCGGATTCTGAGAAGGTGCTGAAAGATCGGATTCTACCGAAGACAACGTAACGCCCTCGCGCCCAAAGAAGTTTTAAGTTACCGGATTTATTCTGGCAAAAGCAAAGGGAAAACGGAGCGTCGGTAAAGCGTAGGTTCAGCCACAAGCGCTACGCTATTGGTTCACATAGCCTTCAAGGAGGTCGATATGCGCTTAAAAACGGTCCTCATCGCCCTGTTTCTGGCGGGCGCCTTTGCCGCCCGGAGCGGCCAGGCCAGCCATCCTCCCGGATTCTCGTTGCAAATCTACTCCGCGCCTGGCTATTTTCGCCTGCACCCTCATCACCCTCACTACTATCCCAGATACTGGCACGACCATGGTCACAGGCGCTTTCGCTTCCCCGGTCCAGATTATTACGCGCCGCGCTACCGGTACGGTTATTATCCACCGGGGCTGAACATCAACTGGCGCCGCTTCCGCTGCGACTGAGGCGATCGGCCAAGCGGGTCGGCTCGGGCAGCCGAAAGCGCGTGGTGCACGCCAGCACCCAGTGGACGGCGCCGGTCAGGCTGATTCGGTGCCCAGGGGAGACGTAGATGGGCTTGACCCCAGGGCGAGTGCGCACGACCGCACCCACCGTCTCCCCGCGATCGACCAGCGGCACCCAGGCGCCGCGCTGGTCGGGGACCGGATCGTGGTGGCCGACAAGACGGGTCTTGCCCACGCCGACGGTTGGGTGATCCAATAAGACCCCCAAGTGACTGGCGATTCCCAATCGCCGCGGATGGGCGATCCCCTGCCCGTCGCACAAGATCAACTCGGGCAAGCGCGGCAATTGCGCCAGCGCGGCAAGGATAGCCGGCAACTCGCGGAAAGACAGCAGCCCGGGAACGTAAGGGAAACCGACGGGAAGCTGCGCCTGCGCTTTAGCCTGCAATTGCAACCCAGGAAATCCCAAAACCGCCGCCGCGGCGCAAGCGTACCGGCCTTGCCTCGGAAACCCCACGTCCACCCCGCCTATGGCCGTTATCTGCGGCAAGGCGTCCTCGATCCTCACTAAAGCCCTCAGCCGCTCTTGAATAGCGACAGCTTCCTTGGGAGAGACGTCCCAGCGATGGCAGTGACGGAGCGTAAGGCCGTTCAAAGTTCCCTGCGGCCCATCAGAAGTGATACCCGAAGTTGTCCCAAAACCGCTGCCGGAATTCCTCCATGGTGAAGCGGTGGTTCTGGGTTCCGGCGTTCTCGACCTTGATCGCCCCCATGAGCGAGGCGATCGCGCCGATGGTCTCCCAATCGTAGCCCTCCAAAAGCCCGAAGATCACCCCGGCACGATAGGCGTCGCCGCAGCCGGTCGGATCCACCACCCGCTTTGGCTTGGCCGGCAAAATCTTAAGCGGCCGGCGGTCGACGTACACCAAAGACCCCGCCGCGCCTTGGGTGACCACCACCGCGTCCACACGTTCGGAGATAAGCTCCGGGCTCAGCCGCGTTTTTTCCTCGATCAGCTTGGCTTCGTAGTCGTTGACGATTACCCAGGTCGCCAGCTCGATGAAACGGATCAGTTCGGCGCCGTCGAACATGGGGGTTCCTTGCCCTGGGTCGAAGATGAACGGAATCCCCGCCCGGTGAAACTGCTCGGCGTGACAAAGCATGCCCTCGCGCCCGTCGGGAGCCACTACACCGAGGCGAATGTCGACGTTCTCGGGCACGCGGTTGAGATGGGCGTAGTTCATCGCCCCAGGATGAAAAGCGGTAATCTGATTGTCGGCCAAATCGGTGGTGATATACGCCTGGGCCGTGTAGGTCCCTTCGATTTCCTTAAGATAGCGCAGCTCGATTCCAAGCCGCGCCAAGTGCTCCCGGTACGGGCCAAAATCCTCGCCCACCGTGGCCATAGGGAGCGGCTCCTTGCCGAGGAGCTTCAAGTTGTAAGCGATGTTGCCGGCGCACCCGCCAAACTCGCGCCTGAGATCGGACACCAAAAAAGAAACGTTTAAGATGTGCACCTGATCCGGCAAGATGTGGTTTTTGAAATAGTCGTGGAACACCATGATGGTGTCGTAAGCCATAGAGCCGGTAATCAACGCGGTCATTTGCGCTTTCCCCTTCAGTCCAACAAAACGAGCCCCCACACCAGCAAAGCCAAGGCGATCGCGAGCAGCACGCTCGCCGACGCAATGTCTTTGGCGTAGCCGGCAAGCGGATGGAAATCCGAACCGACGCGGTCGACCACCGCTTCCACCGCCGAGTTGAGCGTCTCAAAGATCGGGACCAAAAACGCGCTGCCGATAAGCAGCGCGCGTTCTACCCCATTCTCCCCCAGCCACCCCCCAAGCGGCAAAGCGACCAGCAAAACCGCAATCTCTTGCCGGAACGCTTCTTCTTTTTGCCAGCAGGCGCGCATCCCCGCCACCGAGTTCCAAAACGCCGCGATCAGCCGCCGAATGCCCGTAAATGGCTGCTTTTTTCTCAGGTCTTCTCGCCGCTGGCGCATGCGTTCTCCTCAAAGTAAAAACAAGCCTCATTGTAGCTTAGCCGCAGAACGCATCCAAACGCTTAGGCTCTAAACTTGTTTGCCTTCAGACAAGCTGCTAGGATGGGCAACGAAATGCGTCGTCTCTTTTTCTTTTGGGTCTTGCTGTGGCTCGCGCTGCCGGCGCCTGCGGCAGACGAGGCACTGAACGAAGCGCTGCTGCAACAAGAGCAAAAAACCCTAGAAGCGGCCAATCTTCCTGAAGAACAGCGCAAAAAAGCGCTCGACCTGCTCGGGCAGGCAAGTCAATCGCTACGCCAGGCGCAAGCGGCTCAAAGCGCCCGGCAAGCGATCGAGCAAGCGGTACAAGAAGCCCCAAAACGCCTCAAGGAAATCCAAAAACTTCTCAAGCAGCCGGACAAAATCGCGCAAGATCTGCCCCTGCTCGACCTCAGCCGCCCATTGGAATGGCTGGAAATCCAGCGCGCTGCCGAAGAAAGCGCGTTAAGCAAAGACCAAAGCGTACTCGAGCAAAAGGAACGCGAACTGACCGAGCTGCTGGCGGCAGCCACCACTTCCGGGCCGCAGATCGCCACCTTGGAGCAAGAGTTGACCGAAGTGACATCCGAGCTCAAGGCGGTCGCAGACAGCCCGCAAACCCCGTTGGACCGCGCCCGCCGCCTTTCCCTCGAAGCTCGCCGGATCTGGCTGCAAGCGGAACTCGAATACTTACGCCTGCGCCAGGCCAACTTGGCGATCCTCACCGAGCTGCGCCGCGCCGAGCGCGACCTGCTCGCGCTCCAGGTAGCCGCGCGTCAATCCCGCGCCGAGCGCCTCCGCCAAGCCATCCAATCGGCCCGCGAACGCCAGGTCTTAAGCGGGGCGGGTGAAGCCAAATTGGCGCTCGAAGCCGCCGAACCGGAAATAAGAGAAGACCTAGAAACCAACCTCTCGCTCTGGAGCGAGCTCGAGAAGCTCCTTGAGGAGAGCGCCAAGCTCAAGCAAAACGCCCAACAGCTCAAACAGCAGCTCGACAGCCTGCAGGACGACTTTGACAAAATCCAGCAGGCCATCGCCATCGCCGGCACGGACGAGGCCATCGCCCGCCTGTTGCTGCGGCGCCTCAGAAATCTGCCTTCGCTGACCGCTTTCCGCCAGGAAGCGCAAGCTCGCCAGACCCAACTGGAACGGGCCATCACCCGCCGGTTCGAGATCGAAGAAGACTTACGCCAGCTCGGCGACCCAAACCGGCTGATCGAGACCAAAATCCGAAAGCTCCCCGCCGCAACCAGCGAAGCCCGCCGCGCGGTCTTAAAATTGCAGTGGCAAGTCGCGTTGCAAAACCGCCGCGAAGCCCTCAAAAACCTGCAGCAAGAATACACCCGATTCTTGAGCGCGCTGTCGGAGTTGGAGGCGATCGAAAACCAGTTAACCCAACTGACCAAATCCTACCGCGGCTACATCGAACAAAAGCTATTGTGGGTGCGCTACCGCGGCGGCTTAGGGTCTTTTAACCCCCTCGCTTTCTTAACTTCCAAAGCGCTCCGGGAAACGGGGGCTCTGGTCTTGAAGAAGATCGCCGCCGAACCGATCCTGCCTGCCCTGCTCCTCATCGGCACCGCCGCGCTTTTCGCTTTCCGCGCGCGGATTCGGCGCGATCTGGAAGAACTTGCCCAGCGCACGCGCAGCATTCGCACCGACAACTTTCGCAACACCCTGCGCGCGTTGGCAGACACCGCGCTTTTAGCCGCTCCGGCACCGCTTTTGCTCTTCGGCATGGGCTTCATCTTAAAGCCCAAAGCGGCTTTGGACGATCCGCTAAGCGCTCTGGCCCAAGGCCTGCTTGCCGCCGGCAAAGCGGCCGCCGTGCTTGGCCTGCTGCGCCAGATCTGCCGACCGGAAGGGCTCGCGCATCGCCATCTGCGCTGGCTCGCTGCGACGCGCGAGCAGCTTTGGCGCCAGCTCTTTTGGTTTACTCCCCTGGCGGTCACCTCAGGCTTCGTGATCGCCGCCAGCGGCGGGATGGCGCTGACGCCGCCTTCATTGGGCATCGGCCGCTGGACTTTCGTTTTGTTGATGCTCACCACAAGCGCGCTCAACTACCGCCTATGGCGCCGCAACGGGCGGATTCTCTCCGAACTGGCCACCGTCAAGCCCAGCTGGGTCGTCAGCTACCATCCCCTGTGGTTTCCGGCGATCGTGCTCGGACCGATTGCGCTGGCTTTGGGCGCAGTAGCAGGCTATTACTACGCGGCCCTTTATTTGGCCGCCCTTCTTTCCAAAACCTTCGGGTATTTCGTCGCTTTGATGCTGGTCAAAGACTTCCTCCTACGCTGGCTGTACGCCGCGGAAAGGCGGCTGCGCTATCAGGAAATCCTGCGCCGACGGGAGGAACTCAAAGCCGCCAAAACCCAAACCGAGCTGCCGCCGGTGGAAGAGCCGGAAGTCGATTTCGGCCGCCTGAGCGAACAGACCCGACGCCTGTTCCGGATCGGCTTTTTCTTCGCCGCGCTCGGCGGCTTGTGGCTGATCTGGAAGGACGCGGTGCCGGCGGTCGCCTTCTTGGAAAACATCACTCTGCCGATGACGACCACCAAAACGGTGGGCGGAGTCGCCAAGGAGGTTCCCTTGACCTTGGCCGACGTGGTCACCGGAGTGTTCCTCGGCGTTTTGACCGTACTGGCGGCGAAAAATTTGCCTGGGCTGTTGGAGTTTGCGCTCCTGCAGCGCCTGCCCATGGAAAAAGGCGCGCGTTACGCCTGGAGCGCGCTGACCCAATACCTGATCGCGGCCGTCGGGGTTTACCTGATCTTTTCTTCGCTGGGAGTGCAATGGACGGACATCCAGTGGTTGGTCGCCGCCTTGTCGGTGGGTGTTGGGTTTGGCCTGCAAGAAGTGGTAGCCAACTTCATCAGCGGCCTGATTTTGCTGTTTGAGCGCCCGATCCGCGTCGGCGATCTGGTGACCGTAGGCAACGTCACCGGCACGGTTTCCAAAATCCGCATCCGCGCCACCACCATTCTCAACTGGGACCGGCAGGAACTCATCATCCCCAACAAAAACTTCATCACCGGCGAGTTCATCAACTGGACCCTGACCGACACCATCAACCGGGTGCGGATCGAAGTAGGGATCGCCTACGGCTCGGACGTCGCTTACGCCATGCGGCTGATCGCCGAGGCGGCCGCAGAACACCCCGAAGTCCTCGCCGATCCCAAGCCGCTGGTCAGTTTCGAGGGGTTCGGCGACAACGCCCTGCTGTTAGTGCTCAGAGCCTATTTGGGCGCGCTCGACAACCGCCTGGCCACCATCACCGACCTCCACCAGGCCATCTACGCCAAGCTCAACGCCGCCGGCATCGCCATCGCGTTCCCGCAGCGCGACGTTCACTTGGACACCCCCCAACCTTTGGAAGTCAAAATCGTTCCCTCATGAACCTATTAGTACTCAACTGCGGCAGCTCCTCGATCAAGTTCGCCGGTTTCCGCGCCTCGCCTTTGACCAAAGCAGTGTATGGGCAAGTGGAGGCAATTGGCACCCAGGCGGCGCGCCTGATCTTAGAAAAAGCGGACGGCAAAAAAGACCTCGCCTGTCCGGGATGCGATTACTGGCAGGCCTTGAAAACCATCGCCCAATTGGCAGCGCGCGAAGGCTTTCCTGCGCCAGAAGCCGTAGGCCATCGCGTGGTCCACGGCGGCGAGCGCTTTCAATCTCCGGCGGTGATCGACGAAGCGGTCCTTGCCGCTCTTGAGCAAACCCTGTCCTTAGCACCGCTTCACAACCCGGCCAACCTCGAGGGCATCCGCCTAGCGCGCCTGCTCTGGCCGCAAGCGGTGCAAGTAGCCGCGTTTGACACGGCCTTTCATCACACGCTGCCGCCTTGGGCCTACGCTTACGCGGTCCCGCAAAGCTGGTACGCGGACTTGAAAATCCGCCGCTACGGCTTCCACGGCCTGTCCCACGCTTACGTCGCCAAGCGCGCCGCCCTCTACTTGGGAAAACCCTTAAGCTCACTCAAGCTCATCAGCTTCCATCTGGGCAGCGGCGCTTCCGCCTGCGCCATCTCAGGCGGGCAAAGCGTCGATACCTCGATGGGATTTACCCCCTTGGAAGGCCTGGTAATGGGCACGCGCTGCGGCGATCTCGACCCGGGCGTCTTGCTGCACGTGCTGCGCCGACGCTCTTTTGCGAGCGAAGCGCTAGAGCACGCCTTAAACGAACAAAGCGGCCTTTTGGGCCTTTGCGGCCACCGCGACATGCGGCAGGTGCACCAAGCCATCACGCAGGGCGACGAGCGCGCCGTACTGGCGTTTCGGGTGTTTTGCTACCGCATCAAGAAGTACCTGGGCGCGTATCTGGCGGTCTTGGGCGGGGCCGACGCGGTGATCTTCACCGGCGGGATCGGCGAGAACGACCCCAAAGTGCGCGAGGAAAGCCTGTCCGGCTTGGAGCGCCTCGGGATCGCCGTCGATCCAGATAAGAACCGCCAACCGCGCGCCGAGGTCATAGAAATTCAATCCAAAAAGGCTACCATTCCGATTTTGGTGATCGCGACCGACGAAGAACGCGAGATCGCCGAGATTCTCCTCCAATTCATTTAAACGGAGACCGCCTATGACCCAGCCTGCCCTGACCGCACAAGAACTAGAAACCCTCCTCGCCTACTGGCGCGCCGCCAATTATCTCACCGTCGGCCAAATCTACCTGCTCGACAATCCTTTGCTCGCCGAACCACTGCAACCTAAGCACGTCAAACCCCGCCTGCTCGGCCACTGGGGGACTTGCCCCGGTCTGAACCTGATCTACGCGCAGCTCAACCGCGCCATCTGCCGCCACGACCTCAACGCCATCTTGCTCTGCGGCCCAGGGCACGGGGCGGCGGCGGTGCTCGCCAACGTCTATCTGGAAGGCACCTACAGCGAGTTTTATCCGGCGATCACCCAGGACGCCGAAGGGCTACGCAATTTCTTTCGCCAGTTTTCTTTCCCCGGCGGGGTCCCCAGCCACTGCGATCCCCACGTGCCCGGCTCCATCCACGAAGGCGGAGAACTCGGCTATGTGCTCGCGCACGCGTTCGGCGCTGCGTTCGACAATCCCGACCTTTTGGTGTGCTGCGTGATCGGCGACGGCGAAGCCGAGACCGGCCCCTTGGCCGCGGCCTGGCACAGTAACAAGTTCCTAAACCCCAAGACCGACGGGGCGGTGCTGCCTATCCTCCACCTCAACGGCTACAAGATCGCCAACCCCACGGTGCTGGCCCGGATTCCTAAAGAGGAGCTGCATCGGCTCTTGCAAGGCTACGGCTATAAGCCCTACTTCGTCGAAGGCCAAGACCCTGCCTTGGTCCATCAGGCGTTTGCCGCCGCGCTCGACCAGGCGTTGTTGGCCATCTTGGCGATTCAACGCCAGGCCCGATCTGGTGGACAAGTTGCCCGGCCGCTTTGGCCGCTGATCGTGCTCAAAACCCCCAAAGGTTGGACCGGTCCCAAAACGGTCGACGGTCAAGCGGTGGAAAACCATTGGCGTTCGCACCAGGTGCCGCTCTCCGATCTTCATCAACACCCCGAGCGCCTTGCGCAACTCGAGACCTGGCTCAGGAGCTATCGGCCCGAAGAGCTGTTTGACGAACGCGGTTCCCTACGCCCGGAGCTGCGCGCGCAGGTCCCCAAAGGCGAAAAGCGCCTGGGCGCCAATCCGCACGCCAACGGCGGCGTGCTCCTCAAAGACCTGCGCCTGCCCGATTTTACCGCCTATGCGGTTCCCGTGCCTAAGCCAGGGGCAACGCAGGCCGAGGCGACGCGGGAGATGGGAAAATTCTTGCGCGATGTGATCCGTCAAAACGCCGACCTCAAAAACTTTCGCCTGCTGGGACCGGATGAGATCGCTTCCAACCGCTTAGACGCCGTGTTCGAGGCCACCGACCGGGTCTGGCTAGGCGAACGCTTAGGCGGCGACGAACACCTCTCGCCTGAAGGGCGGGTGATGGAAATCCTCTCCGAGCACACCTGCCAGGGCTGGCTGGAAGGCTACCTGCTCACCGGCCGCCACGGATTGTTCGCTTCCTACGAAGCCTTCATCCACATCGTCGATTCGATGTTCAACCAGCACGCCAAGTGGCTGCAGTCGGCCAGCCGCGTTTCTTGGCGAAGGCCCATCGCCTCCCTCAACTATCTGCTCACCTCCCACGTCTGGCGTCAGGACCACAACGGTTTCACCCATCAGGATCCCGGTTTTATCGACCTGGTGGTCAACAAAAAATCGGCCCACGTCCGCGTCTATTTTCCGCCCGATGCCAACTGCCTGCTGTACCTCACCGATCTGGTGCTGCGCAGCCGCGATCGGATCAACGTGATCGTGGCCGGCAAACAGCTTCAACCTCAATGGCTGAACATGGACGCGGCGATCCGTCACTGCACCGCCGGTATCGGCCTCCTCGAGTGGGCGAGCAACGACCAAGACGGAGAGCCCGACGTGGTGCTGGCCTGCTGCGGCGACGTCCCCACTCTGGAAACCTTGGCGGCAGTCGACCTGATCCGCCAACACCTGCCGCAGCTCAAAGTGCGGGTCGTCAACGTGGTGGACCTGATGACCTTAACGCCTCCCGAAGAGCACCCCAACGGCCTACCGCACAAGGATTTCGACACCCTGTTTACCACCGCTAAGCCCATCGTCTTCGCCTACCACGGCTATCCCTGGTTGATCCACCGCCTGGCGTACCGCCGCACCAACCATAAAAACCTCCACGTGCGCGGCTACAAAGAGGAAGGCACGACCACCACGCCCTTCGACATGGCGGTGCGCAACCAAATCGATCGCTTTCACTTAGTCATGGACGTCATCGACCGCGTGCCCAAGTTGGGCTACCAAGCCGCCCATCTCAAGCAGAGGCTGCGCGACCGCTTGATCGAGCACCAACGCCACATCGAACGCACTGGTCAAGACTTGCCGGAAGTTTTAAACTGGCAGTGGCCTTATTAAAGGAGCACAAGCGATGTCGCAAAACCCGCTCGCGGCCAAAATGGCCAGAATGCACCAGGCCCTCCAGACCCTGCGCCAGCAATACCCCACCGAGACCCAGGCGTTTTCCTATTTCTTTCAAAAAGCCGAATCGGGCGCGGCCTTGAGCCGCAAGCACAAGGAGCTGATCAACGTCGCCCTGGCGGTGGCCAGCCAATGCGATTGGTGCATCGGCGTCCACGTCAAAAGCGCAATCCAGGCCGGCGCCAGCCGCGACGAGATCGTCGAAGCCGGGTTCATGGCGGTGATCATGCATGGCGGACCGGCGCTGATGTACATGACCCCCTTGCTCGAAGCGTTGGACCTGTACGCGGGGGAAAGTCCTGCAAACGCGCCATGACCGCCATCACCCTCGATTCCCTCATCGCCCGCGCTCGCACTCATCCGCCGCTGCCGATGGCGGTGGTCGACGCGGCGGAAACGTACGTGCTGCAAGGCGCGTGGGAAGCCGCGCAGACGGGGTTGATCGTTCCGATTCTGGTCGGCAATCCCTCACGCATCGCCGCGCTCGCCCGAGAGCTCGGCTACGACTTGCAGGGCGTGCCCATCGTGGCGGCCGAAGGGGAGGAGGACGCAGCGCAAAAAGGCGTCGAGCAGGTCTTGAGCGGCAAGGCTTTGGGCTTGATGAAAGGTTGGGTCCACACCGACGTGCTCATGCACCCGGTGCTCGCTCACCTGCGTACCGAGCGCCGCGTCAGCCACGTGTTCTTAGCCGAACTTCCCACCTACCCTAAACTCCTGTACGTGACCGACGCGGCGATCCACATTGCCCCCGACTTAAAACAGAAAGCGGCGATCGTGCAGAACGCGGTGGACTTGGCGCACCTTTTAGGCGTCTCCCAGCCCAAAGTGGCGGCTTTGTCGTCGGTGGAGATCGTCAAGCCCGAAATCCCTTCGAGCATCGACGCCGCCTGCCTGAGCAAGATGGCGCAGCAGGGTCAGATTCAAGGCGCGATCGTCGACGGACCACTGGCGTTTGACAACGCCATTTCCAAAGACGCCGCGCGCATCAAGGGAATCGCCAGCGAGGTGGCCGGCGAGGTCGACATCGGTGCCCATCGTCCTCCCTTCGCGCTCCGACCCGCCTAAAGGGCGGCTGGCTTCGTGCGCCATCGCCGTGCTTTTGACCCATCGTTAGGCTATATTTGACTGCGCGGTGGAAGTTCAAGGTGAGCCGTCATGAAACTGCTTTTTTCGCTGTTGGCTGTACTGCTGTCGGGCTGCGCCAGCATGCCGCCCGAGCTTCAAGGGGTGGCCGAAACGCCCAGTTTAGCCCAGGTCAGCGCCCAACCAGACGCCTGGAAAGGCCGCACGGTACGCTTAGGGGGGGTGATTTTGGTGGTGGAAAACGAACCCGACGCCACCTGGATCCAGGTTTTGGCCAAACCTTTGGACCGGATAGGCCGCCCGCAAGAGGACGCCGACCCTACCGGCCGCTTTTTGATCCGCACCGATCGCTTCTTGGATCCGGCCATCTACACGCGCGACCGCGAGATCACCGTGGTGGGCCAGATCACAGGAACGATCGAGCGCACCATCGGCAAGCGCAAAGTCGAGCTGCCCGAGGTCCACGCCGAGCGCTGGCACCTGTGGCCAAAGCGAGAAAAAATCCAGGCGCCGGTTTATTATCCTTACTGGTGGTATTACCCTTACCCCCTGTACTACCGCTACTGGCCAGGATACTGGTGGTAAGCGCTTAAAAATCGCGCTCGAGAATCTCCCGCGCGCGCCGGCACAGCTCCCGCCCGTAGTCTACCCAGATCCCTTGTCCCCAGTAGCGGAAGCAGCTGGTCTGGCACACCAAGAGGTGGAACAGGGCATTGCGGTAGCGGGGATCGCTGGTGGGAACCCCGGCCTCGATCACTTTTTCGTAGAACAGAGCGCTGACCTCGTCCATGGGCTTGAGCAAAGACTCGTAGCCGCGCACCCAGGAGATGTCGTTGGTCCAACTGCCGCCTTCCATGTGAAAACCGTGGTGCTGGTGGCGCAGGCGCTCGATCACCTGGGCAAGCCGCTCGTGGCCGTCGCCGGGTTGGAAATGCTCCCACAGAAGCTTTTGGTGCCTAGGCTGCAGCACCGGCAGGTCGTGTTCGGTGATGCCTAAGGAAAAAAGGTACTCTAAGTACTCGCTCACGTTGACGATGGGCGTGCGGGTCCCGGAACAGGCGCGCACCACCTCCAGGTATTTGGGCGGAAACTCGTTCATCATCACCCCGCCGTTTTCGCCGTCGGCGATCTGGGTGACCAAAGGCGGCACCTTGCGCCCAGCCAACTCCTGGCGGGTCAGCCCTTGGGCCTCGTAGTACGGCTGCATCTGCGCCACCAGTTTGGTGTCGCTGCCTTGCGTTTTGAGGATGGCGATGATCTCGGCGGTTTCACCTTGGCAGTTGCGGCACACCAAGCGGTGAGGAAGGTGCTTGTGCACCGGAAAATGCCCGGTCTCGGGCTGTTCGACTGTGTGTTCCTGCACCAGCACCCACCGATACCCGCAATCGCGCAAGGTCCGAACGAACTCGTAAGCTACGTCCGGGTGGTTGGGAAGCGCCATCTCGGGAGGCGAAAACCCCCGCACCCGCGCTAAGGTTTCCAGACCGAAGATTGCGGCAAAGTGATGCTGCCAAGCGCGCACGTTGAGGCGGAAATCCTGCACCGGGGTCGAGGGGGCGACCGCGTGCCCCCAGGCGGTGCCGAGCCACTCGGCCGCATAAGGAAAGTCGTGAGCCAAACGCTTCAAGGCGTCGAACACGTCATCGAGTCCCATCTTGCGCAGCCCATAGAGCAAGGTGCCGGAATAATCCAGTCCCGTCCGCGGTTGCCTGCCCTCGTGTTCAAGCTGGGGGATAAACTCGCCCATGCGCTTGTAGCACCAATGAAACACCGGCGCGTTGTGGTTGTCGCCGATCCCTGGGTGTTCCATCATGTACTGTAGGTTGCTGATGATTTCTGCGCTTTGAAGGTTTTCTCCGCCGGCGGGAATCAGCGGCTGGTGCATGTGCAAGGCGATGGCAAACGCGCTTTCGATCCGCTCGAAATCGACCCCGCTTTGGCCCAGATACAAAGGCTCTTGGCTGTTTTGTAAGGCGGCCTGGATCAAGGCTTCGTGGCCGCAAAGGTTCGGCAAACCGTCGACGATCTCCGGCAGTGGCTCGCTCATGGCTCCTCCTCAACTCTGTAAATACCGTTCGGCCGCTTCAAGGCTTGTTCGGGCCGCTTCCAGATCGCGCTCGGCGCGTTCCACCCAGGCCTCGCCCCAGAAGAAATTGCAGCTGGTCTCGGCGCGCAGCAGGCGCCACAGCGCCTGTTCCAGCAGGTTCTGAAATTCCATTTCCCGGCGGCCGAGCTCGTTAGCGCGCCGGCGCAGCGCGTGCACGCGTTGGCTCAGCTTCCAGATCGCGCGCAGCCCGTCCTTTTGCCGCTGCGATCCGGTCCATTGGATAAAGCCGCGGCCGTGATGCCAACCGGTGTTCCAGGCTCCGGTGTGGACCTGGACTTCGCCGTGGACGCCGTAGCGATCCAGATACTCATGGATGAAAACGGGCCGCGGGACGGCACAATCGCCGCGCGCCCGCTCGAGCAGCGGCACATAAAACGCCGTCCAAAAGTTGGCCCCGTAAGTGACGTTGCGGAACCAGCCGCCGTTGTCGCCGTCGGTACAGGTGGTCACTAGCGGCGGGGCGTCGCACCAGCGCGTGCGCTCCTCCACCTCGCGGCAGAACCACTCCGGCTCCATCCCGGACTCCTGGGCATTAGAGAGGTCGCGGTCGCGTACGATCACGACGATCTCCGCCCCGCCGTAGCAGGCCACGTGCGGACGGTACAACAGCTTGGGCCAATCCATGGGCGTGACCGGCTCGACGTGTTCGCTGTCGACGAGCACGTAGCGATAACCGAGGGCTTTGAGCAGCGGGATGAGCTCCATGCAGAACCCCATCTCCGGCGGCCAAAACCCTTGGAAGTTTTCGCGCCAGAACAGGTGCCGGCCGATCCCTAGCCAGCGGCTAAGCTGCTCGCTCCAGTCCTCTGGCGGAATCAGCGGCAAGACCGGATGGTAGTAGGCGGTCCCTAGGATCTCAAACAGCGCGGTGTTTTGGTAATACCAAAGCAGCGAACCGACATCCACCGTGCCGTACACCATCGCCTGAAAGGCCGGATCGGCCAAGGTCTCAAGCAAAGTCCCCGAAAGCGCAAGGTGCACGCGGGCGATGTCCTCGTAGCCCCACAGGCTACGCGGGATGCGATCCAAGGCGAATAAAATTTCCTTGGCCTCCCAAGGGTTCTTCTCCCACAATTCCTGTAGGTTCCCGGCCGGCTGGTGCAGATTCAAGACCAAAGCGTGGTAAGTCGGGCGCATGATTTAGGCCTCGAGTTTTAAGGCCATTCTAACGCCTCAGGCTCAGGCGCAACAACAGCGGCATCACCCAGAGGGTCAAGAGGGTCGAAAAGCCCAAACCCCAAACGATGCTCGACGCCACCGGCCCCCACAACAGGGATTGGCCTCCCACCCCCAAAGCCAAGGACAATAGCCCAGCAATGGTCGTGCCGGAAGTGATGAGGATCGGGATCAGGCGGCGGCGGGCCGCGTAAATCGCCGCGTGCAAAGGACTCATGCCGAGCGCGATGCGGTCGTTGGCCGCGGCCACCAGCACGATCGCCGAATTGACCGCGATGCCGGTCAAGGCGACCACGCCGTAGAGGGTATAAAGCGATAGCGGCAAACCGGAAACCACCAAACCCAGCAACACCCCGGCGATCGCCAAGGGCAAGGCGGTCAAAACCAACAGCGGTTGGAAGTAGCTCCGAAACTGCGCCGCCAGGATCAGATAGATGAGCGCCACCCCCAAGAGGAAAATGCGCCGCAGCGCGCTTAAACTCTCGCGAATGTCGTCCAGCTCCCCGGTAAGATCGAGCTCGACGTTCGGGTACCGCGCCGCGACCTGTTGCCAGGCGGCCAAAAGCTTCGCGTTGGCCTGCTCGGGATTGATGCGCGCGCGGTCGATGTCGGCCTCCACCGTCACCGCGCGCACGAACTGATAATGCCGGATGTAGCCTTCTTGAGGGCTGAGCTCGGCGTGCACCAACGCCCCCAAAGGAATTCCCCGACCATCGCGGCTCACCACCTTGAGCCGCAACCAATCGTAAGGATCGGCAAACGCCTTAGGGGAAGCGCGCAAGATCAAATCGAGCGCCTCACCCCCCCGCCGCGTCGCGCCTATCCACTCCCCTTCCCCCAACAGGCGCACGGTGCGCCAAACTTCGCGCGCGTCGACGCCTGAGCGCGCCAAGGCCTCGCGGTCGAGGCGAAACGTCAAGGTCGGCCGCCCCGGGCTGCGATCGTCGCTGATATCGCGCACGCCCGGGATCGCCGCGAGGATCTGCCGCACTTGCGTCACCGCGGCATCGAGCTGGAGCAAATCTTCCGATTTGACCTTCACGTTAATGGGGCGCTCGGCAGGGGGTCCGCCCTGGACGATCAGAAACGAGATCTTGGCCTGCTTGGCCAGCTCCTCCAGCTTGGGACGCAGCCTGTCCACCCACTCCTCGGTCGTCGGTTCGTTCTCCGCGCGCGGCCACAAGGACACGATCACCTGCCCCAGGTGCTCGCCGTAGAGCGGCTCCACCTGGGTAAACTTTATTCCCGCCACCGCCGTCGCAGCGCGCAGCGCGCTCTCGGGGATGATAGCTTCCACGCGGCGCCTGGCTTCTTCCACCGTCTCTAGAGTCTGCGCCAAGGGCGTGCCCACGGGCAGGTCGACGTGCAGATAAAACAGGCGCATGGTATCGAAGGCAAAAAACTGCACCGGGATCCGGCCGAGGGCCAGCAGCGCCCCGGCCGCGGCGAGCAGCAAAGCGAGCCAACCGGCCGTCCATCCCGGCCGGCGAAAGCTGCGCACCAAAAGCTTGCCGTAAATCCGGCGCAGCCTCCGCGCCATCCGCTCGCGCCAGCTGCGGGGCTGGGCGTCAAAGGCAGAACTCATGGCGAGGATGTGGCTAGGCAGCATCCAAAACGCCTCGATCAAACTCACCCCTAAAGCCACGGTGACGACCATGGGGACGATCTTCAAAAACTCGCCCAGGACCCCGGGCAGCAGCATCAGCGGCAAGAACGCCGCCACCGTCGTCAGCACCGACGCCAGAACCGGCGCTCCCACTTCTTGCACGCCGCGAAACACCGCCTGCCTGGGGGGCAAACCCTGCACCAGCTTGTCATAAACCGCCTCCACGATGACCACGGCGTCGTCGACCAGCATCCCCAGGGCGATCACCACCCCCAAAAGCACGCTCAAGTTGAGGGTCGAGCCCCCCAGGGCCACGCCGATAAAGGCCCCCGCCAGCGCAAACGGCAACCCCAAAGCGACCAAAAGCCCAAGCCGCCAGCCCAGGAATATGCCCACTAAACCCAACACCAGCCCAAAGCCGAGCAAGGCGTTCGACTCCATGATCTTTAAGGCGCGGCGGGTCTCGTCGGTCTGGTCGTCCACCAACGCCAGCTTTAGACCTAAGGTTTGCAAAATGGGGTTGCGCTCGGCAGCGAAGCGCTCAAGGCGCGCCACCAAATCCAGGGTGTTGGCGTTGGCCTTTTTGGTTATGGACAACAGCACCGCCGGCTGGCCACGATAACGCGCCAGGCTCTCGGGCCGTTCCGTGGTCAGGCGCACCTTGGCCAGCTCCTTGAGCGGCACAGTGCGACTGGCAAGCGCCAGAGGGAGTTCGGCGATCTCTTGAGGCTCTTCCGAGCGCCCCTGGAAGCGGGCTAAAAATTCGCGTCCGGCGGCCAGGAAACGGCCGGCGACGACGTCGCGATACCAAGCGCCGATCTGATCGGCCAACTGAGTTGGGGCAAGGCCCTGCGCCGCCAGAGCGAAAGGGTCGAACTCGACGTGGATCTCAGGTTCCTGAAACCCGATGGTCAAAACGCGATCGACCCCCTCTACGCGCTCCAAAGCGCGTTTTAGGGCAAAGGTTTGCGCCCGCAGGACCTCCCCCCCCACCGGACCGTAAAGCGCCAGCATCGCGGTTGGAAAGCCGTTGGAGGAGGTGATTTCGACGATGTTGGGGGTGCGCGCCTCTTCGGGGAGCTCGGAGGCCGCCCGGTTTAGAATCTCGCGGCGCACGTCGTTTATCCTTTTATCGAAGGTGCGCGCGTCGATGCGCGCAAAGCGCACCAAGATTGAAGAACGCCCCTCGCGCGAGCTTGAGACCACATAGCGGATATCGGGGATGGTGCGCAAAGCGTCTTCCAAGGGGGAGGTCACCTCCCGCTCCACGTCCTCGGCCGTCGCCCCCGGATAAGCCGTCCAGATGTTGACCCAGTTGAAGTTGATTTCGGGGTCGCGCGCCCGCGGCAACTCCAGATAAACCCAAAGCCCCACCGCCAACACGATGAGGAAGCAAAGATTGCTCAACGGCGCGTTATCGACCAGCTTCTCGTACCAGCTCACCGCCGCTCCTGCGTGCACCAAGGCGCCGGCCGATCCTCACCCACCGACCACGCAAGCTCGGCGTGACCGCGCGCGGCGATCAAGTCATCCAAATCCAGCGCCAAAGGCAAAGTGCGTCCAAGCTGCGCCTGCGGTAAAGGCAAAAAGCACGGCAAAGCGTCTGCCTTCTTGACCCATACCCCGAGCGTGCCGCGAAAGCTCGCCAAGGCCGTTGCCGGAAGATGCGGGCGCAGATCGCGCCAGATCAGGCTCCCTGCCGTCCCCGCTTCCGGCGCTTCGCCTTGGAAACGCAAGCGCACTTTGACCTCCTGCGACTTAAGCTCGCGTTGCGGCACATGCTGCAAAAAGCTAAGAGCGTATCGCCGGCCGTCGGTGGTTTGCAAATCGAGGCGATCGGCGCTTTTGAGCTGAGGCAAAAGCTCCGCCGGCACAAAAGCCACCGCCTCGCGCGCTTCGGCCATAAGCTGAATCAGACTCTGCCCCAAATTTACCCAATCGCCGGGGCTAACGCTGCGGGAGACGACGAAACCGGCAAAAGGCGCACGCACATAGCGGTGCTCAAACCGCCAAGCCGCCTCCTTCAGGTCAGCCTGCTGGATTTCCAGTTCGCGCGCCCGAAGCGCCAGCCGATCGTGCGCCGCGTCGGCGTCTTCGCGCGCGATCAAGCCCTTCTCGCGCAAGCGCTGGGCTTGGGCGTACCGCCTTTGCGCCTCCTCGAGGTTTGTCTGCGCGGCGGCCAAAGCCGCCTGCGCACGCTCTAAAGCCAAGCGCAAGGGCGTCTCTTCGAGCTGCACCAGGATTTGACCGGCCTCGACCCGATCGCCTTCGCGCACCTCGACCTTCTCGACCTTGCCGCTCACCTCAGCCGCCAAGCGCGTTTTGTCCAGCGCCTGCACGTAGGCGGTGGCGCGCTGTTCGGGATAGACCGCCAGTTCCCCGTAACGCTCCCACACCACCTCCTCGGCCCAAAGCGGCAAGAGCCAAAGCAAGCCTCCCAGACCGCTAATCCAGCGCATACCCTTGGCATCCTCGCAAAAATACCGCCACTGCCTGCTCCACCCAGGCTCTGAGTTCCTCTTCGGAAGGCGGCGCCCTCATCCCGAGTTCGAATTCGTTGATCGGACCGCGCAGAAGATTGAGAAAATGCCCAGCGAGCGAGCGAGCCTCCATGCTCTTTGATAAATGCCCCACGCGCTGATGCGCGCTCAAAAACTCCTCCAGGCGCGCGAGCGTGCGTCCTGGGCCGTTGCGATAAAACTCCGCAGCCAGTTCGGGGAAACGCCCGCCCTCGGCGAGAATCTGGGCGCGAAGTTTTAGCACCTCCGGGCGAAGGATGCGGCGCAAAAACTGCTGTCCGAATTTTTCGAGCGCCGCGTCGAGCGGGCAGTCCACATCGGCCGGCAGACGAGCGACGAATTCATCGCTTATCCTGCGGACCACGGCGCCAAAAAGCTGGGCTTTGCCGCCGAACTGGCGATAAATCGTGCGCAGCGAGACGTGCGCGCACCGCGCCAAGGTCTCCAGGCTCACCGCGCTATAGCCGTGCTCGGCAAACAAGCGCAGCGCCTCATCCAACAGGAGATCGCGCCGCAGGGCGGCCTCGCCCTTGCGCGGGCGCCCAAGACGGGGGCTGGGCATAGCGTACAAAAACCTTGGAAAAAATGAAAAGAAAGCTTATCTTATTTTATTATTTTTCGCGAGGTAGGGCAAAGATGCGCTGGGTGCTTTGGGGCTGGGTCCTTGGCCTTTTGGCGTGCTCGCGCCAAGAGGCGCCGCCTGCCCCCCTTCCCCCCCGCGTGCAGGTCGAGACGCCCGTGGTCCGCGAGCTGGCCGAGTGGCAGGAGTACCCGGGGCGGCTGGAAGCGGTCGAACAGGTCGAGGTGCGCGCGCGCGTGGAAGGTTATTTGGAGCGGATCTGTTTTCAGGCGGGGCAGAAGGTCCAAGCTGGCGACCTGCTCTTCGTCATCGACCCAAGGCCCTTTCAAATCCGCCTCAACCAGGCCAAAGCCAAGCTGCAAGCGGCCAAGGCACAGCTTGAGCTGGCGGCGAGCAATCTAAAACGCGCCGAACGCCTGCTGGCGCAGAAATTCATCGCCCAGGAAGACTACGACGCAAAGCGCGCCGAGTTCTTGGCCGCCGAAGCCGAGATGGAAGCGGCCCGGGCGGAAGTTGAAGCCAGGCAATTGGATCTTTCGTTCACCGAGGTGCGCGCCCCGATCGCTGGGATCGCCGGGCGCGAGCAGGTGACCGTGGGCAATCTGGTCAAAGGCGGCGGAGCCGACGCCACCGTGCTCACCGTGCTCGTGCGCACCGATCCCCTATACGTCTATTTCGACGTCGACGAGCGCGCAGCGCTTGGCGTCCCCGACCGGCTGCAGGCCAAGGTTGAAGTCGGGTTGGCCGAGGAAGAAGGTTTTCCCCATCCTGCGCGCCTGGATTACGCCGCCCCGCGCCTCGACTGGCCTTCGGGCACGCGCACCTTGCGGGCGGTGCTTCCCAACCCCGAAGGCCGCCTCGCGCCCGGACTCTTTGCCCGCGTGCGCCTTTACCGCAGCGCGCCAAGAGCCGCGCTCTTGGTGCCCGAACGGGCGGTGGTGAGCCACTTGGCCGAAACCGGGGTGTGGGTGGTCGAACAAGCCAATACGGTCGCTTTCCGTCGCGTTGAGCTGGGACCCAAGGTCGACGGCCTACGGGTGATCCGCCAGGGACTGGAGCCAAACGCGCGCGTGGTCGTCGAAGGCGGGCACAAACTCAAGCCGGGCATGGCGGTCCAAGCCGATGGGACGCTTTAGCCACTTCTTCATCGACCGGCCGGTTTTCGCCGCGGTCCTGTCCATCGTCATCGTGCTGCTTGGGCTTTTGGCGCTCCTTGCCCTGCCGCTTACCCAGTACCCGCCCCTGGCCCCGCCGACCATCGTCGTCAGCGCCCTTTTTCCAGGCGCCGATGCGCAGACGGTGATGGAGACGGTGGCCACGCCCTTGGAGCAGGAAATCAACGGCGTCGAGCGCATGCTCTACATGAGCTCCAACGCCGGCAACGACGGCTCGCTCAACTTGACGGTCACCTTCGCGCCCGGCACCGACGTAGACATAGCTCAAGTTTTGGTGCAAAACCGGGTTCAACTGGCCACCGCCAAACTGCCGGAAGAAGTGCGCCGGCAAGGGATCCGCGTCCTAAAGCGCAGCCCCGATTTAAGCTTGGTGATCAACCTGATCTCCCCGGACGGCCGCTACGACAGCGATTATTTGAGCAACTACGCCCTCACCCAAATCCGCGACGTGCTCGCCCGCCAGGCGGGGGTAGGGGAAGCGGCGATCTTCGGCGCCCGCGACTACAGCATGCGCCTCTGGCTCGACCCGGAGAAGCTTGCCTACTTCCAGCTTACGCCCATGGACGTGGTGCGCGCGGTGCGCGAGCAAAACGTGGAAGTGGCTGCCGGCGCGGTCGGCAAGCCTCCCCTTTCAGGTTCCGCCGACTCTCAGTACGCCATCCTCACCCAAGGCCGGCTCAAAAGCGTGGCGGAGTTTTCCGCCATCGTCGTCAAGACCGGCGAAAAAGGCGAGGTCGTGCGCCTTGGCGATCTTGCCACCGTCGAGCTCGGCGCGCGCGATTACGCCTCCAAGCTCTACCTCGACGGCCAACCCAGCGTCGGGATCGGCATCTTTCAATTGCCGGGCTCCAACGCCCTAGAGACCAAGAAAGCCGTGCTGGCGCAGATGGAAAAACTCAAACAGCGCTTTCCGCCCGGACTGGACTACACCTTGGGCTACGACACCGTGGTGTTCGTGGAAGAATCGCTCAAGGCGGTATTCCGCACCCTGGTGGAGGCGGTGGTCTTGGTCGCTCTGGTGGTGCTGGTGTTTTTGCAAAGCTGGCGCGCCAGCCTCATCCCGCTGCTGGCGGTGCCGGTGTCGGTGATCGGCACCTTGGCGGCGATGGCCGCCTTTGGTGCCTCGCTCAACACCTTATCGCTGCTTAGCCTGGTGCTCGCCATCGGCACGGTGGTGGACGACGCCATCGTGGTGGTGGAAAACGTCGAGCGCCACCTCAGCTTGGGCGAAGACGCGCGCACGGCCACAAGACGCGCCATGGACGAGGTGACAGGCCCGATCCTCGCCACCTCTTTAGTGCTCATCGCGGTGTTTTTGCCTACCGCCTTCCTCGCCGGCGTCGCGCAGGGTTTCTACCGCGAGTTTGCCCTGACCGTCACCGCCTCGACCGCGATCTCCACCTTCAATTCTCTGACTTTAAGCCCGGCCCTGTGCGCCCTGTGGCTTGGCCGGCAAGATCGCCAAGGCCGCCTGCTTGGGTTTTTCTTTGCTTGGTTCAACCGCGCGCTGGCGGCGTTCCGCCAAGGGTATCTCGCCCTTTTGGCCCACCTCTTGCGCAGGTCCACGGTCATGCTTTGGGTTTACCTGGGGCTTGCCGCTTTGGGCGCAGGTCTTTGGCAACACGTGCCCAAAGGGTTCATCCCCGAACAAGACCAAGGCTATCTGGTCCTGATCGCTCGCCTGCCGGCCGGCGCCTCGCTGGCGCGCACCGACGAGGCGGTGCAAGAGATCACCCGAATCGCCCTCGCGACCCCGGGCGTGGCCCATCTTTTCGCCTACGTTGGCTGGTCCTTTCTGACCGGGGTGCAGCAGCCGTATGCGGCGACCTTGTTCGCGCGCCTTAAGCCTTTCTCAGAACGCGCCGAGCTTCCGGCAGCCGCCGTCGCCGACGAGCTAAGAAAGCGCCTTGGGCAGATCCAAGCCGCCGAAGTCGCGGTCTTTACTCCGCCGCCGGTGCGCGGGATGAGCCGGGTCGGCGGGTTCAAGCTCATGGTCCAGGATCTAGGCGGCCAGGGAGTGAAAGCGCTCAAAGCCGCCACCGAAGCGCTCGTCGCCGCCGCCAACCGCGAACCCGGCCTAGTCGGCGTCTTTACCCCTCTGCAAACCGACGTGCCGCAGCTTTTCCTAGAGCTCGACCGCACGCGCGCCAAAGCCATGGGCGTTCCTTTGGGAGAGCTGTTTGCGACCTTGCAGACCTACCTCGGCTCTCTCTACGTCAACGACTTCAACCTCTTCGGCCGTACCTATCAGGTCTTAGCGCAGGCGCGAGCCGATTTCCGCATGCGTCCTGAAGACGTCTTGGCTCTTAAGGTCAAAAGCCAAACCGGGGCGATGATCCCCATCGGCTCGCTGGCCCACCTCAAGCGCTTTGCAGGTTCGGATCTTTTGACCCGTTACAACCTGTATCTGGCCGCCGAGGTCAACGGCTCCACCCTACCTGGCACGAGTTCAGGCGAGGCCATCGCCAAGCTGACCCGCCTGGCGCACGAGGTGCTGCCGCCGGGGTTTGGTTTTGAGTGGACGGAGCTGAGCCTGCAGGAGGTGCTTTCCGGCAACACCGCCTTGTTCGTCTTCCCTTTGAGCGTGTTGTTTGCCTTTTTGGTGCTGGCCGCCCAATACGAGAGCTGGTCGCTGCCCTTTTCGGTGATCCTGATCGCGCCTTTGTGCGTCACGACCGCTTTGGCTTCCGTTGGCCTGCGAGGCTATGAAAACAACGTCTTCACTCAGATCGGCCTGATCCTCCTGGTGGGACTGGCGGCCAAAAACGCGATCTTGATCGTCGAGTTCGCTAGGGTCCGCCAAGAGCAAGGGCAAGATCGCCTGCACGCAGCGCTTCAAGCGGCTAAAATTCGCCTGCGGCCCATCTTAATGACCTCGTTTACCTTCATCTTGGGCGTGCTGCCGCTCGCCTTGGCCCAGGGGCCAGGAGCCGAAGCGCGAAGGATCTTGGGCACTGCCGTGTTCGGCGGCATGTTGGGAGTGACGCTGCTTAGCTTGCTCTTCACGCCGGTCTTCTACGTGGTGGTGCGCGCCTTCGTCGAACGCAAGACGGTAAGGATTTAATAATATGCGCAGACTGTGGATAGTGCTTTACGTGCTCGCCTTCCAAGCCCAAGGCGCCGACGATCTGGTCACGGTTTACCAGCTCGCCTTAGAGAACGACCCGAGCTTTCGCGCCGCGCAGGCAAGCCTGCGCGCCGGTCTAGAAGAGGAGATCAAAGGCCGCGCCGAGCTTCTGCCCAAGGTCAACGTCAATGCGGGGTTTGGCTTGAACCAAAGCCAAAACCGCGGCCAGTTTCCGGCGGGTGGGATTTTGTTTCCCAGCAACACCGACATCGGCAGCGAGAGCAAAAGCTGGGGCGTGAGCCTGACCCAGCCGGTGTTCGATCTTTCCGCCTGGTTCCGCTTTAAGCGCGGCCAGGAGTTGACCGAGCAGGCCAAAGCGCGCTTTGCCGCCGAAAGCCAAGCGCTGATCCTGAAAGTCGCCGAAAGCTACCTTGCGGTCCTCAAGGCCCAGGCCAATTTGAACGCCTCGCGCGCCCAGGAGCGGGCCACCGAGCGCCAGTTGGCCCAGGTCAAGGCGCGCTTTGAGGTGGGGCTTTTGGCCATCACCGACCTGCGCGAAGCCGAAGCCGCCTTCGATCTGGCCGTCGCCGCCCGCTTGGCCGACGAAGGCGCGCTGCAGGTCGCCAAAGAGCAGCTTTCCATTCTCACCGGCCGGTCTCACGAAGCGCTGCTTGCGCTCAAAGACGACTATCCCATCGCCCCGCCCGACCCGAAGGAAGTGGAAAAGTGGATTGAATTTGCCCGCCAGAACAACTACGACCTGAAAGTCGCCGCCCTCGCCCGCGAGGTGGCCCTGCAAACCGCGCGCGTCGCAAGCGCCGAGCACCTGCCCAAGATCACCGCCAACCTAAGCTACAGCGAGACGCGCTCGGAAAACGATTTTCACAATCTCACCCCGGCGGCGGGAGGCAGCCGCGATTTTAACTTCCCGCGCAACGTTAACCAGGGCGCGTTATCGCTCAACCTGAACCTGCCTTTGTTCGCCGGGGGAGCCATCGGCGCCGCCCGCCGCCAGGCTTTGGCCGAATACGCCAAAAGCGAGGAAGAACTTTTAGGGGCCGTGCGCACCACCGTGCAGAACACGCGCGCTGAATACATCAACGTGATGACGGCCATCGCCCGCAGCCAGGCCACGCACAAAGCGGTGCTCTCCAACCGCGCCTCACTGAAGGCCAGCCAAGCCGGGTACGAGGTCGGCACGCGCACCCTCGTGGACGTGCTCGCCGCCTTGCGCGCCCTCTACTTGGCCGTGCGCGACCACCAAAACGCGCGCCTCGATTACGTGCTGGCCAGCCTCAGGCTAAAGCGCCTGGCCGGCACCTTGAGCCCGCAAGACTTGATCGAATTGAACCGCCATCTGACTTTGCCTAAAGACGAAACCGCCTTGACGCTAGAATGAGGTTTTTTCTCGTTGGGTTGCTCGCCCTCGTTTTGACCGGCATCGCTTATCTTCCCTTCCGCCCTAAGGAGGAAACCGCCAAGGAGCTTGTGTTGTACGGCAACATCGACCTGCGCCAGGTCGATCTGGCTCCCGGCGTGGCCGAGCGCATCGCCAAGATGTATTTTTGGGAAGGCGATATCGTCCATCCCGGCGATCTCATGGCCGAGCTCGTAGCGACGCGCTTTGCCGCCGAGGTCGAAAACCTAAAAGCGCAGATCGCCGCCCAGAGGGCTTTGGTCGAAAAGCTCGAGCGCGGCAGCCGCCCGCAGGAAATCGAACACGCCAGGGCGCTTCTGGCCGAAGCCCAAAGCGAGGAAACCTTGGCCGAGCTGAACTCCCAAAGAGCGCGCGCGCTCTTGCCCAAACGCCTCATCTCCCAGGCGGAGGTCGATCGCGCCGAAGCCAGCCTAAAGGCCGCGCGCGCCCGCCGCCGGGCCGCGCAAGAGGCTTTTAGCCTGGCGCTGGAAGGGCCGCGCCGCGAGGACATCGCCGCCGCGCGCGCGCGTTTGCGCGCCCTCAAAGCGCAGCTCAAACAGGCCAAGAAAAATCTGGCCGA
The DNA here is from genome assembly GCF_054656915.1 of Methylothermus subterraneus. Lineage (NCBI taxonomy): Bacteria > Pseudomonadati > Pseudomonadota > Gammaproteobacteria > Methylococcales > Methylothermaceae > Methylothermus > Methylothermus subterraneus. The sequence goes on from NZ_BAAHXK010000005.1 coordinate 60,814, forward strand.
CACCAAGCTCTATGCGCCCGCCGCCGGCGTCGTGCAAAACCGCCTGCTCGAGCCGGGCGATCAGGCCTCCCCGCAGCGCCCGATCTACACGCTGGCGTTGACCGATCCCTTATGGGCCAGGGTGTACCTGGCCGAAACCGAGCTGGGCAAGGTCCAGCCGGGGATGCGCGCCCAGGTCCAAAGCGACAGTTTCCCGAACAAACGCTATGCGGCTTGGGTGGGTTACATCTCCCCGAGCGCCGAGTTCACCCCCAAAAACGTAGAGACCGAGGAGCTAAGAACCCACCTCGTCTACCAGGCGCGGGTGTTCGTGTGCAATCCCGAAGGCGAGCTGCGCCTGGGGATGCCGGTGACGGTGCGCATTCCGTTGTCCCAGCCGCTGCCCCCGCCCCCTTCCCCTTGCCAGGCGCCTTGATCTATGCTTGAGACCGCCATCGAGATCGGCGCCGTGCACAAGACCTTCCCGCCCAACGCCGTTGCGCTCGCGGGGGTAAGCGCCAAGATCGCCGCCGGCAAGCTCACCGGCCTCATCGGCGCCGACGGCGCCGGCAAGACCACCCTGATGCGCTTGATCGCCGGCCTTTTGCTCCCCGACTCCGGAAGCATCCGGGTGTTCGGCGTGGACGTGGCGCAACACCCGGCCAAAGTGCAAGCGCAACTTGGCTACTTGCCGCAGCGCTTTGGCTTGTACGAAGATCTGACGGTGATGGAGAACCTGGAACTCTACGCCGAGCTGCAAGGCTTGCCGCGCCTTAAACGCCCTTCAAGATACGCCAAGCTCTTGCGCCTGACCGGCCTGGAAGCCTTCACCAAGCGCCTGGCCGGCCACCTTTCCGGCGGCATGAAGCAAAAACTGGGGCTGGCTTGCGTGCTCGTAGGCCAACCGCGCGTGCTGCTGCTGGACGAACCCACCGTAGGCGTCGATCCGCTCTCGCGCCGCCAGCTCTGGCAAATCCTGCACGCGCAAGCAAGCCAGGGGCTGACCGTGGTTTTGAGCACGTCTTACCTAGACGAGGCCGAGCGCTGCCACGAAGTGCTCTTGCTCCACCGCGGTCGGGTTCTAGGCCAGGGGGAGCCTTCCACGTTCCTAACTCCCCTAAACGGGCGCGTCTATCGCGCCCGCTCCGCAGCCCTCCCCAAGCGCCCGTTGCAGAGAAGGCTCTTACAGCATCCTAACGTCCTCGATGCAGTCCCCGAGGGGGATTGGGTGCGCCTGATCACGCGCACCCCCACCCCGCCCGCCCTAGAGGAGCCGGTGACTTTCGCCGCCGCTGCCCCGCGCTTGGAGGATGCCTTCATCGCTCAGATCGCCGAAAAGCCAAGGCCAATCGGTACGCCTTGGCCGCGCCCTAAAGCCTTAGCCCAGGCAGAACCTGCGATCCTCGTGCGCGATCTGAAAAGGCGCTTTGGTTCCTTTTACGCGGTCAAGGGGATTTCTTTTACGGTCGCGCGCGGCGAGGTATTTGGGCTTTTAGGCGCCAACGGCGCTGGCAAGACCACCACCTTCCGCATGCTGTGCGGGCTGCTGCCGGTCAGCGAAGGGGAGGCCAAGGTGGCCGGATTGGACCTTCGCCGCGCCCCGGCCAAAGCGCGGGGGCGCCTGGGCTACATGGCGCAGAAGTTCTCCCTGTACGCGCACCTTAGCGTTTTGGAGAACCTCACCTTCTTCGGCGGGGCCTACGGCCTGCAAGGCGAACGCTTGCGCGCGCGCATCGCCTGGGCGCTTTCGACCTTTGAGCTGGCACCGTTCCAACACCAGCGCGCCGAAGGCCTGCCCTTGGGCTACAAGCAGCGTTTGGCGATGGCCTGCGCTCTGCTTCATGAGCCGGAAGTTTTGTTCCTCGACGAGCCGACCTCGGGGGTCGATCCGCTCGCGCGGCGCGAGTTTTGGCTACGCATCAACGCCCTGGCCGAACAAGGGGTCACGGTGCTGGTGACCACCCACTTTCTAGAAGAAGCCGAATACTGCGACCGCCTGGCGATCCTCGAGGCCGGAGAAATCCTCGCCTTGGGCACCCCGGAAGCCATCCGCCGCCAAACTTCGGCTTCGAGCTTGGAAGAGGCCTTCGTCGCGTTACTCGCAGGCCGCCCATGAACCGCCGCCTTTTGGCCTTGATGCGCAAGGAATTCCTCCAGATCGCGCGCGACCCGGGAAGCTGGGCCACCGCGTTCGTTTTGCCCTTGGTGTTGTTGCTGTTGTTCGGCTATGGGGTTTCGCTCGACGCCAAGCACGTGCGCCTGGCGCTGGTCGCCGAGCGGCGCGATGCGAGCGCGCAGGACTTGTTGAGCGGCTTTTACGGTTCGGCGTATTTTGCGCCGGTTCCGGCAGCCACGCTGGCCCAGGCGCAAACGCTGCTCAATGCGGGCAAGGTGCAAGGGATCGTGCGCCTGCGCGAGGACTTTGCCCGCCGCTTAAAAAGCGGCCAACCCGCCCCTATTCAGCTCATCGTCAACGGCATCGACGCCAACACCGCGCGCCTGATCGAAGGGTACGTCGGCGGGGTCGTGGAAGCTGGCTTAAGGCGCCAAGGAAAAACCCAAAATCTAGCGCAGGTCGTGGTCGAGCCGAGGATCTGGTTCAACCCCGAGGTGGAAAGCCGAAATTTCCTGGTTCCCGGGCTGATCGCGGTGGTTTTGACCATCCTCGGCGCCCTGCTTACGGCGTTGGTCATCGCCAGGGAGTGGGAGCGCGGGACGATGGAGGCGCTTTTAGCCACGCCGGTCAGGATCGGCGAGGTGGTCACCGCCAAGCTGCTTAGCTTTTTTCTCCTCGGCAACGGGGGGTTGGCGCTGGCGGTGGCGCTGGCGACCGAGTTGTTCGCGGTGCCCCTGCGCGGCTCGGGGTGGGTTTTGTGGCTGGGTTCGGCGCTGTTTTTGCTCGTCGCTTTAGGCATGGGGCTTTGGATTTCGAGCCTGAGCAAAAATCAGTTCGTCGCCGGCCAAATCGCCCTGATCGCCACGTATCTTCCGGCCTTTTTGCTGTCGGGGTTTTTGTTCGAGATCGCCAACATGCCTAAAGCGATCCAGGCGCTCACGTATCTGGTGCCGGCGCGCTATTACGTGGCGGTTTTGCAGACGGTGTTTTTGGCCGGGGACGTGTGGTCGGTTCTGTGGCCCAACTTGCTGATGCTGGCTTTGTACGCGGCTCTGTTTCTAGGCGCAACGTACCAAATTTCGCACAAACGGCTTTGAATGCTTAGGCGTGTCTTGCACCTTTGCACTAAGGAATTTTTAACCTTGCTCAAAGATTGGCGCAGCCGCCTGGTGGTCATCGCCCCGCCTTTGATCCAGCTGTTTATCTTTAGCTACGCCGCCACCTTCGACCTCGAGCGCATTCCCTACGCAACTTACGACGAAGACCAAAGCGCGGCAAGCTCCGAGCTTCTTGCCCGTTTCCGCGGCTCCAAGCACTTCCTCGAGGTCGCCACCCTCACCCACGACCGCCAAATCGCCCCCCTTCTCGACCGCCGCCGAGCGCTGTTGGTGCTCCACGTTCCCGCCGATTTTGAAGCGCGCTTAAAACGCGGCGCGCCCGCCCAGCTGCAAGTCCTGGTCGACGGGCGCAATTCCAACACCGCTCTGATCGCTTTAGGCTACGTGCAGAGCATTGTTTCTGAGTTCAACCGCGCCGAGCTGGTTCCCCCGCCGCCCCGATTGGAGACGCGCGCCTGGTTCAACGAGAACCTGCAGAGCCGATGGTTCATCGTTCCCGGCTTGACCGCCCTATTGACGCTGGTGGTGGCCATGGTCACCTGCGCCCTGAGCGTGGCCCGCGAGCGCGAGCAGGGCACCTTCGACCAGCTTTTGGTCACCCCGCTGACGCCCTTGGAGATCCTGCTCGGCAAGACCGTCCCGGCCTTCCTCATCGGCCTTTTGGAAGGCACCCTCATCCTGGCGGCGGCGGTGACCTGGTTTCAGATCCCGTTCCGCGGCCGCCTGCTTGTGCTCTATGCCGGCATGGCGCTTTATCTTTTGTCGGCGATCGGGGTCGGGCTGGCGATCTCTTCGCTCGCGCGCACCCAGCAGCAAGGCTTGTTCGGCGCGTTCTTGTTCATCGTCCCGGCGGTGATCCTCTCGGGCTTTGCCACGCCGATAGAAAACATGCCGCAAGCCGTGCAAACCCTGACCCTAATCAACCCCATGCGCTACTTTCTCGCCATCGTCCGCACCAGCTTCCTCGCCTCTCCGACTTGGACCGCCGTCTGGCCGCAGCTTTGGCCAATGGCCGCCATCGGGCTAGCCACTTTAGCGCTGGCCGCCTGGCTCTTTCGCCACCGCCTGTATTAATCGGTCATCGAATCGTCACATCCAGAGCGTTAAGATGGATTGAAAAACTTCCACGCCAAACCCAAGGATGCGATCCCATCCGCCGCTTACCGTCCTCCACGACCGGGTGCCCGGCCGGCTGCGCCTGCACCTGCCTGCCCTGTACCGCAGCCCCAAGCTCAAGCGCTGGCTGGTAGAAAACCTGAGCCACCGGCCTGAGATCCGCAAACTCCAAATCAACCCGGTGACGGGCAATCTCGTAATCGCCTTCGATCCCGCGCAAGGAAAGGAGGTGCTGCTGCACCTACTTGAGGCCTGCCTTGCCCACCCAAACGCCCCTAAAGCTCAGGCGCCTGGTTCTTCCCCGCCGCCGGCCAAGGCGCGCAAGCTGAGGTTCGGCTGGAGGCAAGCTCCGCAGTCAACGACTGCCCATTCCTCCCCGCCCCAGGCGCATTGGCACACCTTGAGCGCCGAAGACTGCTGCAGTCTCCTGGGCACTTCCCCAGACGGATTAAAAGCGCGCGCCGCCCGCGAGCGCCTGACGGCCTACGGCCCTAACGCGCTGACGACGGCCAAGCCGCGCTCGGCGCTGCAGATCGTGCTCGATCAGCTGCTCAGCCCGCCGACGCTCCTCTTAGGGGTGTCGGCGGCAATTTCCCTGGCCACCGGCGGCATCGCGGATGCGCTGGTCATCGTGGCCGTGGTTGGGATCAACGCCGTCATCGGCTACGCTACCGAAGCTTCGACCGAACGAATCCTACAGAGCCTAGAATCTTTGTCGCCGCTCCACGCTGAAGTCATCCGCGACGGCGTACCAATTACGGTACCTATCGCTGAAGTCGCCGTAGGCGATGTTCTCAAACTGAGCCCAGGCAGCTACGTCGCCGCCGATGCCCGCCTGTTAAGCGCCGACAACTTAAGCGTCGACGAGTCGGCGCTCACCGGCGAAAGCCTGCCGGTGAAAAAAGACGCAGCCGCTGTGTACCCACCGCTCACCCCCCTGGCCGAGCGCGCCAACCTGGTCTACCGCGGCACGGTGGTCACCGGCGGCAGCGGCCTGGCGGTGGTGTTCGCCACCGGCAGGCATACCGAAATCGGCCTGATCCAAAGCCTGGTCGAGGCCACCGAGTCGCTCAAGACTCCTCTGCAGCGCCAGCTGGAAAGCCTAGGACTGCAGCTGGTTTGGACAAGCGGCTTGGTTTGCCTTGCGGTGTTCGCGCTCGGCGTGGCGCGCGGCTTGGGGTTTTTGCCCATGCTGAAAACGGCGATCTCGCTGGCGGTGGCGGCGGTGCCGGAGGGACTGCCCACGGTGGCGACCACCACCTTGGCGCTTGGCATCTACCGCATGCGCACCCGACAGGCGCTGATCCGCCAGCTGAACGCGGTGGAGAACCTCGGGGCGGTGCAGGTCATTTGCTTTGACAAGACCGGCACCTTAACGCTCAACCGCATGGCGGTTACCCGGATTCAGACCGCAAGCGGCATCCTCGCCGTCGCCGGCGAGCGCCCTGCAGAAGCCGTTGCGCCGGAAGCGCAAAAGCTTTTAGAAATCGTTTCGCTGTGCAGCGAGGTCACGCTCAACGGCGAAGATCTAAACGGCTCGCCGACCGAAAAGGCGTTGATCCGCTGCGCTCAATGGGCAGGGATAGAAGTCGAGGCGCTGCGCGCGCGTTACCCCCAGGTCGCCCAGCAGCTGCGTGCCGAAGATCGGCCGTTTATGGCGACCTACCACACACACGGCGCACGGCTGTTGATCGCGGTCAAAGGCAGTCCGCAAGCGGTGTTGGAGAGGTGTGCGCACTACCTGCACGAAGGGCAAGCCAAGCCACTGACCGATGCTCGGCGCAGGCAGATTCTAGCCGCCAACGAGACCCTGGCCGGAGAGGCGCTGCGCGTCCTCGGGGTCGCTTACGGCGAGTGCGCGGCTCCGAACGACACTCTGCCCGATCTCGTCTGGCTCGGCCTGATCGGCATGGAGGACGCTCTGCGTCCCGGCATGGCCGAGCTGATCGCGCGCTTCCATCGCGCCGGGATTCAAACGGTGATGATCACCGGCGACCAGAGCGCCACCGCGCTGGCCATTGCCCGCCGCCTCAACTTGAGCGGCGGTAAACCGCTTGAAGTCGTCGACTCCAGCCGTCTGGACAAAATCGAACCGGAAATCCTGCGCCATCTGGTCAAAGACGTCACGGTATTTGCCCGCGTCAGTCCGGCGTACAAACTCCAAATCGTGCGCGCCTTGCAAGAGAATGGTAAAGTCGTGGCTATGATCGGCGACGGGATCAACGACGCCCCGGCTCTCAAAGCCGCCGACGTCGGCGTCGCCATGGGACAACGGGGCACCGAGGTTGCCCGCGCGGTGGCAGACGTGGTCTTGGAAGACGACAACCTTAAGACCTTGTATACCGCGATCGAACAGGGTCGAACCATTTACCTCAACACGCAAAAGGCGCTGCGTTTCTTGTTGGCCACCAATGCCAGCGAGCTGCAGCTGATGCTGCTCGGCGTACTGCTCGGGCGCGGGGAGATGCTCTCGCCTATGCAGCTTTTATGGATCAACCTGGTCACCGACGTCTTCCCCGGACTGGCGCTGGCGCAGGAACCGCCAGAAGCCGATGCGATGCAAGCTCCCCCGCGCGACCCCCAGGCCCCCGTCCTCGATGCGCGCCGAGTTCGGCGCCTGTTGCGCGAATCGCTGAGCCTGACCGGCGGCGCGCTGGCAGCGTACGTTTTCGGGCGCAGCCGTTACGGTTTTGGCGCGCAAACCGAGGGTTTGGTTTTTCAAACCATCGTCCTGGCACAGTTGCTCCACGCGCTCAGCTGCCGCTCCGAAACGCATGCGTTTTGGCAGATCAAGCCAGCCAACCCGTATCTCAACGCAGCTTTAGGAGGATCGCTGCTCATCCAGACCGGCGTCTTAGGAATCCCCGCCTTGCGCAAGCTCCTTGGCCTGTCGCTTCCTGGCTGGCTGGACCTTGGGATCGTAGGTGCCGGTGCGGTTTTGCCGCTGATCTTCAACGAGAGCCTGAAAGCCAAAGAATCCAGGAGTTCACGCCATGCAGACGAGCCTGTTCACCTCTGAGGCGGTCACCCCAGGTCACCCTGACCGCCTGTGCGACACCATCAGCGACGCCATCGTCGACCGGTTTTTGACCCATGACCCGAGCGCGCGCATCGTCGCCGAGTGCGCCCTGGCCAAAGGGGTAATCTTCATTGCCGCGCGCTTTGCCTCGGAGGCGATCGTCGACATTCCAGAAACCGCGCGCGAGGTAGTGCGCGCCATCGGGTACGAGCGGGAAGACTTTAACGCCGAGGAATGTACGGTGATTACCAACCTCCTGACGCTGCCGAACGAGGAACGGCCGGCCGACCCGAGCGCAGCCAGCGCGCAAAACCTCGTGACCGCTTTCGGTTTTGCCTGCACCCACACGCCCGAGCTGATGCCTTTGCCTATCGTCCTGGCGCGGCGGCTCGCCAACGCTTTGTTTTCTGCCAAACAGGCCGGCCTTTTGGCCTATCTTTCGCCCGACGGCACGGTGCAGGTGAGCGTTGAGTTTTGTGATAAGGTCCCCACGCGCATCGAGGCCATCGCCCTCACGGTGGGTTTCGCCCACCGTCAACAGGTCGCCAAACCGCGCCTGGAAGCCGAGCTGTACGAGCACGTAGTGCAGTCGGCGCTGCGCGATGCTCCCCTGCGACCCGACGCCAACACGCGCCTTTTTATCCACGCGCCGTTTGCCCGCAGCGGGCCGGCGGCCCACTCGGGGATGACTGGACGCAAGACCGCCAGCGACACCTACGGGGCCTACGCGCGCCATAGCGGTTCGGCTTTGAGCGGCAAGGATCCTTGGCGGATCGACCGCACCGCGGCGTATGCGGCGCGCTACGTGGCCAAAAACCTCGTCGCCGCCGAGTTGGCCGACGCGTGCGAGGTTCAGCTCAGCTACGCCATCGGTCGGGCAGAACCGGTGAGCGTGCAGGTGGACTGCTTTGGCACCGGCCGGCTGCCGGACGAAGCGATCGTGGCCAAAATCCACGCCGGTTTTGATCTGCGGGTCGGCGCCATCGTTGAGCAGTTCGACCTTCTGCGCTTACCTGCGCGCTACCCCGAGGGTTTTTATCAGAAGCTTCCGGTCTTTGGCCACTTCGGGGATTCTTTTACCGACCTGCCTTGGGAACGGCAGGACCTGGTGGAGTTATTAAAAGCGTAACGCGCTTACCGCGCCGTCTTAAGCAGCAGCCCCGAGGCTTTGAGCGCCTCGAGTTCGGCTTCGATCTCGTCCTGAACCAGGCCGACATAGCTCAGGCGGGTCTCGGTGCGCGAACGGAACGCATCCAATAATTCCAGTAGGCTGCCCTTGCCCAGCCGGTAAGCCGCCTCCCCCATCGCTTTCAGGTCTTCCAGACGCGCCATGACCTCCTGCTCGAAGCGGATACGCGTCGCGCGCCGTTGCCGGATCAGATCCACCGCGCGTTCCAGAGCCGTGCGCGCTTGTACTGCGATTAACTCGCGGGCGAGCTGGGCCTGCCGCATCTGGGCGGCAGCGCGCGCGAGATTCCCCTGGCCGCGGTCGAAGATCGGCAGGTCCACGCTCACACCGCTGAAAACGGTATTGCCGTAGGGGCGGTCGGTAAAGGCGGTACCGGCCAGTAGCGAAGGAACCGGCCAGCGCTCGCGTCTGGCCCGTGCCACTGTGGCGTCGGCGGCGGCCTCCTCAGAGCGGGCGGCGATCAGTTCGGGATTGTTCTGTTCGGCGGCCGCCCAAAGAGCGGCGGCATCGGCCGGGACCTCGAGCGGCCTGAGTTCCCCAAGCGCTGTCGGGCGCCAGTCAGGGAATCCGAGCATCACCCCGATGCTGCGGGCGGTCGCAGTGACCTCACCGCGCAAAGCGTTCAGGCGCGCGCCGAGGCTCTCCGCCTCCAACCGAATCCGCAGCAGATCGTAGCGACTGGCCTCACCCGCTTGCGCCCGCCCGGCGACCAGACGCACCAAGCGCTCTACTTCCGTTGCAGCTTCCTCAAGCAAAGCGACGCGCCGCTGATCCGCCAGCAACTTGGCGAATGCGCGCCAAAGCTTGTAAGCCAAGGCGGCAAATTCCGCCTCGATCTCGGCCGAAGTCGCCGAGAGCTTTTTCTGCGCTTCCTCGATCCTGGCCTGGCGTTGCCCGAATAAGAGCAGCGGCACCTCGACCGTCACTTCCTCTTGGGTGGAGCCGTCGAACATGGTGTTGCGGCGACTGGTCAAATCGTACCGCCCATAACTGACCCTTGGGTTGGGCAAGACCCTGGCGGCGACCACCTCGGCCCGCGCGCTTTCCAAGCGCTGTAAGAGCAAGGCATAGCGCGGGCTCCGATCGCGCGCGATGGCCAACAGCTGGGCGATGGTCACCGCTTGGGGCAGCGTTTCCTGCGCGGCGGCGATCAAAGTCGTAAAACTCAGCAACCAGCCCAGCCAAAGCCTCATCCGCCCCCCTCAAGTTCGTCGCTTTCCTCCGGGAACAGCAGCCGTTTGGGGGCAAGATAGGAATAGATGACCGGCAGCACGTACATGGCGACCAAAAACGTCGTGATCATCCCGCCCACGATGGTGACTGCGAACGGGCGCTGGACTTCGCTGCCTATGCTGGTGGAAAGCGCCATCGGCAACAAGCCCATGCCCGCCAGCAGCGAAGCCATCAACACCGCGCGCAGGCGCTCGCTTGCCCCTGCTAGGATCGCTTCGCGCGGCGCCAGCCCTTGGCGTTGGTAGTATTCGACTGCGCTGATCACCAACAACCCAAGCAGCGAGATTTGACCCAGCAAGGCGATGAAACCGATGGCCGCGCTTACCGACAGGGGAATCTTGAAAGCATAAAGCAAGCCGACCCCGCCGAGCAGGGCAAACGGTGAAGCTAAGAGGATCGCCAAAGTGCATCGGCCAGACTGCAGCGCGCTGTAGAGTAGGCCCAAGATCAACAGCAACGCAAGCGGCACGATGATGCGTAGCTTGGCCATCGCCCGTTGTTGATTCTCGAATTCGCCGCTCCAGACCAGATAATGGTTCTCCGGAACTTTGACCTCGGCTGCGACCCTGCGCTGCGCCTCCTGCACTACCGAGCCGAGGTCGCGCCCTTCGAAGTTGAACTTGAGCGCCAAAAAGCGCAGGCCCGCTTCGCGTTCGATCGAGGTGCGGCTGCTCTCCAGTTTGAGTCTGGCCACCTCGCGCAAAGGAACGCGCGCACCGGTGGCGGTCGGCAAGCTCAGCTCACCGACCGCTCTGAAATCCTCCCGCGCGGCGTAAGGCAGGATCACGCGCACCGGCACCGGCCACCCCTCTTGCCAGAATTCGGTGACGATCTTGCCGGCCAGAGCGGTTTCGATCGTATCCTGCACAGCATCCACGCTCATCCCATAGCGGGCGAGCTGCGTCCGATTCAATTCGATTCTGAGCTGGGGCGCGAGCGATTCGCGGTACAAGGCCAGGTCGGTCACTCCAGCCACGCTTGTTAAAACGCGCTTGGCCTGCTCTAAAGTGGCGCGCATGCGTTCCAAATCCTGACCGTAAATTTTCAAAACCACCTTGCCGCGCACGCCGCTGACGGCTTCTTCGACGTTGTCGCGGATCGGTTGCGAGAAATTAAACCGCACCCCGGGAATAGCCTCTACCGCCTCGCGCATGGCGTCCACCAGGGCTTCCTTGCTGATCCCAGGGCGCCACAGGTCGCGCGGTTTCAGGTGAATAAAGGTCTCGCTCATGTTCACCCCCTCGTTGTCGGTGCCGTCTTCGGAACGCCCCTGCTGGCTTAAGACGCTTTTAACCTCGGGGAAGGCAAGCAGGCGGCGGCGCACCTCCAAAAGGATTTCCTGGCCTTTCGCCAAGGCGATGCTGGCCGGCATCTCGACGAATACGTGCGCATCCCCCTCATCCAGTTCCGGCAAGAATTCGGTCCCAAGACGCCCGGCCCCGAGCAGTCCCACCCCGAGCGCGGCGAGCGCCAACCCCAAAGTCCAAGCGCGCTTGCTCAAGGCCGCTGCCAAGGTACGTCGGTAGAGCCGGCGCAAGGGAACTAGGAAAGCGGCCTCTTGGACCAGCGCGTGGTGCGGGCGGATGAGGGCAGCGCATAGCGCCGGCACCAACGTCAAGGCAAACACCAATCCCCCGGTCAGGGCGAAGCTGTACGTCAAGGCCAGCGGGCGAAAGATCCGGCCTTCGACGCGCTCTAAGGAAAATACCGGCAAGAGGGCGGCGATGATGATGAGCATGGCGTAAAGGGTGGGTTTGGCAACGTCCACGGCGGCCGTCGCAACCAGGTGGAAGATCTCTTTCTGGGCCTTGGGACGATGGGTTTGGAGTTGGTGGATGACGCGCTCCACCAACACCACCGCCCCATCCAAGATGATTCCAAAGTCGACCGCCCCCATGGAGATCAGATTGGCGGGCAACCCTAAAGCGTACAAGCCCAGAAAAGCCACCAGCAAAGCCAGGGGAATCACCACCGCGACGATAAAAGAACCGCGCAGGCTGCGCAAGAACAGCCATACCACCCCGGTCACCAGAAGAAAGCCGTGGAACAAGTTCTCGTAAACGGTATGCAGGGTGTTGTGGACCAGTTCAGTGCGATCCAGGAACGGGACGATCCGCATCCCTGCCGGCAGGATATGCTGATTCAGCTCCGCCACCTTGGCGTGGATGCCGTCTAAAACCCGCGAGGGGTTTTGGCCGCGGCGCAGCAGGACGATTCCCTGCACGACCTCTTTTTGCTCATCCAGGCCAACCGTCCCCTGGCGGGGAGTATAGGACTGCACCAGGCGCGCCACGTCCGCCACCGTCACCGGGGTGCCGCCTTGGCTCTTTAGGACGATGCGCTGGATGTCCTCGGGGGAGGCAAGCAGCCCCACTCCCCGGACCAGCATCTGCTGGTCGCCGTGGCGCAGGAAGCCGGCGCCGACATTGCGGTTGGCACCAGCGATGGCGCGGTTGACCTCGTCCAGCGTCAAATCGAACGCCTCTAGCTGGCGTGGGTCCACTTCGACGTGAATTTCCTTGTAATAGCCGCCAAAAGTCAGCACGTCCGCCACCCCCGGCACCTGGCGCAGGATGCGGGCGATATTCCACTCCATCTCCGAGCGGAGCTCATAGAGCGAATGGCGGTCGCTGGTGACGACGAATTTGTAGATTTCCCCGAGGGGGGTGTAATCCGGCGCCAGCCTGGGCGTTACCCCTTCCGGCAGGTCCGCCCCGAGCAGGCGTTCGGATATCAAGGTGCGGGAGCGGAAGCTGTCCACGCCGTCTTCGAAAGTCAGCGTGATGAGCGACAGACCGAACAGGCTTTGGCTGCGCATCTGCAGCACATCCGGCGTGCCGTTGAGCACGCGCTCGAGCGGCACGGTGATCTGGCGTTCCACCTCTTCCGGGGCGTAGCCGGGATATAAAGTGATGACCGTCACTTGCGTGTTGGTGACGTCGGGATAGGCCTCGATCGGCGTCTGATAAAACGCGTATCCCCCAAACCCGGCGACGATCGCAGTGGTCACGACGGCGGCCAGGCGGCGGTGGACGCAGTACTCGATGAGTGCCTTTAGCATTTAAAGCAGCAAGGCCGCCTCGCCGTCTATGAGCAACGCCCCTTCCACCACCACCCGCTCACCCGGCGAAAGCCCGGCGAGGATCTCCACCTTGCCGGCGCGCGCGGCGCCGATCCGCACCCGCCGGGCGGCAAACCGTCCCGGGGCGATCTCCACGTACACCAACGTCTCCTTGTCGTCCTTGATCAGCACCGCGCTGGCCGGCAGCAAGATCCGATCGCGCGGCGCCACCTCGATCGTCACCCGCGCATAGGTGCCAGGACGCAGCTTAAGCGCCGTGTCCGGTTCGATGAATACCAACGCCCGTCTCAGGTCCGGCAGAACCTGCAGGCTTTCCCCGACCACGTGCCCTGCCACCGGCTCGGGTAGATTGGCCAGCTCGATCTGGACTTTGGCTCCCTTTTCCACCAGCTCCAGGTCGTTTTCGAACACGTCGGCCACGATCCAAGTCGCCTCCGGTTTGCCCAGATCGATCAGGGGCGTACCCGGTTCCACGGCCGCGCCGACGGCGGCGTAAATCTTCAAGACCACGCCGTCCATAGGCGCGCGCACGGTTACCTGGGCTTGGCTGCCGTCCCCTACCAGCCGCATCAGTTCCCGCGTGCGCTCAAATTCCGCCCGCGCCTCCTCCAAGCGCGTCTTGGCCGCCACCCGCTCGACCTCCAAGCCAACGCCTAAGCGCTGCATCTCCAGCTGACGGCGATAGTCGTATTCCGCCTGGGACAGCTTGGCGCGGGCCCGGGCAAAATCGGCGCGCACCCGCGCCGCCTCACCGGACCCCAGCACGACCAACGGCTCGCCCGCCTTGACCAAGGCTCCAACCTGCGCCGTCACCTTCAGGACCCGCCCAGAGAGGAGCGCGCCCACGGTCGATACCGCCTGGGCGCGAAAGTCCACCCGCGCCGGAGCGGCAATCGCCATGGCCGAGGATTCTGCTTGCACTTGCTGCACCCGGATGAACGGCAGCGACTCCGAGCGTAACTGGACCGTTCCGTCCAAATTCTGCCCCGCTGGTGCAGCTGGCGGCAACGTATGGGCAGTCTGCGCTTGGCACGCCCAAAGCGCGAGCCCAGTCAAAACCGCCGGTAACCCGAACCATTGTGAAAAACCCATGCGCTTAGCATAACTAGGCAAGCTTTCAAAAACCTTTCAACTCCCACGCGATCTCAACCCGCGCCCCTTGCCGGCCCTTGCCGATGCGAACTTTGGCGCCGTGCAGCACCGCCACTTCCTTGACGATCGCCAGCCCCAAGCCGCACCCTTCCCCGGGGCTGCCGGGAATGCGGTAGAAGCGTTCGCCCACCCGCTCGAGTTCGGCCGCCGGGAACCCCGGACCGTCGTCTTCGACGGCAAGCCTGGGGGGGCCAGATTCCAGGCTGACCCAGACTGTGCGCTTGCCGTAGCGGACGGCGTTGTCCAACAGGTTGCTCAGCAGTTCGCGCAGCAAGGCCGCATCGCCGGTTACGGTCACCGGATCGGGGGGAGCTTGGAACGCGATTTCCATAGCGTGCGCCACGATCCGCGGCGCCCATTCCAGACAGCTTTCCTCGGCCAGGGCGCGCAAATCCACCGGAGCAAACCGCGCCTGGGCGCAGTCCCGACTTTCCGAGCGCGCCAATATCAAAAGTTGATGCACCAGATGGGCGGCGCGTCCGACCGCGCGGTCGATTTGGTCCATGGGGATCGGCTCTCCCGTCTGCCGGGCCAGATCCAACTGCAGCTTGAGACCGGCCAAGGGGGTGCGCAGCTGATGGGCCGCGTTGGCGATAAAGCGCTGCTGCGCCGCCAAAGCCGAGGCGAGGCGCTGCAATAGACCGTTGACGGCCTCGGTGAGGAAGCGAATTTCTACGGGAATTTCCTGGTGGGGAATGGGTTCCAAAGAACTCGCCGAGCGTTGGCCCAGGTAAGCGGCCAGGCTGCGTAGCGGTTTTAGGCCCAGCCGGATGCCTACCCAAAATTGCACGCCGGCCACGGCGAGCAAGACCAGTTGCGGCACAAGCACCACCAACCAGATCTCATCGCGCATCATCCGGCGTTTGTTAAGCGTCTCGGCGACCAAGACCTGAAACGGCCCGCGCTGCGTCGCCACGACCCGGACGGTCTGGCCGTGGATTTGGCTGTCAAAGAACCAAGGAGCCACCCATCCCACTGGGGGATCGGGAACCGCCACGTCCCCAGCCAGCAGCTTACCCTGCGCTTGGACCTTAAAGAAGGTCTGGTCTACCGCATCCCAGCGCAGCACCGCGACGGCGGTGTGGGATAAGCTAAAATCCGCCGGGTCGTACCGATCTTGCAGCGAGTGGGCCAAAGACTCGGCCGAATCGAGCAGCCACAGGTCATACGTCCGATCGACGTAATGCGATACGAGAAAATACGAGATCAGCGCGCCCAAACCGACGATGCCCAACATGGGCACCGCCAGATTGAGCAGCAACCGGGCACGCAGGCTCGGGCGCTCAGCCATTTTCGACCTCCAGCATATAGCCGAGACCACGTAAGGTGCGAATGGATACCCCCCACGGTTTAAGCCGCCGACGCAGACGGTGGATCAAAATTTCGATCGCGTTCTCGGAGGGTTCTTCCACCCCGCTTGCGGTCAGCCGCCTGGCGATGCGATCCTTGCTCACCACCTGCCCGGCGTGCACCCACAACAGCTCGAGCACCGCGTATTCGCGCCGGGAAAAACGCACACTGCGCCCCTCCCCAAGGAGTTGGCGGGTCGCCGGGGTAAGCACCAGCCGCCCGACCCCTAGAGGATGGCCGAAACGGTAATAACTGCGGCGGATCAGAGCCCGGATCCTGGCTTCCAATTCGCGTAGCTCGAACGGTTTGACCAGATAATCGTCGGCTCCCCGTTCCAGACCCAAAACCCGATCGTCGAGACCATCGCGCGCGGTCAGGATCAAAACCGGGATCGTCTCGCCTCGCCGGCGCAAGGCCTTGAGCACTTCCAATCCATCCCGGTCGGGCAAGCTGAGGTCGAGCAGCATCAGATCGATCGCCCGCTCCCAAAGCGCCGCCTCCGCCTCGGAGGCGGTCGCCGCAACGACGACTGCAAAACCCAAACGGCTCAGACTCCGCGACAAGCCGTCTGCGAGCAAGGCATCGTCTTCAACCAGCAAAAGCTGCACGCGTCTTTCCTAAGACTCGACCTGCCCGAGGATCCAGGGGGGCTGAAACCTTAGCTTACTCAGCCTTGTCTGAAACCGACAAGCGGCTATCAACCTGGATCGCGCAGCTGGTCGAGTTGGGTAAGGAGGTCGGCCAGTTCTTGCAGGGAGCACGGCGCTTCCGGCTGCTGGAGAATGGTTTTCCACGCTTCACCGTCCTCTTGCAAAACCGGCGCCAGCTCGGCGGCTTTTGGCCGTTCACCGACCCCGTCGGCGTGGCCGACGATCCAATATTTGTCTTGCGTATCGCCCATGCTATTCTCCTACGCGGCTTTCACCGGAACGCAAACATACCACACCGGCTCGTCTATAATGAAAATTGATTACCTTCCTGCGTCAGAATCCCACCACCCAACTGCTTCCGGTCGTCATCCTGACCTCCTCGCGCGAGGAACAAGACCTGGTGAACGGCTACCGCCTGGGAGCCAACGGTTATATCCGCAAACCGGTGGATTTTATCAAGTTCATCGAGGCGATAGGGCGGCTCGGGTTGTACTGGCTGGTGCTGAACGAGGTCCCA
The DNA here is from genome assembly GCF_054656915.1 of Methylothermus subterraneus. Classification (NCBI taxonomy): domain Bacteria; kingdom Pseudomonadati; phylum Pseudomonadota; class Gammaproteobacteria; order Methylococcales; family Methylothermaceae; genus Methylothermus; species Methylothermus subterraneus. The sequence goes on from NZ_BAAHXK010000005.1 coordinate 77,335, forward strand.
CCCGAACGAGGGTACCCATGAGCAAACCGCTGCGCGCCCTGATCGCCGAGGACTCAGAAGACGACACCGAACTGCTCGTTTTGGAGCTCAAGCGCGGCGGGTACGATCCGGTTTACCGCCGGGTAGAGACTGCAGAGGAAATGGCCGCCGCGCTTTAACGCCTTCGACGCCTTGGCGCTGATGCTCTTGGACCTTGCCCGCTTCCGCGAGATCAACGAAACCTTGGGCCACCCCCAAGGCGATGCCCTGCTGCGCTGGCAACACCCGCACCTCGGCTTGCTCGGCCCGGACCGCTTCGTCGCCACCGCCGAACCCACCAGCCTGGTGTATCCCCTGACCGAATGGGTGCTCGGCCAAGCGCTCAAGTCCTTTAATGGCGACTTCAGGGTTGAGCGGGAGATCACCGAAAGCGCCATCGTCTTGGACCCCAAGCGCGCTCGAGCACCTTGCCGCCCTGAGTCAAATGGGGGTGGTGCTATCCATCGACGACTTCGGCACCGGCTACACCTCGCTCGCCCACATCAAGCGCCTGCCGATCCACGAGATCAAGATCGACAAATCGTTCGTCCTGGGCCTTGCGACCAACCACCGCGACGCAATGATCGTGCGCTCGGTCATCGAACTTGGGCACAACCTGGGGCTTAGCGTGGTGGCCGAGGGGGTGGAAACGCAAGGAATTCTCGCCAGCTTGGCTCAGCTTGGCTGCGACCAAGCCCAGGGTTACTTGATCGGCCGTCCTCAGGATATAAAATCTTGCAAAAGCTGGCTTGCGGCCTCTCCTTGGAATCCAGGTCCGGCTACTTGGCGGGACCTCACCCGGAGCAAAGCAAGCTGTAGGATGCGCTGATAAGACGCGCACCGATCGCGCGGGAGAATCCTATGCCTACCGTACAGAAAAACGCCGTCATCACCCCCGAAGAATACCTAGAATGGGAAAAATACAGTGAGGTCAAGCACGAATACGTGAACGGCCGGATCTACGCCATGGTGGGCGTCAGCCGGGCCCATAATCTGATCACCCTCAATTTGGCCGCGGTGCTGAAAATCCACCTGCGCGGCACCCCCTGCCGGGTCTTCGCCGCAGACATGAAAGTCCGAAAGGACGACGTCTTCTACTACCCCGACCTGGTGGTGACCTGTCGCGAGACCCGGCGGCACGATTACTACGTCGAGGAGCCGGTGCTGGTGGTGGAAGTCCTCTCCCCTTCCACGGAGGCACGCGACCGCCTGGACAAGCGCCTGGTATATCAATCGATCTCTACCCTGCAGGAATACGCGTTGGTCTCTCAGGACAAGATGGAAGTCCAAATCTACCGGCGGGCGAACGAAAACTGGGATCTGATCACCTACGGTCCGGGCGAGGATGTGCAGCTTAGCTCGCTCGGGCTCACCTGCCCGATCGCAGCGATTTACGAAGCAGTGTGGGAGTGAGGTATCCTTAGGTTACAATTCCCGCTCAAAAAGCAACCCTAAAGACCTTCAAGGAGACGTCCGATGACCCACTCCCTGCTCACCCTGGTCCGCCACGGCCAGTCGATCTGGAACTTGCAGAACCGCTTCACCGGCTGGATCGATATCTGCCTGAGTGAAGCCGGCATCGAGGAAGCGCGCCAGGCCGGAAGGCGCCTGCAAGAGGAGCGTTTTGACCTGGCCTTTGCCTCGACCCTGGTCCGCGCGCAGGAGACTTTGATCGAAATTCTCCGCTTGAATCGTTTTTGCTCAGGCTTTCGCCGCGTGCACGAGGGGGAATCGGCCTGGTACGAGCACTTCAAGCCCAGCCAAGAGGATCAAAAGACGCTGCCGGTGTATTACGCCGAGGCCCTCAACGAGCGCTTCTACGGCGACCTGCAAGGCCTCAACAAGGACCAGGCGCGCGCCGAGTTCGGCGCCGAGCAGGTCAAGCTCTGGCGCAGAAGCTACGACCTTCCCCCGCCTAACGGCGAGAGTCTGGCGGCCACCGCCAGCCGCGTCCTGCCGTTCTTCCAGGACCGCATCGTCCCTCATTTGAAAAACGGCAAGCACGTTTTGATCTGCGCCCACGGCAACTCTCTGCGCGCTTTGATCATGCACCTGGAAAAACTCACCCCGCAAGAGATCTTGGAATACGAGCTGGCCACCGGCGTGCCGGTGCAGTATCGGCTGGACGAAGCGCAAAACCTCGTCGCCAAAAAAGTCTTGGACGGGGATTAAAATCCTGCCGCCTGGCGCAAAAGGTGGTAAAGGGCGTTTTGCTCGAGCACGCCATGAAACCAGGCCGCCCCCGCCCCACCCGCGTACAACGGCACGTCCTCGCCGGCGTGGGTGGAGGCGGCAAGGGGCACCAAGGCCTCTTGATGATAGCCGGGTCGGGTGGTGTCGACCGCGGTGAGATCGGCGCGGCCGAAGTGGATTGTTTCCGCAAACCCCGCTCCCCCTTGCGGCAACACGTGGGCGCCGCGGCCGTTGGCGTAGGTCAAAGCGGTGTAGGGCAAGCCGTCTTCGGCCCGCACCGGTCTGCCGGTTCGGTCGCGCACCTTGTCCAGGACGGATTGGCCGCGCGGTGGGGTGCCGGCGAAAACCAAGGGCTGGCTGTGGTCGGCGGTGACCACGATCAAGGTCTTGCGCGGGTCGGTCTGCTGCAAAGCTACTTCCACCGCCCGCGCCAACTCGATGGTCTCGGCCAAGGCGCGATAGGCGTTGCCGGCGTGGTGGGCGTGGTCGATGCGCCCGCCTTCGACCATCAGGAAAAAGCCTTTTGGGTTGCGCTTTAGGATCTGGATCGCCTTGGCGGTCATCTCGGCCAGGCTTGGCTCGCCTGCGGCGTCCAAGAATCTATCGACCTCGTAGCGCATGTGCGAGGGTTCAAACAGGCCCAGCAGGCGGCGCACCTGGCTGGGATCTGCCGCGTCGAACTGCGCCTTGTTCCAAACGTAGGTGGCGCCAAAACGCGTCTTGTAGGCTTCGATCAGATCGCGCCCGTCCTGGCGGCTGCCGGTCTGGGTGGGGTATTCGGGGTCTTTCGCCGAGCTGGGCAGAAACTTTTGCCGGCCGCCGCCCAAAACCACCTCGATGCCGTCGCCGTAAGGAAAATCGACAAGCTGCCAGGCGATGTCTTTGCAGCCTGCGGCCTTGGCCTCCGGCGGCAAATCGGCGTCGCTCTCCCAATCGCGCTCCGGCGTGTGCGCGTAGGTGGCGGCGGGCGTGGCGTGGGTGACGCGGGTCGTGGTGACGATGCCGGTAGCCCAGCCTTTTTGTTCGGCCTCTTCCAGCAAGGTCAAAAGCGCTTTGCCTTGCGCGCTCGCGCAGTCGCCGCGGCGGGCGTGGTGATTTAGGCCCAAGACGCCGGCGTTGGTCTTGACCCCGGTCATCATCGCCGTCATCGTCCCGGCCGAATCGGGCACTTGCTGGTCGACCTCGTAGGTTTTGACGAGGGCGGTGTACGGCAGGCGCTCAAAGTGCAAAAGGTATTCTTCGCCGCTCCCCCCTAGGCGCTGGCCTTCCAAGATACGCGCCGCGGTTACCGTGGACATCCCCATGCCGTCGCCGACGAACAGGATGAGGTTTTGCGCCCGTCCTGGCAAAGGCTGGAGCTGCTGGAGCTGTTGCGCTTTCCTTCGGCCTTCGGCGAACCAGTCCGGATCGACCGAAGTCGGCTGCGCCAAGGGCCACTCCGCCGCGTGCCAAGCGCACCCTCCCAGCCAACCCAACGTCCCTAACAAAACCCAAGTTCTTAAGCTCATAACCCCATGCAATTGGCGTAAAACGCCGCCGTAGCGGGCCAGTCGGTGAAGATCGCTGAGACGGAGGCGCGCCGCGCCAAGGCATCGAGCACCAGATACAGATCGCCCGGCGAGCGAACCGCCTCGCCTACGGTCTGATAATACCATTGCCCGACGCCCCCTTGGCGCAGATCCGAGCGCTCGAGCGTCCAGGCGAACAGCCGCAAACCGGCCGCCTTGGCGCGCCGGGCGTAGATCGACGGGACGATTTCGCCGCCCTCGAGCGAAAGCAGCATCCACAGCGGCGGCGCCAAGATTTTCACCCCTAAGCGCGCCAGCTCCTCCATCGAAGGGCGCCAGGTAGCCGGATCGTCGTGGCGAAAGCTTGGATCCTCGTACCGCCCGTCGAGGAAGACCGCCTGGCGGCCGAATTCGGGCTCGTGCTCAATCCAATAAAGCACATCGCTGAGATTAAACGATTGGGGAAACACGTGCTCCGGCGGCACCCCCGCCTCCTTGTACTCGTCGATGAGCTTTTGCGCGTAAGCCTCCTGGCTCAAACCGGCAAAAGGCATGGGCACCTCGGGGGCTTTGAGCTCCGGGGTCATCTTGACTTTGAGTTTCTTGAACAAGGCGATGCTCTCCTTATGGCTCAGGACCGTTCCGTAGCCGTACAAGTCGGTACGCCAGCTCGGGGTTCCCTGGAGGTACTCGGCGACGGTTCGAGCCCGAGGGTTAAAGCCGTCCATCTTGGCCTTTAAGCTCTTAAATTCTTCCAAGGTGAGGTCGCTGGTGCAGCACAGCGCGGTCGCTGGTCGGATCAGATTTCCCTGGGCGTCGAACTCGGCCGGCTGGAACGGCACCCGGCACTTTTCCGCCAACGGCGTCTCCAAGAGGTTGGTGGTGGTGTGCAGGTCGCACTGGGAATGGCGGCAGACCAAGTGTTTGTCTTTGGTGAAGGTGACGTCGCACTCGAGGATGCCGGCCCCCATGCGCGCGGCGGCGAGGTAGGACTCTTTGGAGTGCTCCGGGAACATCAAGGCCGCGCCGCGGTGGCCGATGACGAACTCGCTCTTGCGGTAGAAACGGCGCCGCCTCGCGCAGCGGGTCAGCTGGTCTTTTAGAGAACTGTCGCGCAGCGTGTCGAGGAGAAAAAACGGGCGAGGGCCAAGAAGAGCGTACTGCAACGTAGGCGACACCTCCATGCAAACCGCTTTGGCCTGGCTCAAACTACTTAGCCAGGCCGACAGAGCAATGTATAAACGGGAAATTATCTTACGCTTTCTCAAAAAAGTTTTCCGGCACTCCGTTGCTACAAAGTGCCGGGTTCTACATTCACCGCCGCATGCCTGGCAAGATTCTAAAGCCTTCGATCTCGACGATGTCGTCGGTCGGCCAGCCATTGACCTTGGGCATGAAAGCGTCGTCGGTGTGCATGATTGACAGATAAGCCTTTTGCCCATCGGGGCTGAAGAACAGCCCGGTAGGTTCGGCCTCGCTGGGAACCAACGACAGGACTCTAATGCAGCCGTCCGACTTTAGATCGACGTCCTCACCGTCGGGCAAGCACCCCCAAACATCGCCGTTGTCGTGGTCTTCGACCACGTACAAGATGCCGGTGCCGGGCTGGAAAGCGAGGTTGTCGAAGGAGTTAAACTCCGGATTGCCTTCGATAAAGCGGCTGACCGAGACGGTCGCCAACGCCGAACCTTGCGCTAGATACACGCGCCCGCTTCTAGTCTGCTCATCGCGTGCATAGGGCGCACGGTCGATGGCGCACAACACTTCCGCGTAGCTTTCGGCATCCTCACGCTGGGTATTGGCCCAGCAAAAACGCACGCCTTCGCCGACATAGGCCGGATCGATCTCCAGATCCTCGGGCCGGTAATAACCGGTCGCGCCCTTATTGTGAGCGTCCTGACGCGCATTGACCGGGTCGATCTTCACCCACGCCGCAACCCCCACCTCTGCCCCCTGGCCGAAGCGCGGGAAGCTCGAGGCAGTCGCCTCGCGCGAGGAGACCTGCAAGGCGTATACATTTCCGGCAGCGAGCGGCGACTGGCTAAGATCGCCGATCGGACCGGGACCCATAAACGGGGTTTGCGGCACGAACTTGTAAATCGTCCCGCCGTCGCGGTCGCTCCCCGCATCCCCCGGGCGGAGCTCATCGCCCATGTACATCACCCCGTTGGCCAACAGGCCAATCCCCTCCCAGGCGCGAAGTCCCAACGCTGGACGCTTGGTCACGCGCGAGTCGGTCACTGCTCCACTGGCGCGATCGGTGATCACTGCTTCGGTAACGTTCACAGGATCCATGATCTCATAAACTGCCCCATCCGAGACCTCCTCACCGACAATCAGGGTCCCCCACGCGGTACGGCGTATCGGGTCACACCCTAACCCACCGCGCAGCACAACATCGACTTGCCCGGTTGCAAGATCGATGCGCTGCACGCACGGCTGCGGCCGGCCGTCGTCGGTAAAAGAAGGGCTAAATACTTCTACAGCGGTAAACAGATGAGTAGGCCGGATGTCGTCAGGCCAGAACACCATCATATCCGTTTGATGGGCAGCGCTACGGGTCAAGAACTTTGCGCTCAAGCCTGGAGCCAGTTTGAGCTGGTCGCTGGCTGCCTGGCCAGGTTGGCGGGTAGGCGCGCTGGTCTCAGGCGCCGAAGTCGCCAACGGCTTGACGATGCCGAAGTACTTAAGCGACTGGGCGCGCAACAGGTTGTCGACGAGATCGCCAAAGTCGTTGCCGGCCAGCGCGGGAGCGGTCGCAGCCAATGCGGCTAAAAAACACAAACGCTTATTCATCGCTGCCTCCTTTAAGATCCAAGGAGGCTTTAGTTTAAAAAGAGCCGATGACAGAAAATTGAAAGCTGGATAAAAAGCTTATGACAATCACTCTTGGCGCTGGAGCAGCTGGTAAAGGTACCAAAGAGTGGTCGCCGCTGGCGGGGCGATGTGACCTTTGGCGAGTTGGCGGACCGCCAGCACCACCAAAGCCAAGAAGATTAACGAGGGATTATCGAAGCGGCTGCCGGAAAACGCACGCATCCACGCGTCGACGCGCGCGAGCTGGCGGCTGGCCAACGCGCTTAACGATTCGCGCGAAGGAGGGGTAGGATCGAGGTCGAACCAACCTTGCTGTCTGGCCTGTTGCCCTAAATCTCTAAGATCCAAAGATACATCGTGCACTAGGAGAATGCTCCCAGTCCTAGGATTGACCTCCACCTCTAGGACGTCGGAGCGCGCCGCAAGCGCTGTTTGCAGTGCCTGAAAATAGGCCACATCGCCGCGTTTGCTTGGAATCTTAAGCCGCGTCCGACCGGAGGCAAGATGGCTCAGATACGCACGCGCGGTCATTCTGTATCGGGGGAAGATTGACTTCTTGCCATCTTTTCAGCACGCAACTCGTCTTGCACTTCGGCGACGATGTCCTCTAGGTTCTCAGCCACCTCCGCCAACATTTCGCGGGTTTTCTCAAACGCAAGAAGACCGGATTTGATCGTCGCGCGCACAAGCGCCCGCCCTGTTTCTCCAGAAAGCGCCGATTTAGCCAACCACGCCGCCGCAATCGCCCCAGCGCCGATCGCAATACCTTTTAAAGTTTCTTCCTTCAACTCAACTCACCTGTTCTCCTATTTGCCAAACCTCACGCAGCGCGGCGATACCTACGATTTGCCTGAACTACCGCGTGTAGGCGCCGGTACTCGGCCTCGACCACGCTCTTGCCGTAAGTGCGCTCCAACCGCCGAAGGGCAAAATGCCCTCTGGCGACGTTTTGGAAATACTGCATGAACACCACGTTAATCGTAGCGCCTCCCGCAGCGCCGAGCAACGGGATCGCCAAGGCCGCTGCGCGCTCGGTCAGCGCGATGCCAAAACGTTCGGCGAGGACGGCGAGCAAGCGCACCAAAACCGGCGCCCCCTGCCGATGGATTCCATGCGCCTGAACAAATTGCAAGGCTTCGGCGGTGAGCGTGGCCAAAGCCAGCCGCACTCCGTAGTAACCCGTCTCGGCCGCATCGTCGTTGGCGCTGCGTCCACCCAGAGCAAATACCTGCAGGCACGCAAGGCGCGCCTCCGGGTGCTCAAGCCGCTCGCCCTGCTCGCGCGCGATCGCGGCAATCGCCCGCAACATCAGTACGGTCGAGAGAGGAAGCTCGACCAACAAGGCCGGCAGCCCGAAGAATCCACCCACCGCTCCGCACGCGCCGCTGGCGAACTGATAGAGGCGATTCCCGGCCGGTTTGCGCTCGGCCAGGTTCATCGTCGAAAGCGCGACATTGAACGCGCGTTCGACCGCAGCGTGGGCGAGTCTATGCGCTACCTCGCCCCAATTGCTGGGCAAATGCCTAAATCCGATCTCGATCGGCTTACCTAGGGCATCGGTCAAACGCACTGCTAAGCTTGGAAACTCAAGCAAGCGATAGGCTTCGGTTAAGTGCATGCGGTCCTTGGCCGACAACAGGCTCACAGGTGGGCTCATAGGATGACCTCGCCGTTTGATTTCATCGAGGATTCATATTGGCATGCCAATATGAAAGAATTTTGACAGCCTTCAGCCAAAGAGCCAGCGTAATGCAAGCAAATAAATCCACAGACTTAATACGTCTTGAAGAACGATAGTCGCCACGGGGCCGCTCCCATACGCTGGATCAAATCGCCACCGACTGAGCACCCAAGGAAACAGCAAGCCCACGCTGCTGGCGGCCGCGCCGGCGCACACCAGCGCCAGAACAACCACAGCGGCCAGTTTGCTGCCAAACGTCAGCCAAACGAGTGGGAAAATCAGTCCGCTCAGCACCAAACCGAGAACGAGGCCGGTGTAAACTTCCCCTCGCCAAAGTTGCCAGAGAGAGGTTTGACTGTCAGCCACGTGGCTAAAATCGTGTCCATCATGCCAACAACAACCACGGGAGACGGTACCAGGCGCGTCGCCACACATTCCCCTGCATCGCCGTGAGCGCTTGATCGACATTGTTGCGCTAAATACCGACAAATCGATTCATGTCTTCAAGGTGGGCATGATGCAAGATATCCCGCAAAGCCCGAGGGAAAATGGCACCGCACAGCTTGCCTGTCCCATCGACCACCGGAACGGTGCTTAAATCCCATTCCCAAACCGCAGCTTGTTCTTCGTCTTCGTTTACTCGCACCGCCGGCACAGATTGCATGAGGTCCGCCAAAAGCATAGACTCGGAAGCTTGGCCGAGCCGATCTGCAGTCACCACCCCAAGATATCTCCTTTGTTCATCGATGACGAACAAAGTATCCAAGACAAGGCAGCTTTGAGGAGAGAGACTGCAGTGCGCATATACCTCGGCCACCTTCGTCTGCAGCAAGAAACTTAAGACCTGACCAACGAGGTGATTGCCTAGCCCCAACGAAGCCCTCTTAAAAAAATTTAACGGTTAAGGCAACTAATGTCTGCGTAAAATGTCCAGGTTATGTTTTCTTTATTACAAACCCTTGACATAAGGAGTGATACCATGAGCGAAATTCAAACCGTTCTCCAACCGCAAGAAGAAGAAACTGCCTTCCAAGAAGCTCAAGCGCCTTTTTTCTCCCGCTTCAAACAAGGCCTGCGGGCAGGAGCCGCCGATGCTTCCCGGGCAGTCGAACAGACGTTTAGCACCCTAGGACAGGCCGCTTCTAAAGCGGTTTACGGCGCCTGCTATGGGGTCTCTTACGGCGTTACCTTTGCCGCTTTGGGCGCTGCCCGGGTGTTGCCCGAAACCGTGCTACGCGGTTTCAAGGATGGGGCCAAAGCGGCTGAGCAACTTCTGGAAGGCAAATCGGAAAACTCGGCAGAGACAGCAGAACAACCAGCCTGAGCGCAAAATTGGGGCAATCGTCCGATTGCCCCTTTTTATTCCACGATCAGTTCTTTGAGCTGGATTTCCAGCCCCGCCACCGCTTCCAAAGGGCTATGGCAGGCGGCACACAGCGCATAAAGCTCTGCCATCGCCTGTTCCCTAAGGCATCTTAGGCAGCGGCCGCGGCCGGGAATGGGCACAATTTCGAGGCTTGCCCCTTGCGCTAAGGTTTGGGCGGTAACTTCAGCAAAACAAAATTCAAGCGCTTGAGGCTCCACGCAGGAGAGCGCGCCGACCGCGAGGACGACTTTGCGCACGCGGGTAAAGCCGTGCTGTTTGGCCTGATCCTCGATGATCTGGCAAAGGTTCTCAGCCAGGGACAGCTCGTGCACGGCAAACCTCGTCCCAAAATTTAAGCTCAGGCCGGCCGAGCAGGGTTTTGGCCAAGCCCAAGGCGGCCTTGAAATTCCGGCGCGCTTTGGGGCTTAAGCCCACGCCCAACTCAAAGCGCACGCCAGCTACCGTCAGCAAGAAGACAGGCGGGGCTGCGCCCAAGATCTTGGCGCAAATCCAAAGCAGCGCCTTAGGACTCAAGGCGTGGCTAAAGGCGCCAGGCTCGCTTTGGGCCAACAAACGCTCAAAAGTCCAAGGCGGTGAGGTGCCCACGCCGGCGTCGACCAGTAAGGCCAACTCGCACGCGGCCAAGTCTAAGGCGTGCTCGGGCTGAAGCTGCATGGCGACTTGCGCCTCAACGTGCGGAAACCTAGGCTCAAGGGCTTCCACCAGCTCAGGCCCTAAGCCGTCGTCGCCGCGCCCGGGGTTGCCGTACCCCAAAAGCAGCACTTTCATTTTGCTTCGACCGTACCGTCGCTTTGGCGGTAAAGGCGCTGCAGGATCTTGCCTTCGGCGTCTTGCAGTTCGACCTGCAGAGGCATCTGGCCCAAGGCGTGGGTGGCGCACGACAAGCACGGATCGTAGGCGCGGATGGCGATCTCGATCCGGCTCAAGAGCGCCTCGTTCAGCTCCCGCCCATCGAGGTATTCGGCGGCCACCTGGCGGATCGCCTCGTTCATCGCGGTGTTGTTGTGGGTAGTCGAGACGATCAGGTTGGCCTTGCGCACCAAGCCGTCCTCGTCGATTTGGTAGTGGTGGATCAAGGTGCCGCGCGGGGCCTCGATCACCCCGATGCCTTCGGAGCGCATCTCGCCCTTTGCCTCCAGTTCGCCGCTGTACAACTCTGGGTCGGCCAAAAGCTGCCCGATCTTCTCGGCGCAGTGCAGAATCTCGATCATCCTCGCCCAGTGATAAGCCAAAGACGCCTGCACCGGCAGGCCTTGGTCGAGCTGCATGAATTCCTGCCGCGCCGCCTCGGCCTTGGGCGTGTCAAAAAACCCGCACGCGTTGAGCCGCGCCAAGGGGCCAACGCGGTACCAACCCACTTCCGGCCCCAAGGCGGCCAGGTAAGGAAACTTCATGTACGACCAGGATTTGACCTGCTCGTGGAGGAGGGTTAAATAATCGCGATCCGGCACCTGGTCGAACACGATTTCCCCGTCTCTACCCCGCACCCGGATCCGGCCGTCGTACAGTTCGTGGCCGCCGTCGGGGGTCACCAGCGCCAAAAAAGCCGAGTCTATCTTGGCAAAGCGCCGGTGAAAATCGGGATCGGCCAGGTAAATCCGGCGCACGAGCGCCAGGCCTTGTTCGGCCCAGCTCACAACCTGCGGCAGCTCGGCTTCCAAGTACTGCCGCTCCGCCTGGGTCAGGTGCTTGTTCATCCCCCCCGGAATCGGCCCGACTCCATGAATGCGCTTGCCGATCACCGCGCGGATGACTTCCTGGCCGAACTTGCGCAGTTTGATCCCTTGGAGCGCCACCTCGCGAAAGCGCCCCTCGCGCACCAGCTCTAAAATATTGCGCTGGGCGGTCGGGCTATCGAAGCCGAACAAAAGATCGGGCGAAGCCAGGTGGAAGAAATGCAGGGCGTGCGATTGCAGCACCTGGCCGTAGTGCAAGAGCCTTCTTAGCTTTGCGGCGCTGGGCGGGATCTTTTCGACCCCGACGAGGCGATCGACCGCCTTGGCCGCGGCCAACAGATGGCTGACCGGGCAGATCCCGCACAATCTTTGCACCAATACCGGCACCTCGAAATACGGGCGGCCTTGGATGAACTTCTCAAAGCCGCGAAACTCGACGATGTGCAGGCGCGCCTGGCGAATCCGGTGATTTTCGTCGAGCAGCAAAGTGACCTTGCCGTGGCCTTCGACGCGGGTGACCGGATCGATCGCCACCCGACGCAGGGCCTCTGGTTTTGCAGCGGTCTCCAAATGGCGATAGCGTTCAGTCATAGCGGATCCCTTCAGGCGGAAGCTGGGGGACGTTCCCGGCCAGCAGCGCCGAAAGCGCCGTCCAGATCGCCTCGGCCGAAGGCGGGCAGCCGGGGAGGGAATAATCGACTTTGACCACCTCGTGGATCGGATGGACCTTATTTAGCAGCAACGGCAGCTCGGGGTCGCTCGGCATCTTGGGGTCGGTGACGCCGATGCCGGTGAGGAAGGCTTCCGCCAAACACTGGCTTAGCTCGTAGCGGTTGCGCAGCGCCGGAATGCCGCCGTTGATGGCGCAGGCGCCGACCGCGACCAGGATCTTACAGCGGCGGCGAAACGCGCGCAGTATCTCGACGTTTTCGGAGTTGCAAACCCCGCCCTCGACCAGGCCGATGTCGCAAGGCCCCAGCTCGCGCACGTCGGTCAGCGGCGAGCGGTCCAAATCGGCGACTTGAGCCAGTTCGAGCAGGCGCTCGTCGATGTCCATGAACGACATGTGGCAGCCAAAACAACCGGCGAGCGAGCAGGTGGCGATTCTAGCTTTCATGTTTTTTACGCACCAAAGGCGCCTCGTGCGCCAGGCTTACTTCGGCGATGCTGGCGCGATCGTAGCGGCGCTGACCGATGGGAGTGCGAAAAGCCTGCGCTTTGAGCACCAGCGCCCCCACCGGGCAGACGCGGGCCGCCCAATCGCTCCCTGAAAGAGCGCTGTCGCCCAATTTGCCGGAAGGCGAGTCGACCACCAGATGGGTGTGGATGCCGCGCCCGGCCAGGGCAAACACGTTTTTCCCCTCGGCTTGGCTAGCGCGCACGCACAGCGCGCAGAAGATGCAGCGGTCGTGGTCGAGCAGGACCTCGGGGTGAGAGGCGTCGAGGGCGCGCTCGGGGAAAAAATGGGGGAAGTGGGCCGTGGTCATCCCCAGGTAATAGCCCAGCGCCTGCAGCTCGCACTGGCCGCTTTGCTCGCACGAAGGGCAAAAGTGATTGCCCTCGACGAACAGCATCTGCGTCAGGCGCAATCTCATCTGGCGGATTTCCTCAGAATTCGAGATCACTTCCTGGCCTTCGGCGGCCGGGAAGGTGCACGCCGAACCAAGCCGGCCGTTGACTTGAACCGTACACAGCTTGCAACTGCCGTACGGAGGCAGCTTGGGGTGCCAGCACAGGTGCGGGATATAGATCCCGGCGGCGGTGGCTGCCTCGAGGATGGTCTGGCCGACCTGAAAGTCCACTTTGCGGCCATCGATGCTCAAGCAGGGCATACTCACTCCTGGGCAAGGTGAAAGTCAGCGCGGCCGGTGAGGCGGCGCGCGGTCTCTAGCTCGGCGTCGAGGTCAAAGCCGGGGGAAAAGTCGATCTGCTTTAAAGCCGCTTGGTACAGCTCCGGATAGGCGGCCAGGGTGGTTCGGACCGGATTGGCGGCGGTGTGCCCTAGGCCGCAGTGGCTGGCCTCGAGCAGTGGCCCCAAGCTCTCGAGCTCCGTAAGATCCCCGACCGTTCCCCAGCCACGGCGAAGCTTTTGCAGCAGTTTCAACTGCAGTTGGGTTCCCACCCGACAAGGTGTGCAGAAGCCGCACGATTCGTGGGCAAAAAAGGCGCAGAAATTCTCGACGATGTCCAACAGCGGACGATCCTGGCCAAACACCATAAACGCCCCACCGGTCGCCAAATCTTCGTACGCCACGCGGCGATGATAATTGGGAGGGGAGACGAAGGTTCCCGACGGGCCGCCGACCTGAACCCCCAGGGTGGCTGGAGCGCCGCACAAGGCAAGCACCTGCGCCACCGTCGTCCCCCACGGCACCTCGTAAATCCCCGGGCGGGCGCAATCGCCGCTGACCGACAACAGCCGCGTTCCGCGCGATTTTTGGGTTCCCGTCTGGGCAAACCACGCGCCGCCGTGAAGAACGATCAAAGCGGCGGAAAAGAAGGTCTCGACGTTGTTGACCACCGTCGGCTGTCCCCAAAGACCCGAAGTGACCGGATACGGCGGGCGGTTGCGCGGCGTGCCGCGAAAGCCCTCCACAGAGTTCAGCAAAGCCGACTCCTCGCCGCAGATATACGCGCCGGCGCCGACGACGATAGCGATGTCGAAGTGAAACTCGGCCAGACCGCAGACGTTCCGCCCCAGCAGCCCCCGCCGCCGGCGCGCACGCAAAACCTGCTGCAGATGCGGGAGCAGAAATTCGTACTCGCCGCGCAGGTACAAAAACCCTTGGCGAGCACCCGTGACCCAAGCGGCCAAAGTCATGCCTTCAAACACTTGCTCGGCAAAGTGTTTGAGCAGCGCGCGGTCCTTGAACGTCCCGGGTTCGCCTTCGTCGGCGTTGCAGACGATGTAATGCTCGCCTTCGGCCTCGCGGCTATACCGCCACTTGGCGGCGGTAGGAAAGCCCGCCCCGCCGCGCCCGCGCAGCCCAGAAGTCTCAAGCTCCCGCAACACGAACTCAGGCCCTTCTCGAAGGGCCCGCTTTAGCGCCGCCCCTGCGCGCCACGAAGCAGTAAGCTGCATCCCGCGCAGGCAAAAGCCGTCCTGGACTTCAAACCACTCTTTTGGCCAATCCTCCACCGGCACGCCTTGCTCGATGCGCTCGGCGATCGAGTCGATCAAAGCGGAGGTCAAACGCGGGATCGGCAAACCGTTGACGAGCAAAGCGGGGGCCTGGTCGCACAGCCCGGTGCAGGAAGTCTCGTGCACGCTCACCCGGCCGCCGCTCTGGCCAGGGGCTATCCCCAGGCGCGCGCACAGCCGATCCTGCAAGGCCTGCTGGCCAGAGAAGCGATCGACGATGCAGGTGCTAAAGTGGATGCGGTAGCGCCCCTGCGGCCGGGTGGCGAAAAAGCTGTAGAACTCGGCCACCCCTTGCACCTCGGCCACAGGCAGGCGCAAGGCCAAAGCGACCTCGCGCAGCGCCTGGGGCGGAAGATAGCCTAAAGCCTGTTGCACCGCGTGGAGGATCGCCAGCAAAGCCGAACGCTCCCGCCCGTGCTGGGCAAGCGCCTTAGCGACCACCCCTTCGCTCACCCCGATGCCTCCGCCAAGTCGGTAATTTGCTTAACATACTCCTGGAACTTCTCCGAGTCCATGGGCGTGTAGTTGAGGTTGCGCCAAAGCTCGGCCAGGCGCAGGAACTCGCGCGGCAAAAGCGTAAGGACGCTTTAACTGATCGACTAAAAGCGAAAACACTTTCTCTTGGCGCGGCAAAGGGGTGGAGACGTCGGCCGGATCGTAGGCGTTCTAAAGGGTTTGACCGTGGTCAAAGTCGCTTGCGTCAAGGGAAGTCGAAGTTGCCTCCGGCTGGGGAAACGGCGCTCGCGCCGGCACTTGCACGTACAAAAGGTCGCCGACGATTTTGAGGATGCGCCGGTAAAAAACGAGCTCCTCGATCACTCCGCTTCCATGACGATGAAACCGCACGGGCATTCGCGGGCGCACAAACCGCACCCTTTGCAATAGTCGTAATCGAAGACGTAGCGGATAGCGCCCGGGATGTCATCGGGCAGCTTCAGCACCGCAGGCTCCGGGCACAGGTTCCAGCAATTGTCGCAGGTAAGACACGAACCGCAGGAAAAACAGCGCGTCGCTTCCGCTTGCGCCTGATTGGCGCTTAGCCCGCCTTCGATCTCGGCAAAACCCACGCGCTCGGCCACCGGCAACAGCTTAGGTTCCACGCGCGGGGCGTGATCGTAGTAGTTGAGGTTAAGCGACTCGTAAGGGATCTTCGGGCGCGAGGGGCTTTTAGGTTCCTGGCCTTGCAGAAAAGCGGCGATCGCCAAAGCCGCTCGCCGCCCGTCGCCAATGGCGATAGATACCATCCCAGCCCCTCGGCGCACGTCGCCGCCGGCAAACACTCCAGACAGCCCCGCCACCCGCCCCCACGCATCGACCGGCAGAAACGCTTGCCCCGCAAGCACGCGCTCCAATCCCAGAGGATCGACCACCTCGCCGATGGCGGGGATGACTTGCGCGACTTTCAGCACCGTCTCGGTGCCCTCGAAGGGCACGCGCTCGATGCGGCCGTCGGGGCGCACGAGCTTCTTCATCCGCACCAGTTCCAAGCCGACGATCTTCTGGCCGTGCTGCACCAAGCGCCGCACCCCGCAGTGTTCGTGGAAGATCACCCCTTCCTCTTGCGCTTGCTGTACCTCGCGCGGGATGGCCGGCATCCAGTCTTCCTCAGGAACCTCAGGACGCGGCAAGGCGCGGTGAGTAATGAGGTGCACCTCCTGCACCCCTAAACGCCGCATCACCCGGGCGATGTCGACCGAGGTGTTGCCGCCGCCGACGATGGCGACGCTTTCGGCCTTGGGCAGATCGCCGACGATAGCCCACTCCTTGAGGAGCTCCAGACCTTGATAGAGCTCGGCCGACGCGGCCTGCGCCACCTCCCAAGGGCGCGGTTGCATTGCTCCGACCCCTAAGAACACCGCCGGATACGCCCGCTGCAGATCGTCTAAGAACAAATCCCGGCCCAAGCGCTGGCGCGGCTCAAAGCGTATTCCTAAGCTAAGCAGGCGGCCGATTTCCGCCTCGAGCACGGCGCGCGGCAGGCGATACGGCGGCAAAGCCAAACGCAAAGTGCCGCCGGCCTCGGGCAAGGCGTCGAACACCACCGGCCGGTAGCCCGAGCGCAGCAAGTGGTAAGCGCAGGTAAGCCCTGCAGGGCCTGCGCCGACGATCGCCACTTCCGGTGCGGTAGGCTCGGGAGAAGAGACGGGATAAGGCCAGTCGCAGGCGATCGCCTGGTCGCCCAAAAACCGCTCGATCGCGTGAATCGCAAGCGGCTGGTCGAAGCGACCGCGGTGGCAGGCGCGCTCGCACGGGTGATGGCACACCCGGCCGGTGATGGCCGGCAAAGGGTTGGCTGCGACCAAGATTTCCCAAGCGCCTTGAGGATCGCCTTCGTCTAGGCGCGCCAGATACGCCTGGGCGTCCTCGCCCGCCGGGCAAGCGCTGTGGCAGGGGGCGGCGCGGGGCAGGTGGAGCGGTCGCTTGAGACGCCAAGTGCCGGTGCGATAGGCCAGCGACGTGCCAGGCCAAGCGAAAGCCGCGCGTGTCAACTCTGCCATACTTTCCTCCTTAACTTAAAAACGCCGGCGGCCGCGCCGCACGGTGTCGGCCCCTTCGCTGTCTTCTGGATCTACACCGCCTTGGCGCAGATTGAACGCCTCGATATTGTGGTCGGCCAAAGCCTGCAGGTGCTCGAGCTCCTCGCGCGCCTGGGGGTCGTCGCGGAACAGATGGCGAAAGCGCCCCTGCAGCTTTAGATAATCGCTCACCGGCCGCACCTCGCGCAGCGGCATCACCCCCACCACCTGGCCGCGCTCGAGCTCGAGCAGAGGAAACAGTCCGGTCTGCACCGCCAAGCGTGCCACTTCGATGCTCAGCTCGCCTTCGTGCCCCCATCCCAAAGGGCATGGGGCGTGGATGTGGAGAAAGCTCGGCCCCTCCACCAGCAAGGCCTGGCGAACCTTACGCTTTAAATCCGCCGGATAGGCGACAGAAGCCGTGGCGGCGTAAGCGATGCGGTGCGAGGCGATGATCGCGAGAATATCTTTCTTGAGATGACGCTTGCCCATGCGCTCGCGCCCAGCCGGCGAGGTAGTGGTGGCGGCAGCGTGCGGGGTCGAGCCAGAGCGCTGCACCCCAGTATTCATGTAGCCTTCGTTGTCGTAGCACACGTACAGCACCTCGTGCCCGCGCTCGAGCATCCCCGAAAGCGCCTGAAACCCGATATCGAAGGTGCCGCCGTCGCCGGCAAAGGCCAAAACCTTACCCGTTTTCCCTTGCGCTTTGCGCGCCGCCTCCATGCCGGCGGCCACCGCGCCGGCATTCTCAAACAAAGAATGCAGCCACGGCACCCGCCAGGCCGACTCCGGCCAAGGGGTGGTGAACACTTCCAGGCAACCGGTGGCGTTGGCGACCAACACTTCCGGGCCTGTGGCCTCCAGCACCCAACGCGCCGCCAGCGCCTGACCACAGCCTAGGCAAGCGCGGTGCCCGGCCTCCAAACCGCGAAACCGCCCCTGCCGGGCGCGCAGCTCAGCCAAAGAGATGGGCAATTCTTCCGTCATCGTTCCTCCTCGGGCAAGCGCGTCAGGTCCACATCGAAAATGGCAAAGCGCCAAGACCCTTCTTCGATGGCCGCCAGCAAGCGGGAAAGCGTCTCTAAAGGCACGTCGCGGCCCCCTAAGCCCACCGCGAAATTGTGCACTCGAGGCGGCTGGGCAAGCTCGCTCAAGGCCGCGCGCACTTCCGCGCCGACGATGCCGCCGCCTCCAGGCGAAAAAGCGCGCTCCAGCACGATGAGCTCGCGCAAGCCCTGGCAGGCCTGCTGCAGCGCGGCGACCGGGAAAGGGCGAAACGCGCGCAGGTGCAGGAGCTTCACCGGAGCGTTCAAAATCTCGCGGGCGTCGGCAAGGGTGCCAAACACCGAACCCAAAGTCAAAATCCCGACCTCCGCGTCTTCTGGCCCCTCCACGCCGACCAAGCCGCCCGCGCGCCGACCAACAAGCGCTTGCCATTCGGCGTCCACCGCTTCGATAACGTCCAAGGCGCGCAGCATGGCCCGGTGGTGGGCGTAGCGCACCTCGGTGTAATCCTCAGGCGCCACCAAGGTGCCCAAGGTCAACGGCCGCGCCGGGTCGAGGGTGCGGCTGAAGCGGTAAGGTGGGAGAAACGCATCGACCTGCTCTTGGCTCGGGATTTCCAAAGGCTCCAAGGTATGGGTCAGGACGAAGCCGTCCACGCACACCATAACCGGAAGCTCTAAGGTCTCGGCGATGCGGAACGCTTGGACGGTGGTGTCGACCGCCTGTTGGTTGTCGGCACAGTAAAGCTGAATCCAGCCGGCATCGCGCACCGCCATGGAGTCCTGCTGGTCGTTCCAAATCGAAAGCGGCGCCGAGAGGGCACGGTTGGCGCAGGTCAGCACCATAGGCACCCTGAGCCCGGCGATGTTGTACAACACTTCCGCCATCAGAAGGATTCCTTGCGCCGCGCTGGCGGTGTAAGCGCGCGCCCCAGAAGCGGCCGCCCCCAGGACCACCGAGGCGGCCGAGTGCTCGCTCTCCACGCTCACCAGCTCGCACCTTAGCTCTCCGTCGGCCACCAGTTTGGCCAGGTGCTCCACAATATGGGTCTGCGGAGTGATGGGGTAAGCGGCCACCACCCCGGGGCGACACCGCGCCACCGCGTAGGCGATGGCTTGTGAACCTTCAAGCGCTTGCCGCATCGACCTTGCTCCGCCAAAGCCCTGCAGGAACGCTTGCCGCCGCCTTGTCCACCAAAGCCAGGTTACGCGCCAAAACCTCCCCCCCAAAGCGGCGCGGCAACACCGCGCGCAACGCCGCAAGCGGTACCAGCTCGGTGAGGGCGAAAAACGCGGCGATCAACGCCGTATTGGGCAACGGTTTGTGCAACACTTCTTGGGCGAGTTCGGTGGCCGCCAGCGCCACCACCTCGCAGCCAAGCTGGGCGCGCAAAGCCTGGCTGTCGGCTTTGGCGTTCACTAGAACGGCGCCCTGCGGGTCTAAGCCGGCCAGAACCCCTGGGACAGAAAGCAGCGCCTGGTCTTGGACGATGAGAAAATCGGGCGTGCGCACCTGACAGCGGCGCCGAAACGGCGCCTTACTCAAGCGCACAAACGCGGTCACCGGCGCCCCCCGCCGCTCGGCGCCAAAGCTGGGAAAGGCTTGGCTGTACCAACCTGCTTCAAAGGCAGCCTGCGCCAAAAGATACGAAGCCACCACGTTCCCCTGCCCCCCGCGGCCGTGGATGCGGATTTCCAACACGGTCCACCCTTTAAGTTTTTTACCATCATAACGCTATTTTGTTACCGTAAGTTAACCATTCAAGCGCCGCACATACGCCGTCACCTCTTCGCGGTCGTGGTAGAGGTGTTTGACGCGCACCTCAAGGCCCGCCCGGCGCAGGCGCAAGATCGCTGCCCTCAGGGTCGGCAGGCGGTTTTGCATCGGCAGTTTGAGATTGAACAAGGCGTGCTGACACCAGCCGCGCGTGAGCCATTGGACGACCAGTTCGGTCACTTGCTGGGGGCGCTCGATCATGTCGCAGAACATCCAGGTCACCGGCCGCGTCGGGCGCCACTTGAAACCGTCGGCCGAAACGTGCTCGACCAGGCCGGTCGCGAGCGCCTCTTTGGCGAGCCTGGCGTGATCGACGGCGGTCACGGCCAGCCCCCAACTGGCCAACTGCCAACTCCACCCTCCCGGTGCGGCTCCAAGATCGACGGCGCGCCTTCCCGGTCGCAGCAGGCGGGCGCGCTCTTCTTCGCTCAACAGCACTTGCACCGCCTCGACCAACTTGAGTACCGAGCGGCTCGGCGCGTGTTTGGGAAACTTAAGGCGCAAGATTCCACCGGGCCAAGGGCAGGCCAAACCGGCCGGCGCTTCGCCCAGCCAAACCGTGGTGGAGGCGGTAAACAACAAACGCAGTTCCCAAGGCGCAGCGGCAGTCAAATACCCTCGAGTTTGCAAGGCTTGGGTCAAAGGCTTGGCAAAGCTCCGACACAGCCTGGCCAAGGGGCGCCCGGCTTCGCTGTCGGGAAACTCCAGCACGATCCTGGCGTAGCGCCGGCGCCAGGTAGGACCGGCCAGCTCCGCCAGGATTGGCGTTAGCCGATCGCCGGCCGGCAGGCGTTCAAGGCGCCTGGTCCAAGGCCAGACTTGACGCGCAAAAATCAGCCCGTTCCAAATGGGTACCTTTTCCCAAGCCAGCGGCAGAGGCCTTTGAACGGTGAGCACGGCGTACCCGCTGCCGGCCTCGGCGGCCACTGGACCCAAATCAAAGTCCAAAAGCTCTTGGGCCAGCTCGCGTTCAAAGCCGGGACGGCTCAGGGCGATAAACCCACCGCCTAAGGGAAGCTGGATTTTTTCAGGATCTGCCCTCATATAGGGTTAAAGTCAACGTCTAGGAGATCGCTTATGGAAAACCCCGAATCTACCTTGCAAACCTTGCGCGCGCAAACCCAATCCTTTTTAGACCGGCAGCTCAAAGACTT
Organism: Methylothermus subterraneus; assembly: GCF_054656915.1. Lineage (NCBI taxonomy): Bacteria > Pseudomonadati > Pseudomonadota > Gammaproteobacteria > Methylococcales > Methylothermaceae > Methylothermus > Methylothermus subterraneus. Next base: position 98,208 of record NZ_BAAHXK010000005.1, read on the forward strand.
AAGCTTTGAGCTTAGCGAGCTCGAGCTTCAGTTGCACAAACTGCGCGCCCACCTCAATGAGGTGGAGAAAAAAGGCATTGAGGCCACCTCCGCCATCCGCGCGCAGAAGCACAAAGTCAACGAGCTCAGGCACAAGCTCAAAAAACACCACCAACTCCTGACCGAACTCGACCCCCAGCTCGCTCCCCACGAATACCAGCGACTCAGCCAAGAGCGCGACGCGTCAGAGGCAGCACTTGCCCAAGCCTTGCACGAGTTGGAAACCTTACGTGAGCGCTACGACCAGGTGCTCGCCGAAGAAGATACCCTGATCCACCGCGAATGGGAGCTCGAGCAGGAGATTCACACCAAACGCGAGCGCTATTTGCACCTGCTCAACCAGCTCTTGCAGCTCGCGCAGACCTTAGAACGCCGAGCGCGCGAGTATAAAGCCAAACACTTTTAGCAAATCCTAGGCAGAGGCTCGCCTTCGGGCAGATCGAGCAGGCGCTCGCCGCCAAACAGCGTATGGAGGATAGCGGTTTTTGCAGGCGCTTGGCTGACCTCGCCGACGACCGCCGCCTGCCGGCCTTCGGGATGCGCCCGCAAAGCGCCAAGGGCCTCCTCGGCCACCTCCGGCGCCACCGCCGCCACAAACTGCCCCTCGCAGGCCAGATGCCACGGCTCGATTCCCAAAAGCTCACACAAGCCCGTCACCTCCGCGCGTATAGGAAGCTGCGCTTCGAACAGGCGCAGGCAAAAACCGCAGGCCCACGCCCACTCGTTGACCACCGCCGCCAGCCCGCCGCGGGTCGGATCGCGCAGAGCGCGTACGCCTTGCGGGCAAGCGGCAAGAAGGTGCGCGGCTAAGCGATTCAAGGGCCGGCAGTCGCTCGCCACCGGCCCGCTTATCCCCAACTCGCCGCGCGCCGCCAAGATCGCCGCGCCGTGATCGCCGATGGGGCCAGTGAGCAAGATCTTATCGCCGGGGCGGATCAAAGCCGCCCCAAGCGCCCGACCCTCAGGGATCTCGCCTACCCCGCAGGTGGTGATGAATACCTTGTCGGCAGCGCCTTTGGGCACCACTTTGGTGTCGCCGGCGACGATGCGCACGCCGGCCAAGTCGGCGGCTCGTTTCATCGACTCGGCAAGGCGCTTGAGATCGGCCAGCGGCAAGCCTTCTTCCAAAATCAAAGCGCAGCTCAGATACTTAGGAATGGCGCCAGCGACCGCCAGATCGTTGACCGTGCCGCACACCGCCAGTCTCCCGATGTCGCCGCCGGGGAAAAAGATCGGATCGACCACGAAAGCGTCGGTAGTCAAGGCCAGCTTCCCGGGAAAACTGGGAAGTTGCGCGGCGTCCTCAAGCCGAGCCAGTTCCGGGTCGGCGAAGGCCGCCAGCAACACTTCCTCGATCAGGCGGTGCATGGCCAGCCCGCCGCTGCCATGGGCGAGGGTGATGCGCTTTTGGCTCATACCGCTTCCCGCCGGTAACGATACCACGCCGCACACGCCCCTTCGCTCGAGACCATCAGCGCCCCTAAAGGCGCCTCGGGCTTGCAGCGGGTGCCAAAGTGCGGGCAGGCCTTGGGTTTGAGCTTGCCGCTCAAGACTTGGCCGCAGGGCAAAGGCTCTTCAGTCACGGGCGCTACCGCGATCCCAAAGCGGCGCTCCGCGTCAAAGCGCGCATACCGCGCCCGCAGCCGCACACCTGAAGCCAAAAGCCGCCCCAAGCCGCGCCATGAAGCCGCTTCCACCGGCTCGAACACCTCGGCGATGGCTTTCCTCGCGACCGGATTGCCCTCCGGGCGCACGCTGCGCCGGTATTGGTTTTGCAGGAGGCAACGCCCGGCAGCGAGCTGCTCCAAAAGCATCCCCAAGGCCTGCAATAGGTCTAAAGGTTCAAACCCGCAAATCACGGTCGGGATCCGGTATTCTGCCGGGAGAAAGGCAAAGGCTTGGGCGCCGAGGACGGTCGCCACGTGGCCTGGGGCGAGGATGCCGGCCAGCTGCCCGGAAAGCTCGCCGAGCACCGCGCGGATCGCCGCGGCGGTGGTAATGTGGCGGCACAGCACCGAGAAATTGCTTATCCCCGCGCGCTCGGCTTCGAGGACGGTCAAAGCGGTTGCCGGTTGGGTGGTCTCAAAACCGATAGCGAAGAACACCACCTCGCGCTCGGGGTAGCGGCGCGCGAGCGCTAAAGCGTCCAGGGGCGAATAGACGACGCGCACGTCGGCCCCTTGGGCTTTGGCGGCAAGCATGCTGCCTTGGCTTCCCGGCACTCGCATCGCATCGCCGAAACTGGCGAGGATCAACTTGGGGTCTTGCGCCAGGGCGCAGGCCAAATCCACCGCCTCGCGCGGCAGCACGCACACCGGACAGCCCGGCCCGTGCACCCACTCGATCGCCGCAGGCAAGAGCTGATCCAAGCCGTAACGGAAGATGGCGTGGGTGTGGCCGCCGCAAAACTCCATCACCGGCAGCCGGCTAGGCAAGCGCGCCAGACGTTTTTCGATGCGCTTTAGCCAAGCGTGGGCGAGACTTGGGTCGCGCAGCTCACTCAGGTAACGCATGATCGCGCAGCCAGGCGGCTGCCTCCTCGTCGATGCGGCTCAAGGCGAAACCCACGTGCACCACCACCCACGCGCCAAGCAGCGCCTCTAAAGGTTCGCCTTCCTCGAGCACGCAGGTTAGATTGACCTCGCGCCGCACCCCGCCGATCTCCACGATTCCAAGCTGCCGACTCGGATCGGAGATCGCGATCACTTGTCCTGGAACTCCCAAACACATGCTTTCACCCTTCCTGGGCGGCGGCGATCAGCGCTTGGCCGACCGCCAGCCCCCCGTCGTTCATAGGCACCTGCGCGCCAAGCCACACGCTCAAGCCACGCTCCGTCAAGGCCTCGTGCAAACGCTCGGCCAGCAGGCGGTTTTGGAACACCCCGCCCGCCAACGCCACCGTAGCACAGTCCAGGCGGCGCGCAAAGTGACCGACGAGCTCGGCCCAAGCGTCCGCCAGACCGAAGTGAAAGCGGCGGGCAACAGTAGATTTAGGGACGCCGCGCGCCAGATCGGCCAAGAGCCGGCGCCACATCGGCGCAGGATCGAGCTGCCAAGGCTCGCCGCGGCGCAGCCCAAAAGGGTAAGCCAAGCCATCGTCGCTGCGCCAGGCCAAGGCTTCCAGTTCCGCCGCCGCCTGGCCCTCGTAGGTCTGGCGATCAAAACAAATCCCGAGGGCGGCGGCCACGGCGTCGAACAGCCGCCCGCAAGACGAAGCCAAAGGCGAAGCCAAGCCGCGCTCGAGCATTTTTTCTACCCAAGGCAAAGGCTTTTGCGCCAGGGCTGGAACCTTTTCCCAAGGGATCTTGGCCTGCCACAGCTGGGCGGCGAGATTGCGCCAAGGCTCGCGCATGGCTTTGGCCCCGCCAAGGAGCGGGGCAGGCTTTAGAGCGGCGAGGCGCGCATAGCCTCGATAATCGCCATAGAGCAGCTCACCGCCCCAAAACTCGGCGTCCTCGCCGTACCCCAAGCCGTCCAAGATCAACCCGAGCACCGCCCGGCCATCGCGCGGATGGCCGTATTCGGCGAGCACCGCGGCCAGATGCGCGTGGTGGTGCTGGACCGCGATGCATGCAAGCGCTCGTTCTTGCACCAAGCGACGGCCCAATTTGCTGGCGAGGTATTCCGGGTGCCGATCCACCGCCAAACGGCGCGGGGTAAATGCGAACAGCTCCAGATACGCCGTAAGCTCCTGTTGGTAGCGGGCAAAGCTCAAAGCCTGCTCCAAGTCGCCCAAGTACTGCGAAAGCACGATCTGCCCTTGCGCGATCAAGGCAAAACTGCTCTTGAGCTCCCCGCCCAACGCCAAAATCCCCTGCGCTCGTTCAAATCCAGGCGGCACCGGCCTAGGGAGAGGAGCGTAGCCGCGCCCGCGGCGCACCACCCGCATCTTGCCGGCGATCAAGCGCACCACCGAATCGTCGCAAGGGTGAACGATGGCGTAATCGTGGAGCAAGAACGCATCGGCGATCGCCGCAAGTTTTATCTGCGCCTCGCCGTTCTCGGCGCACAAGGGTTCTCCGCTCAAGTTCCCCGAAGTAAAGACCAAAGGCGTCTCCCACTCGGCCACCAACAGGCGGTGCAGCGGGGTATAGGGCAGGACAAAACCCAAAAGATCCAGCCCCGGCGCAATGCTTTCAGGCAAGCAAGAAGCCTTGGCGGAAAGCAACACGATCGGCGCTGCCGGCGAGGCAAGGGTCTGTTGCTCCTCGGGATTGAGGGCGCAATGGCGGCGCACCACCTCCAGGTCGCGCGCCAGCAGCGCCAAGGGCTTGTGCGGGCGGTGTTTACGCGCGCGCAGCGCCGCGACCGCCTGCGCGCAGGTGGCATCGGCCAACAGTTGAAATCCGCCTTGCCCTTTGACCGCGAGGATCTCTCCGCGGCGCAGACACCGACTGGCTTCGGCAAGTGCCGCCCGGCCTTGGACGTCCCCAGGCACCAACCACAGCTTGGGGCCGCAGTCGGGACAGGCGATGGTCTGGGCGTGGAACCTGCGGTCGGCGGGATGGCGGTATTCTGAAGCGCATTTAGGGCACGGAGCAAAGGCGGAAAAGCTGGTGCGCTCGCGGTCGTAAGGGAGCCGCCGGATGATAGAAAACCTGGGGCCGCATTGGGTGCAACTGGCAAACGGGTAAAAATAGCGGCGCGCCTTAGGATCCAGGACCTCCTCCGCGCACTCGGGGCAACTGGCCAGGTCGGGCAACACGAAAGGGGCGATTTCTCCGCGTTCGCTCGCCTGGATGGTAAATTCCGCCGGGGCGGGGGCGCGCACAGGCCGCTCGTCTAGGCCCTGGATACGCGCGCCGGGCGGCAGCGCCGCCAAGAGCTGGGCGCGAAACTGGGCGATTTGCTCGGGCGCGCCGAAGACGCAAATCTCGACCCCTTCGCCGCAGTTGCTCACCGTCCCTGTTAGCCCCAGGCCGGTGGCCAGACGCCAGACCGCTGGGCGCAGGCCCACCCCTTGGACTAGGCCATGCAGGCGGATTGCCCAGCCTGCGCTTTGGCCTTGAGCCAGGCGTACCACGCCTCCATCCCCTCCCCGGTCCTGGCCGAAAGCTTAAGCGCCTCAACTTGGGGCTTAAGCCGCCGGACGTACTCGAGGCAGCGCTTTAGATCGAATTCTACGTAAGGCAACAGGTCGATCTTGGTGATCAGGATCAGATCGGCGCGGTGGAACATATAAGGGTATTTGAGCGGTTTGTCCTCGCCTTCGGTCACCGACAAAAGCACCACCCGCATCTGCTCGCCCAGATCGAAAGCCGCCGGGCACACCAGGTTGCCGACGTTTTCCACGAACACCCACGCCCCCTTGGGCGGGTCGAGCTTAGCCAGAGCGTGGCCTACGTGGTGGGCGTCCAAATGGCAGGCCTTGCCGGTGTTGATCTGCAGCGCCTTCACTCCACAGGCGCGGATGCGCTCGGCGTCCAGCGAGGTCTGCTGGTCGCCTTCGATCACCGCGCAGGGGAACCGGCGGCCCAGCTCGCGTAACGTGCGGACCAACAGCGAGGTTTTGCCCGCTCCCGGACTGGCCATCAGGTTGATCATCCACGCCCCCCGTGCGGCCAGCCAAGCGCGGTTGGCTTGGGCATAGCGGTCGTTGGCCGCCAGGAGATTCTCCTCGATGCGCAACCGGCGCCCGCGATCTTCATGAGAATGGGATAGGTCGCCACAACCGCAGCTTCCACACATGCTCTTAGCTCCCAATCGCTGGATTGAAAGATTGAATGAAACCTGAATCGTTTTTGCTTGTCTAATAAATTTATTATTTCCCAATAGGAGGTAAAGAAATGGCTCACGCCAAAGCGCGCCCCTCCCGCCTTAAAGCCCTCCCGTCCGCCGATCCCGAATTAAGCGGCGATCCTCTCTGGCTGAAAACTGCCCGCCCCATTTGTTTTAGGACCGATGCGCGTTATTTATGCACCAAACGCTGCCGCTGGGCGAAAGAATGCAAGAAGCTGATCGCCGAGTGGTTGCGCTGAGGGCGAAGGGGATTTTCCGTTAACTTTGGGGACGGCTCTTCAAGGCGCTTGCCCGGGCGCGCGCCGGCGTCTACCATCATAACAAAGCAAACCAGGACGCCCGCCTTGAACACCCATCTGTTCGCGCTGCCCTCCGTCCCTGAGCCTTTGGCTGAGCTCATCCCTTTGGCGTTGGACCTGCGTTGGTCGTGGAGCCATGTCAGCGATGCGCTGTGGGAGAGCTTGGATCCAGAGCTTTGGCAGCGCACCGCCAACCCTTGGTTGATCCTGCAAAGCCTCTCGCCCGCACGGCTCGAAGAGTTGGCCAAAGATCAAGCGTTTTGCCACCAGCTCAACGAGCTGGCCGCCGAACGGCGGGCTTATCTGGAAAAACCCGCCTGGTTCCAAGAGGTCGAGGATCAGGCGCCGTTGGCGCACATCGCCTATTTCAGCATGGAGTACGGCCTGACCGAGGCCCTTCCCTTATACTCCGGAGGGCTTGGGATGCTCGCCGGGGATTTTTTAAAAACTTGCAGCGACTTAGGCGTCCCGGCGGTGGGGGTGGGCCTGCTCTATCAGGAAGGCTATTTCCGCCAGATCATCGACCAGTGCGGAAGGCAAGTCGAGCTCTATCCCAACAACAACCCCTGGGAGCTGCCCATCACGCCGGTGCGCAACGGCGAAGGCCAGCTGTTGCGGCTGCGCTACCACTTCAACGGTTTTGATCTGTGGGTGAGGGCCTGGCAGGCCCAAGTGGGCAGAGCCAGGCTGTATCTTTTGGACCTCAACGACCCGGCCAATCCGCCTTCCGACCGCTGCATCACCGATAGGCTGTACGGCGGCGGCCTCGAGCAGCGCCTGCAGCAGGAGATGCTGCTCGGCGTCGTCGGCTGGCAGCTCTTGGAGGCGGTCGGGATAGAGCCGACCATCTGCCATCTCAACGAAGGCCACGCGGCCTTGGCGATCCTGGAGCGGGCGCGTAGCTACATGCAGCGCCACAAGGTGGATTTTGAGCTGGCTTTGACCGTCACCCGCGCCGGCAACCTGTTTACCACCCACACGCCGGTGGCGGCCGGCTTTGATCGCTTCCCACCCCAGCTCATCCGGCGTCACCTGGGGTTTTACTGCGAACTTTTGGGAATCCAAGTGGAAGAGCTGCTCGCCTTGGGTCGGGCCAACCCCGACGATCCCAACGAGCCGTTCAACATGGCGTATCTGGCCATCCGCGGCAGCGGCGCGATCAACGCGGTCAGCCGCCTCCACGGCCAAGTCAGCCGCAGGATCTTCGCTCCCTTGTTCCCCCGCTGGCCGCAGGCGGAGGTGCCCATCGGGCACGTCACCAACGGCGTCCACACCCCGTCCTGGGATTCGCCCGAATCCGACCGGCTGTGGACCGAGGCCTGCGGCCGGGAGCGCTGGCTCTGCGACCCGTGCCTGCCGGGCGAGCAACTGCGCAGGCTGCCGGCGGAGGCGCTGTGGGAACTGCGCGCCCAAAACCGCCGCCGTCTGGTCGAATTCGTGCGCGCCTATCGCGCGCGCCGGCCCGCCGCTTTCCACTACCTGCCGCCCTCAAGCGCGCCGCTGCTCGACCCCAACGCTTTAACTTTGGGTTTTGCGCGCCGGTTTACCGCTTATAAACGCCCAAACCTGCTGCTGACCGACCCCGATCGCCTCGCGCGCTTGCTCTCCGACCCGCATCGGCCGATGCAGCTGATACTGGCGGGTAAAGCCCACCCCCTGGACGAAGAGGGCAAGCGGCAACTCCACGCCTGGATCGAGTTCATCCGCAGCCATCCGGAAATCGCCGGCAAAGTCGTGTTTCTGCCCGACTACGACATGCAGCTCGCCGAAATCTTGACCTCGGGCGTGGACGTGTGGATCAACACCCCTAGGCGGCCGTGGGAGGCGTGCGGCACCTCCGGCATGAAGGTTTTGGTCAACGGCGGGCTCAACCTCTCGGAACTGGACGGCTGGTGGGCCGAAGCCTACGATCCTACCGTGGGCTGGGCAATAGGCGACGGCCACGAGCACGACGCCGACCCGGCCTGGGACCGGACCGAAGCGGGGCAGCTCTACGAGCTGCTCGAGCGGGAGATCGCTCCCACGTTCTACGCGCGCGATGGGCGCGGGATCCCGGTGCAATGGGTGGCCAAGATGCGCGAAAGCATGGCCAAGCTCGCCCCGTTCTTCTCCGCCAACCGCATGGTGCGCCAGTACGTCGATCAGTACTACCTACCCATGGCCAGGGCCTTGGCCAACCGGCACGGCAACGACCAGGCCCGGGCCAGGCAAATTTTGAAGTGGCGCGCTCACCTCAAGGATCACTGGCACACCATTCACATCGGCGAGCCCAAGATCGACACCCAGGAAGGCGTTCATCGCTTCGAGGTCGCGGTCTATCTGGGCGCGGTGGACCCAGACGCGGTGCGCGTGGAGCTTTACGCCGACCCGCTCGCCCCCGATCCACTGCCCGAGAGAATTCCGCTCTTACCCGAACACCCTCTGCTCGGCGCCGAAGGCGGTTTTCTCTACGTCGGTCAAGCCCCTGCCAAACGTCCTGCCGATCATTACACCGTCCGCGTGGTGCCGCACCACGAGGAAGCCCAAGCGCCCTTGGAGGGCGCTACAATTGTCTGGCAGAAGGAGTAAAATTCCCATTTCGCGAAACAGCGGGTCGTAAGAAATATGCGAGCACCGGAACTTGAAGTCAGCGCTTGGCTCAATAGCGAACCTTTAGCGCTTACCGGCAAAGTCGTGGCGTTGCATTTCTTCCAGATGCTTTGCCCAGGCTGCGTCGTCCACGGCCTGCCGCAAGCGCAAAACTTCTTTACTTTCTTCCAAAGCGATCCCAACCTCCAAATCCTGGCCATCCACTCGGTGTTCGAACACCACGAGGTGATGACCGAGGCTGCTTTGCGCGCTTTTGTGCACGAATTCCGCTATACCTTGCCCATCGCCATCGATCAGGCCGAACCCGGCTCTCCGATCCCCAAAACCATGCGCGCCTACCAGTGCCGCGGAACGCCGACTTGGGTGCTGATCGACCGGCAAGGACAAGTCGTTGCCAACCTGTTCGGCCGCGTAAGCGACATGGAACTTGGGGTGCGGATCGGCAAACTCTTGGCTTGATCACAGGGCAGGTTTGGAGTTGGCCAAGATACGGTCGATCGCCCGGGCAATCCGCGCCAGAGTCTTCTCTCTTCCAAGAAGATACAAGGTCACGTCGATCGGCGGCGAGACCGAACTCCCGGTCAGCGCCACGCGAAGCGGCTGGGCGACTTTGCCGAGCTTTTGTCCCAGCGCCTCAGAAGTGGCGACCACCGCCTGGTGAAGCTTCTCTTGCTCCCAAGCGTCCAATTGTCGAAACCGCTCAAGCAGCGCCTGCAAGACTGGAAGTGCCTCTTCGGTCAAATATTTGGCCGCCGCCTCCGGGTCGAATTCGGTCAAATCCCGATAAAAAACCAGGCTGCTTTTGGCCATCTCGGCCAGGGTCTTGGTCCGCTCGCGCAGCGCTAGCACCAGGTCGACCAAATCGGGCCCTTCCTCCGGATCGACGCCTAACCGCCCCAAGTGCCAACGCAGGTGATGGGCTACGTGCAAGGGATTGGAATGCATCAGGTAATGGTGATTGAGCCAAAGCAGCTTGCTCGGGTTAAACGTCGAAGCCGATTTGTTGATCTCCTGGAGATCGAACAGGTGGATCATCTCATCGATGGAGAAAATCTCCTGATTTCCGTGCGCCCAGCCCAAACGCACCAGGTAATTCAACAAGGCCTCGGGCAGATACCCCTGGTCGCGGTATTCGAGCACGCTCACCGCGCCGTGGCGTTTCGACAGGCGCGCGCCGTCCTCGCCCAAAATCATGGGAACGTGCGCATAGCGCGGGGGCTGCGCGCCCAAGGCGCGCAGGATGTTGATCTGCCTAGGGGTGTTGTTGAGGTGGTCGTCCCCCCGGATGACGTGGGTGATCTGCATGTCCAGATCGTCGACCACCACGGTCAGATTGTACGTAGGCGTGCCGTCCGCCCGGGCCAGGATCAGATCGTCCAACTCCCGGTTGGCGAACACCACCCGCCCGCGCACTAGGTCCTCGACCACCACTTCCCCCTCGGTGGGATTGCGAAACCGGACCACCGGCTCGACCCCGGGTCGCGGTTCGGTTCGGTGGCGGCAGCGGCCGTCGTAACGCGGTTTTTCCTTGCGCGCCAGTTGTTCCTGGCGCATCGCCTCGAGCTCTTCCTTGGTGCAATAGCAATAATACGCCTTACCCTCGTCCAAGAGGCGCCGGATGACCTCCCGGTAACGAGGAAAACGTTCGCTCTGGAAGTAAGGACCCTCGTCGTAGTCCAGGCCGAGCCAGGCCAGGCTCTCCAAAATCGCGTTCACCGATTCGCGGGTCGAGCGCTCAAGGTCGGTGTCCTCGATGCGCAAAATGAAACGGCCGCCGTGTTTGCGCGCATACAGCCAGTTGAACAAGGCCGTGCGGGCACCGCCGATGTGCAGGTGGCCGGTGGGGCTTGGGGCAAAGCGGGTGCGGATGCTCATGTACGCTCGTTCCTCCTAAATCGAGCGGCAATTTTAACAAACCTTACAGCCCTTTGGAGCGGCGCATCGCCTTGACCACGTCTTGCAGCGGCAGCAACTCGATCCGGGCCCGAAACAGCAGGCGATTTTCGAGCCACCCCAAGCAGCAAAACCGAACGCCGTTTCCGTCTTCGCCCTCGGGGGCGACCAACACGTGCAAGCGGTCGTTGCTGGCGATCGCCGCCGTCAGCTTGCGGTCGATGCTGATCTCGTGGCGGGTGTAGACCATGGGCGCGCGCTCAAAATCGTGGTCAAAGCGCCGCGCCCGCTCCAACAGGGCGCAGGAAATGTAACTTACCGGAAACAGCTCGGGGAACGCTACGCGCCCTTCCAGTTCGTCGAAATACTTGGCCGGATCGACCGAAGCGCCCAAGAGAAAATTCTTGGCGTTGGCGGTCATCATGAATTTGCGCTTTAAGAAATACCCCCCGACCTCGGAACGGTCGGGGACCTGGGAGAGATCGGGCAAGCCTTGGGGGCTGAACTCGGGCAGCACCAAAGGCCGGTGCGACAGCCTATGGTATCCGGCCAGCACGATGCTCCGATCGCTGCGCAGCACGACGCGATTGCTCAATACCTTACCGCCTTCGTCCCACTGCGAAGGTTTGATCGTCAACTGGAAACGCTGATTGGGCTGCAGCGCCGCGGCAAACTGGACGTGGTAATTGCTAAAACCCAGCGTCTTGAGCAAGACCGGATCGTCGTAGGCGCGGCGATAGTCGGCCACCGCTTCGGCCAGCCAGGTTTCGACTTGAAAGCCCAGCACGATCGGCCCCCCGAAGGGATTGCCGGCCAGGCGGCGCCACTTGTGCGGGTCGTGGAATGGATTAAAGTCGTCGGTCGCAAAGCGCGCCGCATCGATGTGCAGCAAGGAAAACCCAGAAGATTCGACCAGCATGGCTCTTTTCTAACTTGCGTGCTCTACTGCCAAGCATAGCAGAGCGCGATTGCTCCAATAAGCTCAAGTCGCCGACAATAACCGGCCAATGAAACTCTATTTTTGGAGCTGCTATGTCTGAACCGCTTTTGTTCGCCCTGCAAGGGTTTCGCGAATACGGCCGCCGCCTCGCCGCGCACCTTGGGCTTAGCTTGGGAGAGCACGAAGAGCGCGCGTTCGAGGACGGCGAATTCAAGATCCGCCCCTTAGAGAGCGTGCGCGGGCGACACGCATTCGTGCTGGGCTCGCTGCATTCGGAGCCGACTTTGAGCGTCAACGACAAGCTTCTGCGCCTGCTCATGTTCACCGGCGCTTTGCGCGACGCTTCCGCGCGCGAGATCACCTTGGTTCTGCCGTATCTTGCCTTTGCGCGCAAAGACCGCCGCAGCCAAGCGCGGGACCCGGTGAGCCTTAGGTACTTGGCCCAGATGATCGAGGCGGTAGGGGCCGACCGCGTGGTTACCCTTGAGGTCCACAATCCGGCCGCCTATCAGAACGCTTTTCGCTGCATCGCCGAGCATCTAGATTCCTTTCCGATATTCTTGGATTGGCTGCTTACGGTTTTGCCTCCCGGCGAACCCCTCACCGTGGTCTCCCCGGATACGGGAGGCTACAAGCGCGCCCAACGGTTCCGCCGCAAACTGGCCGAGCGTTTGGGAAACGCGGTAGAGATGGCGGTGACCGAGAAGCTGCGCGGCGGCGGAGAACTCTACCACGGCCGCCTGCTGGGCGAGGTGGCCGGCAGCACCGCCTTGATCTTCGACGATTTGATCGTCACCGGCAGCACCCTCGCCCACGCCGCCCGCCTGTGCAAGAAAGCCGGCGCCAGACAGGTGTTTGCCTTGGCCGCCCACGGCTTGTTTCATCCCGACGCCGAACGCCACTTGACCGACCCGGCGCTGGACAAGGTCGTCGTCACCGATACGGTGACCTCGTGGGCGCTTGCCGCCCAAGCGATCCAAGCCAAGCTCACGGTTTTGGATACCACGGCCTTTCTCGCCCAGGTCGTCCGCCGGATCCACACAGGCAATCCACTCACGGAGTTGTTTGACCGTTGACGCCGGCTTTTTCCCTAGTATGATACTCAACTATAGCGACGACTTCGGGGAAGTTAGGATGGACGACAAGCAACGGGTGGGGTGGTTCGCCGCGGAGAAAATCCAAGACGGCATGGTCGTGGGTCTAGGCACCGGCTCGACTGCGCTCTGTTTCCTCCAAGCCTTGGCGGAGCGCTGCCGACAAGAGAACCTTAACATCACGGCGGTAGCCAGTTCGCCCATCTCCGCCATCCAAGCCAGCGCCTTGGGGCTAAAGCTCGTTTCTCTAGAGCAGGTAAGCCGACTGGACGTGTACGTGGACGGCGCCGACGAAGTCGCCCCGGATCTCACCTTGCTCAAAGGCCAAGGCCAGGACCTGGTGCGGGAGAAAATCCTGGCGCGGGCGGCCGGCCAGTTTTGGGTTCTGGCCGACCGCTCCAAACGCGTAACCCGCCTGGGCGAGAGGTTTCCGATCCCGGTCGAAGTCTGGCCGTACGCCTGGCGACTGGTTAAAGCCCAACTCGAGGCCCAAGGCGCCAAACCTGAGCTTAGAATCAAGGAAAGCGGCGTGGCGGTGACCTCTTCCGGAGGCTTCGTCCTCGACACCCAATTCCCTGAAGCTTGGGAAGCGGCCGCCATTGACCGCTTGCTGAACGACCTTCCCGGCGTGCTCGAACACGGCGTCTTTTTCAACCTGGCCAGCGCGGTGTTCATCGCCGACCAAGGCCAAGTCGAGGAAAGGCGCCGGAGCGCTTGTTAATCCACTACTTAAGGAGGAACGACGATGTTGACGAAAGGCCAACCCGCTCCCGATTTCAGCGCCCCCAATCAGGACGAGAAAATCGTTCGCCTTGCCGATTTCCGCGGCAAACAAAACGTGGTGCTGTACTTTTATCCCAAGGACGATACCCCAGGCTGCACCATCGAGGCCAAGGAGTTCACCGAGCTCGCTGAAGAATTTGCCAAATACGACACGGTAGTGATCGGCGTGAGCAAGGATCCGTGCGACATGCACCGGGCGTTCATCGCCAAGTACGGCCTGAACGTAAACCTTCTGTCCGACGCCGACGGCAACCTGTGCGAGCGCTACGGGGTGTGGCAGGAAAAGGAAAAAGGCGGGGTCAAAAAATGGGGCATCGTCCGCTCCACCTTCATCATCGACAAACACGGCACCATCGTCGACGCCGAATACGGGGTCAAGCCGGAAGGTCACGCGCAAGCGGTGCTCGAGAAAGTCAAACGCTTGGCGGCTTAGTCTGCCTGCATCCTGCGGGTGTAGCCGGATGCCAGCTCAAGATACCGCGCGGCGCGGCGTCTAAGGCGCGGCCAGACAGAAGCAGCGCTCTCGCGTATCCTAGAGAGCAAAAGCCTAGCCCTTAAGGTCGCCCGGTAGGCGAGATAGAAGTCGAGCAGTCTAGGAGGCGGGACGTCTCGGGCGACTTGCGCGTAAAGCTCGAGAAACCGCCTGCCTGCCTCGGCGTACCCGAGATACTGGCACTCCAAGGCCAAATAGGCGGCTTCGTCGGCGCTGTCGAGCAGGCGAAGCTCGCGGCTAAATTCCAGGCAGTCGATGACCTTTGGCCAAGGAGGCTCGAAACACACGTGCTCGGGCCTAAGATCCCCGTGTCCTTCCACAATCCGGCCAGCGGCCGCCCGGGCATCGAACCAGTCCGCCCGCCGTTCCAGAAACTCCAGCTGGGCTTCGCACAAGGCGGTGCCATTCTTGAAACCCAGGGAACGAAGTTCGCGCAAGTTGGTGAGGATCGCCTCCCGGTAACGCGAGCGGTAACCTTCCCCATCCCAGTCCTGCTGCGCCCCGGCGCCATAGAAATCTTTAAGCACCCAAGCCAAAGCTTTTAGCTGGCGCTCTTCCAGGCGCCGCTGCGCGAGCAAACGGTCGAGCATCCGATCCTGCGGCAGGCGCCGCATCCAAACCAAAAAGTCGATGCTCTCCCCTGGCCCATCCAGAACCAACTCGCTTAAACCCTTCAAGGTCAGCGGGATGACTGCCAAATAGACATCCGGGGCCAGGCGCCGATTAAGGCGCAGTTCCTCACGGCAATAAAACCGCCGCGCGGCGACGGTGCTGAAATCCAGATAAGGATAACGGGCCGGTTTCTTGAGTTTATAGGCAAAGCGGTCGGTTAAAAACACCCAAGCCAGATGCGTCTCGATCGCTTTGACGCGCGTCGGCCGATCCGGATAACTTTCAGGACGCAGCAAAAAGGCGAGCTTGACCTTAAGGGGAACATCCACCGGAGCGCACCTCGCACGCGGTGACGATTCCATGCGCCCAATCGAGCACGGCTTGAAGCCTTGGCACCAGCAACGGCCTCGCCTCGGCGTACGCGAGCCAGCAAAATTCATGATGCTCCGGACGTCCGAGTTCGGGGTTGACGGGAAGCCGAACCTCCCCGCGGGGAGATTCGGCCAAATAATAGCGGGCTACCTTTGCTCGCCCGTAAGGGGGCGTTTGGTAATAAACCTCACCCCACCGGAAAACCAGGTCCGCAAGACCGGTCTCTTCCCGCACCTCTCGGATCGCGGCGGCAAGCGGCGTCTCGTCCGCCTCGACCAGGCCTTTAGGGAAGTCCCAGTAAGCAAACGCGCGCAGCAAGAGATAACGGGGGCGATCCTGCAACCTCACCACCACTACCCCAGCGGAGAGGCGAAGCTGAGCCGACTTGGTTTTGCTCCGGCGCATGCCGTTTATGATGGCGCACCCGCTGCCGCTTGCCAAGCTTGGCGCCGGCGGGCTTTAGCGATGCTCCCGTAGGCGAAGCGTGCGCCTTTCCCGGGAAGAGCCGCTCGCAGCGGCCGTCAACGAAGGCCTATTAGAGTCCTGGACCAGGATGGCCAAGGCCGCCGCGATGTCCATCGCCGGCACGTGCTGCTCCCTCTGATACTGGGTGAGCAGAGCGCGGTAAAACGGCATCTTTGGATCGGCTAAAGCCTCGCGGATACGCTGCTGCAAGCGGAGCATGCGCTGGCGGTGGATGGCTTCGGCCGAAGGCAGTTCCATAGGTTGGATCTTCTGCCGCGTGGCGCGCTCGATCGCTGCAAGCTGCCCCCGCTCCCTCGAGGTCACGAACAAAATGGCCTCCCCCGAGCGGCCCGCCCGACCGGTTCGGCCGATGCGATGGACGTAGGATTCGGTATCGAGAGGAATGTCGTAATTGATCACGTGGCTGATGCGGTGCACGTCCAATCCCCGCGCCGCCACGTCGGTGGCGACCAAAAGGTCCAATTGCCCGCTTTTGAGCTGTTCCACCGTGCGCTGGCGCTGGTTTTGCGGAATGTCGCCGTTGAGCGGTGAGGCGGCAAATCCGCGGGCCACCAGCTTATCGGCCAATTCCACCGTTTGAAGCTTGGTGCGCACGAAGAGGATGGCGGCTTCGAACGCTTCTACCTCCAGAATGCGGGTCAAAGCCTCCAGCTTGGCGTGGTCGGCAAGCAAGCAGTAGCGTTGCCGGACGGTTTCGGCGGTCGTCGTCCTCACCTGAATCTTGATCTCTTGCGGAGCGCGCAGATGGCGCCGGGCGATCCGGCGAATCGGAGGCGGCATGGTCGCGGAGAACAAGGTCACTTGCCGCGTGGCGGGAGTCTGGCCGAGAATCCAATCCACGTCGTCGACGAATCCCATGCGCAGCATTTCGTCGGCTTCGTCTAAAACCACCGTCTTTAAGCTCTCTAAACTCAAGGTGCCGCGGCGCATGTGATCCATCACCCTCCCCGGGGTTCCGACGACCACGTGGACCCCGCGTCTTAATGCGCGGATTTGGCGGCCGTATTCTTGGCCCCCGTAAATCGGCAAAACGTAAAGTCCGGGAAGGCCTGCGGCATAGGCCTGAAACGCCTCGGCCACTTGCAGCGCCAATTCCCGCGTCGGCGTCAACACCAGAACTTGAGGCCGAGGCAGCCCGACCTCGAGGCGGGCAAGGAGCGGCAAGGCGAATGCGGCGGTCTTGCCGGTGCCGGTTTGGGCCTGAGCGATCACGTCTTGCCCGGCCAAAACGTGGGGAATAGTCGCTGCCTGGATCGGCGTGGGACACTCATAGCCCAGCCGAGCCAATTCTTGGAGCAGGAATTCAGGCAGATCGAGTTCGCGAAAACTTGGAGCGATGAAACCAGACATAAAAACACCTTAGAGCCTTGAAGAAACAAAAACCAAGCCGCTCGATGCACTTTAAGCTGCTTGTGTCTTCAAAGGCGCCAAGGCATCGGGACTATCGAAAAACCGCCAGTTTTTGGCGGGGTTTTTTATATTAACATTTTTTGCCGGTTTGGAGGCAATTTTTGTAAATCGCAAATCAATGGAAAATCGTCTCGGCTGAAAACCCTTCCGCCTTGAGGAGCTCGCGCAGCTTTTTGATCGCCTCCATCTGAATCTGGCGCACCCGCTCGCGGGTTACCTGCATTTCTTGCGCTACTTGTTCCAAGGTCGAGGCGTCGTATCCCCAAAGCCCATAACGACGCAATAAAACCTCGCGGTGCTTGTCCGGCAGTTGCCGCAACCAGCGGTCCACGTGCGCGCTCAAGATCTCGTTGTCAAGCAGGACCTCCGGACCGGGCGCTGCCTCATCGGTCATAATCTCCAAAAGCGGTTTGTCCGACTCCTTGCCGTACGCCACATCCACGGAACTGGTCCGCTCGTTGAGCTTGAGCATCCGTTCCACGTCTTTGACCGGCTTGTCCAAATACTCGGCGATCTCCTCCGGGGTAGGATCGCGGTTTAACTTCTGGGCCAAGTGCCGCATCGCTTTGAGGCAAACGTTCATTTCCTTGACGATATGGATCGGCAGGCGGATGGTTCGGGTCTGACTCATCAAGGCCCGTTCGATGGTCTGCCGGATCCACCAGGTGGCGTAGGTGGAGAAACGGAAACCGCGCTCGGGTTCGAATTTTTCCACCGCCCGGATCAGGCCCAGATTGCCTTCCTCGATCAGATCCAAAAGCGGCAAGCCGCGGTTTAGATAACGGCGCGCGATCTTGACTACCAGGCGCAGATTGCTCTCGATCATGCGCCGGCGCGCCTCCTCGTCGCCGCGTCGCGCCAACGCCCCGTAGTATTTTTCCTCCTCCACGGTCAACAGGTCAGACTGACCTAGCTCGTTCAAATACATCTGAGTGGCATCGAACGGCGTGGCAGAATCGGCCTCCGCCACCTCGCCGCTCAACTCAAGCTCGTCCCATTCTAACCCCGCCGCGTCGTCCAATGCGTCTACCGCCTCTAGCATCTCTGGTATCATCTCCCTACCCTCCCGAATTTCTAAGAATTCGCATTTGACGGATGGTCCTCCTAGGTAGCGGCGGGTGCGGGAAAATCTTTAAGTCTTTTTGGGCAATTCCTTGACAAAGTTCACAAAACCAACTCAAGCGACAAGCTTTTAAACTCAATCGCAAAGTCCTTGCAAATCTCGCCTAACTTTCCTATTCTCTAGTGCTTTTCTGTGAAAGCATCAGGACCCTAAAGGAGCTAAACTCTAGTATTACAAAAAGTGCCTGATGGCGTATAACCATACTCATGGAAAGCACTAGGATGAGCGTAGGCACGGCGGCGCTCAACTTAAAACGGCTGGCCACCGCAACGGCCCTACCCGTGGCGAGTCCGTCCGGTAACGGCGGCGCTGCGGCAGAGAGGGTCTCTGCCGCAGTCGGGAAAGTCACGCCTGTCAGATACGACGCGCAAACGTCGGGGCAGGAAGAGAACGGTGCGCATATTTGCGCACTTTCTTGAGAGCAGAAACTGTAGGTCCTACGTATCGTGCAGACGAGGTCAAACATGAGTCACAGCCGATTGCCGCCTAAACAGGGTTTGTACGATCCCGGCTACGAACACGACGCTTGTGGTGTCGGTTTCGTCGCCGACGTCCAAGGCCGCAAAAGCCACGCGATCATTGAACAGGGCTTGGAGATCGTCACCAACTTGACCCATCGCGGTGCCGTGGGAGCCGACCCCCTAGCGGGTGACGGCGCCGGAATCCTGATTCAGATGCCGGACCGCTTCCTGCGTGAAGAATGCGCCAAACAGGGTATCGTCCTGCCGCCAGAGGGCAATTACGGAGTAGGAATGGTGTTTCTCCCGCAACGGTCGGAAAACCGGAAGCGGTGTGAACAGATTCTGGAGCGATTCATCGTCGCCGAAGGGCAAACCGTTTTGGGTTGGCGCGACGTTCCCACGGACAATCGCGAAATCGGCGAATCGGCCAGGGAAGTTGAACCGGTAGTGCGGCAGATCTTCGTCGGCCGGGGCGAAAATTGCCCGGACCAAAACGCCTTCGAGCGCAAACTGTTCGTTATCCGCAAACAGGTGGAAAACCAAATCCGTGCGCTCGGCCTGGACGATCCGGCGGGGTTTTGTATTCCCTCTTTCTCTTCGCGCACTCTGGTCTACAAAGGCATGTTGCTCGCCGCCCAAGTCGGCAAGTACTACCCGGAGCTGCACGATAAGCGCATGGTCTCGGCGCTGGCGCTGGTCCACCAGCGCTTCTCGACCAACACTTTCCCGTCTTGGGAGCTCGCCCAGCCGTTCCACCTCATCGCCCACAACGGCGAGATCAACAC
Source organism: Methylothermus subterraneus (assembly GCF_054656915.1). Classification (NCBI taxonomy): domain Bacteria; kingdom Pseudomonadati; phylum Pseudomonadota; class Gammaproteobacteria; order Methylococcales; family Methylothermaceae; genus Methylothermus; species Methylothermus subterraneus. The sequence goes on from NZ_BAAHXK010000005.1 coordinate 117,326, forward strand.
CCTGCGCGGCAACCTCAACTGGATGGCGGCGCGCCGGCACGCGATGAAATCCGAAATTTTGGGCGAGGATCTGGACAAGCTTTGGCCGCTGATCGCCGAGGGGCAGTCGGATTCGGCGTGCTTTGACAACGCCCTGGAGCTGTTGGTCGCCGGCGGGTATTCGCTCGCGCACGCGATGATGCTCTTGATCCCCGAAGCTTGGGCCGGCAACCCCCTGATGGACGAAAAACGCCGCGCTTTCTACGAATACCACGCCGCGCTCATGGAGCCTTGGGACGGTCCGGCGGCCATCGCTTTCACCGATGGCGTCCAGATCGGCGCTACCTTAGACCGCAACGGCCTGCGTCCGGCGCGCTATTTTCTGACCGAGGACGGGCTGGTGGTCATGGCCTCGGAGATGGGCGTGCTCAAGGTGCCGGAAGAGAAGATCGTCAAGAAATGGCGCCTGCAGCCCGGCAAGATGCTGTTGATCGACCTTGAAGCGGGCCGAATCATCGACGACGCCGAGCTCAAGGCGGAACTGGCAAGTCGCGCTCCCTACCAGGAGTGGCTGGACAAGACGCAAATCCGGCTGGAGAAGCTGGAACCGGAAGTGGCCCCCATGCCCCCGGACGAAAACACCTTGCACGAGCGGCTCAAAGCATTCGGCTACACCCAGGAAGACATCAAGTTCTTCTTGCAGCCGATGGCAGTAAGCGGGCAGGATCCGGTTGGGTCGATGGGCAACGACGCCGCGTTGGCGGTTTTGTCTAGCCGGGAGCGCCTGCTCTACGACTACTTCAAGCAGGCTTTCGCCCAGGTCACCAATCCGGCCATCGACCCGATCCGCGAAGAGCTGGTCATGTCCTTGGTGAGCCTGATCGGCCCGCGGCCGAATCTGCTTGGCCTGAATCATGGCGGATCGCACATGCGCCTGGAGGCGCAACAACCCATCCTCACCAACGTCGACCTGGAGAAGATCCGCTACATCGAACCGCGCACGCAGGGTGCTTTTCGCACCAAAACTTTAAGCTTTTGCTATCCGGTCGCCGAGGGCGAGGAAGGCATGGCCAGAGCGCTCGATCGCCTGTGCGAGCAAGCCGAGCGCGCCGTCCTCGACGGCAACAACATCCTGATCCTCTCCGACCGGGAAATGAACGCCGACCACGTGGCCATTCCAGCGCTCTTGGCCACCTCAGCCGTGCACCACCACCTGATCCGCAAGGGCTTAAGGACCGAAACCGGGCTGGTGGTCGAAACCGGAGAAGCGCGCGAGGTGCACCACTTCTGCGTCCTGGCCGGTTACGGCGCCGAAGCCATCAACCCTTACCTGGCTTTAGACGCTATTGCGCATTTGCGCCTTTTCGCGCCCGAACCGATCAGCGCAGAAGAAGCGCAAAAACGCTACATCAAAGCGGTGGCCAAAGGTATTCTCAAAGTCATGTCCAAAATGGGTATCTCCACCTATCAATCCTACTGCGGCGCGCAAATTTTTAACGCCTTAGGATTGAATCAGGACTTCCTCGACCGCTACTTCAGCGGCACCACCAGCGTCATTGAAGGCGTAGGTCTTAAAGAAATCGCCGCCGAAACCCTCAAGCGGCACCGACGCGCCTATCAAAACTCCTTAGAATTACGCAAATCTCTGGACCTTGGCGGCGAGTTCGCCTATCGCGTGCGCGGGGAGGTCCACGCCTGGACTCCGGAATCAATCGCCAAGCTCCAGCACGCCACCCGCAGCAACGATTTCAAAACGTACGAAGAATACACCCGCCTGATCAACGACCAGAACGAGCGCGTGTTCACCCTGCGGGGGCTGATGCGCTTTAAATTCGATCGCCCGCCGGTCCCCCTGGATGAAGTGGAACCGGCCAGCTCGATCGTCAGGCGCTTCGCTACCGGGGCGATGTCCTTCGGTTCGATCTCGTGGGAGGCCCACACCACTTTGGCCATCGCGATGAACCGCATCGGCGGTAAATCCAACACCGGCGAAGGCGGAGAGCTCCCGGAACGGTTCCGGCCTCTGCCCAATGGGGATTCGATGCGTTCGGCGATCAAGCAGGTGGCTTCTGGCCGGTTTGGAGTGACCACCGAATATCTGGTCAACGCCGACGACATTCAGATCAAAATCTGTCAGGGGGCTAAACCCGGTGAGGGCGGCCAGTTGCCCGGACACAAGGTGGACCAGATCATCGCCAAGGTGCGCCACTCCACCCCGGGGGTGGGGCTGATCTCGCCGCCCCCCCATCACGATATTTATTCCATCGAAGACCTAAAGCAGCTGATCTACGACCTAAAATGCGTCAACCCCAAGGCGCGCATCAGCGTCAAACTGGTCTCCGGCCTTGGCGTGGGGACGATCGCCGCGGGGGTGGCCAAGGCGCACGCCGACCACGTGACCATTTCCGGTTACGAAGGCGGCACCGGGGCATCCCCTTTGACCTCCATCAAGCACGCCGGTCTCCCGTGGGAGATCGGCCTGGCCGAGACCCACCAGACGCTGGTGCTCAACAAGCTGCGCGGCCGCATTTGCGTGCAGGTCGACGGCGGGCTGCGCACCGGCCGGGATGTGGTGATCGGCGCGTTGCTTGGGGCAGATGAGTTTGGATTTGCCACCGCGCCCCTCATCGTGTCCGGCTGCATCATGATGCGCAAGTGCCACCTCAACACCTGTCCGGTGGGGATCGCGACCCAGGACCCCGTCCTGCGCAAGCGCTTTAAGGGCAAACCGGAATACCTGGTCAACTACTTCTTCTTCGTCGCCGAGGAGGTCCGGCAGCTGATGGCGCAACTCGGCTATCGGCGGTTTGACGAGATGATCGGGCAGTCCGACCGTTTGGATATGACCGACGCCATCGATCACTACAAGGCCAAAGGTTTGGATTTTAGCAAGCTGCTCGCCAAACCCCAGGCCGGCCCCAAGGTAGCGATCTATTGCTGCGAACCCCAGCCCCACGAAATCGATCGCGCCCTAGACCACTTCCTTGTCGCAGCGGCCAAGCCGGCCTTGGAAGCGCAAAAGCCGGTGCGCATCGAACTTAAGGTGAACAACACCGACCGCTCGGTAGGCGCCATGCTCTCCGGTGAGGTCGCAAGGCGCTACGGCCACGAAGGCTTGCCCGACGACACCATCCACATCAAACTCAACGGAACTGCGGGGCAAAGCTTCGGCGCGTGGTTGGCGCGGGGAATCACTTTGGAACTTGAGGGAGAGGGCAACGACTACGTCGGCAAAGGGCTCTCCGGCGGCCGGATTATCATCTATCCGCCGAAAGCAGCGCCGATCGTGGCGGAAGAAAACATCATCGTCGGCAATACCGTCCTGTACGGCGCCATCAGCGGCGAATGCTTCTTCCGTGGGGTGGCCGGCGAACGCTTCGCGGTGCGCAACTCCGGTGCCATCGCGGTGGTCGAGGGCGTAGGCGACCACGGCTGCGAATACATGACCGGCGGCATCGTGGTGGTCCTAGGCGAAACTGGGCGCAACTTCGCTGCTGGCATGTCGGGCGGCATCGCTTACGTGTTGGACGAGCGCGGCGACTTCGAAAAGCGTTGCAACCTCGCGATGGTCGAACTGGAGCCGGTGCTGGCGGAAGACCAAGCTTTGGAAGCCTTAGAACATCAGGGCGGCGATCTGGAAACCCACGGGTGGGTCAAAGTCGCTCACGACTTAACGCGCTACGACGAACAGCGCTTAAAAAGCCTGATTCAGACTCATTGCCATTACACCGGCAGCCTGCGCGCACGCCAGATTTTGGAAAATTGGGCCAAGTTCCGGCCCAAATTCGTCAAAGTGATGCCGATCGATTACCGGCGCGCGCTCGAACAGCTGCAACAGCAATCGCCACGCGCGCGCGCGTTGCTGCCGGCTTAAGGTTCAAAGCAACGAGGTCTATATGGGAAAACCGACCGGTTTTTTGGAAATTCCTCGGCGCGATCGCGGCTATGCGCCGGTATCCGACAGAATCCAACACTTTCGCGAATTCGTCCTTCCCCTCACGGAGGAAGAAGTGTCCGAGCAGGGCGCGCGCTGCATGGACTGCGGCATTCCCTATTGCCACCACGGCTGTCCGGTAAACAACTTGATTCCGGATTGGAACGATCTGGTCTACCGCAACCGTTGGCGCGAAGCGATCGAAGAACTGCACCGCACCAACAATTTTCCCGAGTTTACCGGCCGCATCTGCCCTGCCCCGTGCGAAGCCGCCTGTACCCTAAACCTAGAAGACAGCCCAGTTACCATCAAGACGATCGAGTGCAGCATCGTCGACCGGGCCTGGGAAGAAGGCTGGATCCAACCCCAAATCCCCAAGGTGCGCACCGGCAAATGGGTGGCCGTGGTCGGTTCCGGCCCGGCCGGGCTTGCCTGCGCCCAACAATTGGCGCGGGCCGGTCACCGCGTGGTAGTGTACGAGAAAAACGACCGCATCGGCGGATTGCTGCGCTATGGGATTCCCGATTTCAAACTGGAAAAACACCATATTGACCGGCGCATGGCGCAGATGCGCGCCGAAGGCGTGGAATTTTGCCCAAACACCCACGTTGGGGTAAACGTTTCCGTGCCATCGCTGCTTGCCCGCTACGACGCCGTCGTCCTGGCGGGAGGTGCGGAAAAACCTCGCAATCTTGAAGTTCCCGGGCGCGAGCTCAAAGGCATTCATTACGCCATGGAGTTCCTGACCCAGCAGAACCGGCGCGTGGCCGGCGATGAGATTCCTCCCCACAAGGCTATCCTCGCCACCGGCAAGCGGGTTGTCGTCATCGGCGGCGGCGACACCGGCTCCGACTGCATCGGCACCTCCATCCGGCAAGGCGCGATCTCGGTCGTACAGCTGGAAATCCTGCCTAAACCCCCGGAAAAGGAAAACAAGCTGTTAACCTGGCCGTACTGGCCAAACAAGCTGCGCACCTCCACCTCTCACGAGGAAGGGTGCGAGCGCCTGTTTTCCGTGTCCACGGTGGCCTTTGAAGGCAAAGGCGGTCAGGTCAGGAAAGTTCACTGCGTCCAGGTCGAATGGCAACAGGATGCAAGCGGCCGCTACACGATGCGGGAAATCCCAGGGAGCGAGTTCACCCTCGACGCCGACCTGGTCCTCTTGGCCATGGGGTTCGTCCATCCCGTCCATCAGGGAATGGTAGAGCAGCTTGGGGTTGAGCTGGATCCGCGTGGCAACGTCAAAGCCGATACCCGCACCTACCGGACTTCCATCGACAAAGTGTTTGCCGCCGGCGACATGCGTCGCGGACAGTCCTTGGTCGTATGGGCGATCCGGGAAGGCCGCCAAGCCGCCCGGGCGGTGGACGAATACTTGATGGGCTATTCCGAGCTTCCCGCCTAGGTTTAAGGCGACGGCATCCCGCCGTTCAGGTGTCAAGCAAATACCAATTCAGCGGTTTTGCCAACGCGCTATCCAAGCGCATTTGCACGCTCTGGATGACGACGCCGTAGAACCACGCGCTCGCTACCGCCGGGTCCGCCCGGCGGATTTCCTTCGCCTGCATCCCTGCTTGCATAATCTAGGTAAGCTGCTGAAAGGATTGGGAAAAGTTAAAACCGCGACCTTCCTGCGCCAAAGCGCAGACAAAAAATCGCATCGCTTGGGGCGCGTGTTCAGCCAAGGCAAAAAAAACAATTCGACCCGCGCCCGCAGGCGCTCAAGAGATCAGCCGGGATAGATCACCAAACGCCGAAAAGGATCGCAGCCGACGCTCTCTGCGACCAGGTGATAGCGATTGACGATGTGGTGCTGGATTTTGCGAATCTCGCGTGGCTGAGGCGCCAGCTCCACCGCCACCGATTCTTCTAAAACTTTGCGCACCGCCGCTTCGGTCTCGTTCACGGCGGCCTCCACCTCATCGCCGTCTGCCGCGTCGACCGGCAGGCTAAAGACATGCAGGAGCAAGCGCCGGATCTGGGCGGTGGTGCTCTTTTTGACGCAATGGAGGGGTAGCTTATAGGCGTTGAGAATCCGGCGCAGGCGGGCATCCTCTGCCCGCGAGCGCAACGCCAGCACCATATCGGCGCGTTCGGGGTTGGCCACGGTGCGGGCATCGAAGCGGAAGCTGCGGATCACGCGCTCGACCAAATCGCGGCTGATCGCATAGGGATAAATGCGGATTTCTCCCTTGAGGAGCTCAGGGGACAACGCTTGCCCGGGGAATGGTGATGCGCTTTGGCTCATTGCCACCGGTGTTTCCCCAGCAGCGGTCCGCCGCACTCCCCCGGCGTCTTCGCCTCGCAAGAGGGCGTCCACCGCTGCGGCGGTATCCAAATGAACGATCAACTCGTCGCGACTGACCAATTCCACCACCTGCTCGAAAGTGGGCGGCGCTTTGCGCTCGCTGACGGTTTTTTGGGTACCGCGAAAGCGCGCTTCCTCGTCTCCCAGGGTAACCGTCTGTACCCCTCCCACCAAGTCGCAAAGCGTGGGATTTTGCACCAGGTTCGCCAAGGTGTTGCCATGAGCGGTGCCGATCAATTGCACGCCGCGTTCCGCGATGGTACGGGCGGCCAGGGCCTCAGCGGCGGTGCCGATCTCGTCGATGACGATCACCTCCGGCATGTGGTTCTCCACCGCCTCGATCATCACCGCGTGCTGTTTATCGGGATGGGGCACCTGCATCCGCCGGGCGCTGCCGATGGCTGGGTGGGGAACGTCGCCGTCGCCGCCGATTTCGTTGGAGGTGTCGATAACGATCACCCGCTTGCCGAAATCATCCGCCAAGACCCGCGCCACTTCCCGCAGCTTGGTGGTCTTGCCTACCCCGGGCCGGCCCAGAAGCAAGAGGCTGCGGCCGGATTCGATCAAGTCCCGGATCAGGTCGATGGTGCCGGTCACCGCCCGCCCTACTCGCAAGGTCAACCCGACGATCTCGCCTTTGCGATTGCGAATCGCCGAGATCCGGTGCAAGGTGCCTTCAATACCGGCGCGGTTATCCGCGCCAAATTCCCCGACCCAATCCACCACGTAGTTCAGATCGGCGCGGGTCACCGGCGTTTCCGCAAGAAGGAGCGACCGATCCGCGTAGCGCGCCTGCGGTGGCCGACCTAGATCCAGGACGATTTCCAAGAGGTCTTCGTTGGGAAGCTCGGCGAGCCTATCTCGCAGCGAACCGGGTAAAGTTTGCAACAGCAGTTCAAGATCGTCGTTTACCGGGTAAATACTCATAGGCGTGGCCCGCGGTAGGGTTGCACCGTTGCGATGCGCAATGCATTATTGCAAGAGACTTTAAGGCGTGCAAATCGAATCGCCCGTAAGACCCGCTTTAGGCGGCGGAGTTCAAACGGAAATTTAGGAGACAAGGCATGTGGCCCCTTAAGCTGAGTTTTCTGGCCGCCGCATTGGGCATCGCTTATGCGTTCGGCTGCGCCCTTTGGGTCCTGCGCCAACCGCGCGGAGGAGACGCCTTGCAGGCGCCCTATCGAGCGATACGCGAAGGCGCGGCGGCTTTTATCCAAGTCCAATACGGCACCATCGCTGCCGTCGGCGCGGCGGTGTTTCTTTTATTGTGGGCCCTTCCCCAATTCGGCCTGACAACCGCCTTAGGATTTGCCTTAGGGGGAGTAGGCTCGGCGACCGCCGGTATCTTAGGGATGGCGGTGGCCGTAAGAGCCAACGTACGCACTGCCACGGCTGCTCAAACAAACGTGGCGCGGGCGCTTAAAATCGCTTATCGGAGCGGCTCGGTCACCGGATTCTTGCTTGGGAGTCTGGCGCTCGCGGCCGTTTCTGGCTTTTATCTGTTCTTGCGCGCCGGGCCGGAACCTGACAATCTGACGCCCTTAGCTGGGCTTGGGTTTGGCGCTTCCCTGGTTAGCATCTTCGGCCGACTGGGTGGTGGAATCTTTACTAAAGCTGCCGACGTGGGAGCCGATCTGGCCGGCAAAATAGAGCAGGGCATTGCCGAAGACGATCCGCGCAACCCGGCGGTGATCGCCGACAACGTCGGCGACAACGTGGGTGATTGTGCCGGGATGGCAGCGGATGTGTTCGAAAGTTACACGGTTAGCCTGGCGGCAAGCGTCCTGGTCGCTTCCCGCTTGAGCGCAGAACCCATTTTCCAACATTACCCGTTGGCGCTAGGCAGTGCGGCGCTGCTCGCCCAGTTGCTCGGAAGTCAATTTCTCTGGCTGCTTAAAAACGCCGGCGTTGGTTTTGCCCTGCTGCGCGCAGTGACCATCAGCATTGGGTTTACCGCATTCAGTTATTATTGGATCGGCGAGCAGCTGCTGCAGGCGCATCCGGAATGGAAAAACGCGCTGTTTGGCACGGCTTTAATCGGGCTCGGGGTGGGATTGGGGCTGGTTGTTAACACCGCGTATTTCACCAGTCCCCGCTTCAGGCCGGTACAGCGCATCGCCGCCGCTTCCTGCCAGGGGCACGCCACCAACCTCATCGCCGGGCTGGCCGTGGGTATGCAATCCACCGCCTTTCCCACCCTATTGGTCGCCGCAGGCGTCGTCGGCGCCCATCAGCTTGCGGGGATCTACGGGATCGCGATCGCTACCACCGCTTTGCTGGCCCTGACCCCTATCGTCACCGCCATCGATGCTTACGGACCGGTGGCCGACAACGCCGCCGGTTTAGTCGAGATGGCCCACCTTCCCAAAGCGGTGCGGACGGGGACCGATGCCCTAGACGCCGCCGGCAACACGACCAAGGCCTTGACGAAAGCCTTTACCATCGGCGCGGCGGGGCTGGCCGCCTTGACTCTGATCGTCGCTTACAAGCTGGAGTTTGGGGTTCGCGCCGCCAACCTGAACTTTTCCTTGGACGATCCCTACGTAGTCGCAGGGCTTTTTCTCGGCGCGCTGTTGCCCTTTGAGTTCAGCGGTCTGGCCTTGGATGCGGTAGGAAAGGCCGCTTCCCGAATCGTGGAGGAGGTCCGCCGGCAGTTTCGGGACAATCCGGCTATTTTGACCGGGCAAGCCAAGCCGGATTACGCCCAAGCCGTCGCCATCCTCACCCGCAGCGCCATCCTCGGCATGATGGCTCCAGGTCTGCTGCCTATTCTCGCCCCCGTAGCTGCCGCCTGCATCGCGCCCTGGCTGCCTCCGGGGAGCATGGCGCTTCTGGTCGGCGGCATGTTGCTTGGATCGGTCACTGCCGGCCTGATTCTAGCCTTGTCCATGGGGACCGGCGGCGGCGCCTGGGACAACGCCAAGAAATACATCGAAGCCGGCCACTTCGGCGGCAAAGGTTCGGCGGCCCATCACGCCGCGGTCACCGGCGACACCGTCGGTGACCCTTACAAAGACACCGCCGGCCCCGCAATCAACATCATGAGCAAAGCGCTCAGCCTCGTGGCGGTGCTGCTGGCGCCGCTCTTACACTAATTCCGGCGCGGCCTGGAAATCGCCGCTTCCCATTTGCTTGGCCGGCGATTTGAGCACGTTCATCATCGCCGTCAAGGCCCGATCCATCAGCGGGATCTTGCCCTCGATGGTCTTAGCGCTGCCGCGGCGGAACTCCGCCGCCAGCCCGTGCAAAGTGTATTCGGCCACCTTCATCCCGCGGCGGTTGACAAACACCCGGACTCCGGTCACCTTGCTGATCCAGGAAAGCTTGACACGGTTGATTTTGCCTTGGGCATCGGTCAACTCGAGCCAATCGCCAACCTCCAATTTCCTAGCCTGGGCTAGGAATTCGTCCTCCTCTTCGGATTGGATTTCCGTCGCCAGAACGATTTCCTCGGCGATGTCTTCTTCCCGAATATCGACCAGTTCGGTGACCGAAATCCCTTCCACTTCCGGCAAGTTGGCAGAGATCGCCTCGATTTCCTGCGCAAGATAAGGTTCCGGCCCGCTTTCTTGAAGATGCAGCGCGCGATGCGCCGCCTCCAGCTCCTTGAAAATCAAGGCGATCTGTTTAGGATCGAGCGAGATCGCCTCCAATTCCTGGCGCAATGCGCGCATAAGCCCCGGGAGTCGCTGCCTTATGCGTTTGGCTTCGCTTGCGTCCTTAGGCGGGGTCAGGCTTCGCAGCAAGGTATCGGTCAACGCCAGCTTGGCTTGCCACGCTTGGGGGTCTTTGTCCTGACGCAGACAGGCCAACAGCAACACGTCTTTCCAAGTGGCGGTGAAGAAACGTTTGAGGTTGGGGCTAAGCTGCCGACCGCGCAAGCGGGAAGCCAACTCGTCGGCGACTTGTTTTTTTGCCAACAGCAAATGCTCTTTACTCTGGGTAGCTTGGCGAGTGCGCTCCTCTAAGCGCTCGCTGCGTTGGGCCTCCTGCTCCAAAAACTGAGTAAACTCTTTCAGCAACTCGTCGAACAAACCCACATCCTGCTCGAACTCGAGCAGGACCCTCTCCACCGTGGCGCGGATTTTCTGGAACACCGGGTTCTCTTCCAACGCCTCGTCCCCCGACAAGCCGATGCCCGCGTGGGCCAATTGGTTCAGCAGCAGGCGCGCCGGATGGGATTTTTTGGAGAAGAAGGATTTGTCTAGGAGCGCCACTTTAATGATCGGAATCTGCAGGCGGCCGATCAAAGCCTTAACCGGGGTCGGTAAGCCGCGGTCCTCGAGGATGAAATCGAAGATCATCCCGATCATGTCGATGATGTCTTCGTCCATCGGCGTCAGCGCCCGTTTGCCTCCATGCTCTTCGCCCAGGCGGCCGACCAGCATGAGCTTGAGATTGGCCTCCTCGCCTTTTTGCAGGGCTTCGGTCAACTTGGCCGAAAGCGCCGGATCCTGAAAGGCAGAGAGGGCAGAGACCACCTCTTGGGTGTTGCTGACCACCACCCCCGGTTCGTGACCGCTGGCCGCCAGCGAAGGCAGCCCCGCTTGCGCCCGCCAGGCGGCGAGCAGCGAATGCATGGCCTCAAGCGCCTGCACGTAGGCGGCCTGCTCAGGGCCAAAATCTTGCCGCTTGCCCTCCTCTTGGGCAATTGGGCGATCGTGGCTTGCGCTCTTGCGCGGCTTTCTTGGAATCTCCGGCAGGATCCCCCCCTTGGCCAGAGCTTCGTTCAGGCTGTCGTACACCCCCTCCAGTTCGGCGATGACGTAGCGCTCGTAAAGCTTATAAAGGATCAGCTTGACTTTTAACTCCAAAGTCAATGGCCGCAGCGCCTCGGCCAAAAGCCGCCCTAATCGGTGCGGTCCAAAGGGATTGTCCTCCTCGCTTAGCTCCGCGCATCCGAGCAATTTGGCAAAGCGCTTGTTCAAGGCGTAGAGATCCTTGTAATAGAGGTTGTTGCCCTTGCCGATCAAGGTCGAAACCGCCAAGTCCTCTTCCAGTGCTTCGGGGTCCACCAGCGTTAAATCGTCCTCGCGCAAACGCTTGACCTCGGCCTTGGCGGCTGCCGCCGGCTTGGGCGGCAAAATCCAAAACTCGTCGTAACCTTTTAGGATCGCCTGCAGATAGGCGCGTTCCAGACTGTCCCGCTCGCGGCGCAAATAGCGCATCGCCTCAAAGTACATCTCCTGCAAAATGTGGCTCGTCGCTTTGTCGGACAGGGTAAACAGCTCATCGTCCAATTTCTCAAAAAAACGCGCCCACAAGGGTTGGAATTCCTTCTGAAATAGCGCGCGGCACTCGGCCACCAAAGGGCTGAGCTTGAGATTTTGCGGGCGACTTACCGAGCTCAGATCGACGACTTTGTTTTCCGGAACCATAACGCGTTCTCCAAAAATTAAACCCATGCGTGGTCGTTGTCGCACCTTTGGCTTTAGATTTAAGCTTAAGCGCTCGCTTACCAAGAAGGCGTGACTCAAATCGCAAAAACGGAAACTTTCTGACACCATGCGAACAAAATTGACCATTCGCGAAGGCTGGCTGGAGCCGGTCCGCAAACTCCCTAGCCCAAATCAGGACCTACGCCCGACAGGGGAAATCTCCCTGTTGGTGATTCACTGCATCAGCCTGCCTCCTGGGGAGTTCGGTAAAGGATTTATCGACCAGCTGTTCACCAACCGGCTCGATCCCAAAGCCCATCCTTACTTTGCCGGGATCGCCGAACTTAAAGTGTCGGCGCACCTTTTCATCGACCGTCAGGGAAACCTGACCCAATACGTCCCTTTTCACCGCCGCGCCTGGCACGCGGGGGTTTCCTCTTTTCAAGGGCGCGAAAGATGCAACGACTTTTCCATCGGCATCGAGCTGGAAGGCACCGAAACCCTCCCCTACACCGAGGACCAATACCGAATTTTGGCGAAAGTCGTGCGCGTGCTGCTCAACGCTTACGAAGGGCTGTCCCTAGAGCGCATCGTAGGCCACAGCGACATCGCCCCGGGGCGTAAGACCGACCCCGGGCCGAGTTTTGACTGGCCGCGGCTCCGCCAGCTTGTGGCTTCTTCCGCGCCTATTTGAACTAAAGCGGTCTTGACGCTACGGTTTTCCTTCCCACACGGAAGAATAGCGGCCGGTCCTGGCCGAACTAGTCGGCTGCGGAAGGCGCCTCCAGCAATTCCGGCCGGCTGGCCTGCGGCTCGCCGTCGATTTCGATGAGGTAGTCGAAATTGCCCTCGCCCACGCGCTCTTTGAGCTTGTCCAAAACGTAGCGCACCGTTTTCATATCGTCGTGGGGGCCTTGGATGTAACAAGGCCGGCCCTCCCGCCCGTAGGTGTAATCGGTCGCGCACTGGGAAGGATCGGCCGCGCCAAATAATTTCTCCGCCCGCCAGTAGTCCTCGGCGGGCTCAAAACCAAGCTCCTTGGCGTACGCCACCGCGCCGTGCAAGAGCTTGCGCGCACAGGCCGGTTCGACCGGGCGAATGCCTTGCTCCTCATGGGTCTTGGCCAGCATCGGCTTGAACTTGCCCAAGTAATCGGCCTTGCGCATGACGGTGAAGAACGCCTCTTTGACCCCCAGGCAATAGACGTCCACCACGAAGGCGCTGACTGCGACCTCGGCGTAGGGCGTTTCGCGCGCCAATAACAGGCTGCCTATGCCTACGCGGTGGACGCTCTCGCCCAACAGGCAATCGAGCACGGGGTATTTAAGGTACTTCTCCGGTCGCAGTCCCCGCGCCTGAGTTTTAGCCGCGACTTTCTGCTTGCGCTTTTGCAGCTTGCGCTGCAATTGTTTTTGCCGTCTCGAAGGATCAATCGCCATGTTTTTTCCTTGCTCAGTTCCGCTTGCCTCGCCACATCAGCAGCGCCACCCCTAAAGTGATCGCCGCGTCGGCCAGATTAAAAGCCGGCCAGTGCCAGCTTTGATAGTAAAGGTCCAAAAAGTCGATCACGTAACCAAACCGCGCCCGGTCGATAAAGTTGCCGATCGCCCCGCCCAAGATCAAGGCAAGGCCTACCCCCTCCCAGGGTTTGCGCTCGTCAAGCCGCCACAGCCAGACCAAAATGGCGCCTGCGGCCACCACCGCAAGCCCCAAAAACAACCACCGCTGCCAGCCGGAGGCCGAGGCCAAAAAACTAAACGCCGCGCCTGGGTTGCGCACGTGGGTCAGGCGAAAGCACGGCAAAACCTCCACGCTCTGGCCAAGAGGAAGGCGTGCGGCGATCCAGATTTTGGTGAGCTGATCGAGGGCTGCCACCACCGCCGCCACGCCTAGCCAGATTAATTGCACTCGTTTTGCCTCACGCATACCGCCGCACTTCGCCCTCGCCTTCGACGTTCTCCACGCAGCGCCGACAAAGACCAGGATGCCTAGGATCGGTCCCGACCTCGGGGCGGCGATGCCAACAGCGCACGCACTTGGGATGCGGCGAAGGCTCGGCCAGAATCTTAAGCCCCGCCAGCGCTTCCGCTTCGCTTGCGGCCGGCGGGGCCTGGTCCAGGGGCAGTACCTCGGCTTTGGAGGTAATCAAAACGAAGCGCAATTCGTCTTCGAGCCGGTTGAGCAGCGCGTACAGCTCGTCGTTGCAGTAAAGCCGCACTTCGGCTTCCAGAGAAGCGCCGATCCCGCCGCGCGCGCGCAGCTTCTCCAGCTCTTTGGCGACCTCCCCCCGCACCGCGATCACTTGCTCCCAAAACGCGCGGTTCATGGGGTGGTCTTCCGGCAAAGCGCAAAGGCCCGAATACCAAGTCGTAAGAAACACCGACTCCTCGCGCTCGCCAGGCAGGAATTCCCACACCTCATCGGCGGTGAAGCTCAAAATCGGCGCCAGCCAGCGCACCAGTGCCTCGGCGATGTGGTACATCGCGGTCTGGGTCGAACGTCGCGCCAGACTGTCGGTGCGGCAGGTGTATTGGCGGTCCTTGATCACGTCCAGGTAAAAGCCGCCCAAGTCCACCGCGCAGAAGTTGTGGACCTTCTGATAGACCTGATGGAACTGATAGCTTTCGTAAGCCTTGACCACTTCCTGCTGGAGCCAAAAGGCGCGATCCACCGCCCACGCGTCCAAAGCCAGAAGGTCCGCGTAAGGAACTAGGTGGCAGCCAGGATCAAAGCCGTTCAAGTTGGCGAGCAGATAGCGGGCAGTGTTGCGCAACCGCCGGTAGGTCTCCGCCACCCGGGTCAAGATTTCCTGAGAGACTGCCATCTCGCCGCGGTAATCGGTCGCCGCCACCCACAACCTCAGCACGTCCGCGCCGAGCGTGCTCACCACTTCTTGGGGGGAGACCACGTTGCCGCGGGATTTGGACATCTTGTACCCTTTCTCGTCCACGGTGAACCCGTGGGTCAGCACCGCCCGGTACGGCGCACAGTCTGCCATCGCCACCGCGGTCAATAGCGAAGACTGAAACCAGCCGCGGTGTTGATCCGAACCTTCCAGGTATAAATCCGCCGGAAAACCCAACTCCGGGTGCGTCTTCAGGACGCATTCGTGGGTGACGCCCGAGTCGAACCAGACGTCCAAGATATCGCTAGCTTTTTCGTAGCGCTCGGCTTCTTCGCCGAGCAACTCCTTAGGATCCAGATCGAACCAGGCATCGATTCCCGACGTCTCGATCCGCTGCGCGACCTGTTCGATCAATTCCAACGTGTTGGGGTGCAGATGCCCAGTTTCACGGTGAACGAATACCGCGATCGGCACGCCCCAGTTGCGTTGGCGTGAGATGCACCAATCGGGCCGATTTGCCACCATGGCCTCGATCCGACTCTGCCCCCAGGACGGAACCCATTGAACTTTGCGGATTTCCTCCAAGGCGCGTCGGCGCAGGCCGCATTTGTCCATGGCGATGAACCACTGCGGCGTGGCGCGAAAGACGATCGGGGTTTTATGACGCCAGCAGTGAGGGTAGCTGTGCTCGATCACCTCTTCGTGGAGGAGCGCGCCGTGGGCTTTGAGCACCTCGATCACGCGGTCGTTGGCGGTGAACACGTGCTCCCCCGCAAACAACTCGGTGTCGGGCAAAAAGCGGCCGTCGTCGCCCACCGGATTGACCACCGGCAGACCGTAGCGTCTTCCCACCACGTAGTCCTCCTGGCCGTGGCCGGGAGCGATGTGGACCGCGCCGGTGCCGGCCTCCAGGGTCACGTGCTCGCTCAGGACAATGGGCACCTCGCGCGCGTAGAAGGGATGGCGCAGCCTTAGGCCTTCCAGATCGCGCCCGCGACAGTAGGCTACCACGCGATACTCGGCAATCCCGTACCGACCCATGACGTCCTTGAGCCGGCCTTCGGCGATGAGCAAGCGCTGCGGGCCCTGCGAGGGGCGGCACTGGACCAAGGCGTAGTCGAACTCCGGGTGGAGCGCGACGGCCTGATTGGCGGGCAAGGTCCAAGGCGTGGTCGTCCAGATCACGACCGCGATCGGCCCTTGGCCTTCGTGTCCCGGCACGTGATGGCAGCGCGCCAGAAACGCCGCCTCGTCCGCCGCCGCAAAGCGCACGTCGATCGCGGGCGAGCGCTTGAGCTCGTACTCTACCTCCGCTTCCGCCAAAGCCGAGGCGCAATCGGTGCACCAATACACCGGCCTCAAACCGCGCTCGATGTGCCCGCGGGCGTAAATCTTGCCCAGCGCGCGCAGGATGTCTGCCTCAAAGCGCGGCGCCATGGTCAAGTAAGGCCGATCAAAATCCCCAAGAACCCCAAGCCGAATGAAATCCTGGCGCTGCAGTTCGACCTGAGATCGGGCGTACTCGCGGCAGGCTCGGCGAAACTCGGCCGCAGACACTTTGACGCCGACCTTGCCGAGCTTTTGCTCCACCTTAAGTTCGATCGGCAGGCCATGGCAGTCCCAACCCGGCACGTAGGGTGCGTCAAAACCGCTCAAAGTCTTGGATTTGACGATGATGTCCTTGAGGATCTTGTTGACCGCATGGCCGATGTGGATGGGGCCGTTGGCGTAGGGAGGGCCGTCGTGGAGGATGAATTTCGGCCGGCCCCGGCAGCGCTCGCGCACTTTTTGATACAGGCCCAAAGCCTGCCACTTGGCCAGCCGCTCGGGTTCGCGGCCGGCGAGATTGGCGCGCATGGGAAAGTCGGTTTGGGGTAGGTTTAAAGTGTTTTTATAGTCCATAGGATTTGGCACTCAAAGTTGCAACAGCTTGCGGGCAACCGCCGCGTCTTTTTGAATCTGCGCGCGCAGCGCTGCCACGGTGGGAAATTTAAGCTCATCGCGCAGCTTGTGGTGAAAGAAAACCTCAAGATAACGGCCGTAAAGCTCGCCCGTAAAATCGAACAAGTGCACTTCCAACAGCACTCGACTGCCCCGCTCCACCGTGGGACGCACGCCCACGTTCGCCACCCCCGGCCAGGGCCGGTCGGCCACGCCCTGGACAGTGACCGCAAACACCCCGCAAACCGGGCTTCTTAGGCGCTGCAGGTTGAGGTTGGCGGTAGGAAAACCGAACTCCCGCCCCCGCTTGCGGCCGGCGATCACGCGCCCGCACATGGAATACGGGCGGCCGAGCAGGGCTTGCGCCAGTTTCAAATCTCCCTGCGCCAGCGCCTCGCGGATGCGGGTGCTGCTCACGCGCATCCCGTCCAAGGCAAAAGTGGGCGCAGCGCTCACCTCAAACCGATAGCGCACTCCCGCCGCTTTAAGCAGCGCAAAATCCCCCTCGCGGTTGCGACCAAAGCGGAAATCCTCTCCCACGACCAGGTGCTTCACCTTAAGCCCTTTGGCCAACACCCGCTCGATGAAGTCCCACGCAGGCAAGGCGGCGAGCTTCCAGTTAAACCGCAGCACCACCACCTGATCCACCGGCAACCCCTTAAACTGCGCCAGCTTTTCGCGTAGACAAGTCAGCCGCGCCGGCGCCCGCTCTTTCAAGAAATATTCCAGCGGCTGGGGCTCAAACAAGACCACCGTCACCGGCCAACCTAAGCGCTCACCTTCGCGCGCTAGAGTATGGATGAGATGGCGGTGGCCCAAATGCACCCCGTCGAAATTGCCGACGGTGGCCACGGTACCCGGCGGCGGGGAGCGATGCAGACCGACGATCAAACGCATCGCAAAATTCTAGCAAAATTAGCCGCCGCAACCGATGCGGCATATCCAATAGCTTTAAGGCATCTGCCCCATTCGGGCAGAGCTTTTTATACGAGCAATGGCTTGCGACCAGCGAGTTTTAAGACGGCACAAATTATGCAATTACTCCTTCGCAAAAAGCTCAGCTATGAGGCCAAAAAACCGGCCCGGTCAAGCAACCCGAACTTTTACGAGATTTTTATGCAGGACTTAGTCTGGCTGCAAATTGGCTTCGTTCTTCTCCTCACAGGAGGAGGAGAAGCCTTGCTTTGGTTTTTCCCGAGCCCTTACCAGATCAAGGCGGCGGTCCACGGCTTAAGCTCGATTTTGGCCCTCGCCGCGGTCACCTATCTCGCGCATCGACTCTACCCGGTACTGCGCGGCGCCCGGACTGCGTGGGAAGTCCTGCCAAATGGGCTGCTTATCGCTCTTGCAGCCAATTTGGCCGCTGCCTTGAGCGGCAACTGGATCTACATGCGTTACCGTGGGGAAGAGGGGCCACGCGATTGGATTTTGGCCAACGCGCCGGCCTTTCATAACGTGCTGATGGAATTTAAGGAATTCGTGTCTCTTTTCCCATGCTTGCTTTTGACGACCGCGGTGTTTTGCGCGTTTTATTACGGCGAGCAAGTGCTCCGGCGGCGCGAACTGGCACAGTTTTTCGCCGTGTTGATATTGGCTGCTTGGATGTTTGCGCTCATCGGCTGGGTCAGCGGGGTAACTTTAGCCAAACTCAGGTTCGTATAATGCACCGGCAATCTCATTCTGTACCCTCTTTGCTCGTCTCGGAACCTAAGACGGTCGCTGTCAAGATCTCCAGCGCCCTTAAAGCCAAGCCCTCTGGACCGCTGGTAGCCGCTTCCACTTCCGTGCTGTTTGCCGTTTTCACCTTGCTGGTAACCCACCATTTGTCGCGTCTGACGCCCGAATTAGAGCAAGCGATCTTCGCGTTCGGCGCTTGGATCCCTTGGGCGCACGGGACAGGGCCCAACGGCAATATTGGTTCGTATGCAGGCAAGGAAACCCTAGCTGCGCTCGTTTGGGCAATAAGCTGGGCGGGTTTCCATTTAGCCTGGCGCCGCCTCGACTTCGACCTCAGGATCTGGCTTTGGGTATTCGTTATCGCCCTAGGCACTTTGACCCTAGGATTTCTCCACCCCATCGCGGATCCCTTGGTTTTAACCCTCGCAGGCTGGTTAGGAATTATCCAATGAAGCGCCGTTTTCTCTGGTCTTTGCTCGCGCTTACCCAGATCGCCCAAGGCGACGCCTTGTTAGTCGCCTCGACGCCGCCAGCCGATGCCAAACTCTCTCATTTTGCCGGCCAGGTGATCTTTCGCTTTCGAGGGAATATCTCAGCGCAGGCACCGAGCTTGGTCGTGGTCGACGAATTTGGCAATCGCGTTGATCGAGGCGACATGCAAATCCGTTTGATCGAAGACGGTGCAGAACTCTCCACCACGACTCCGCCTTTGACATTAGGGCGTTATGCCGTGCGTTACCGGGTGCTCACCGAGGATGGTTTGGTGCTCAGCGGCATTCAACATTTCACGATCCATTGAGGAATCTATGCAGCGCCGTTGGTTGTGGAGTTTACTGTTTCTCAGCGCAATCGCTCACGCCTCCGTGCCTTTAGGTAAGCCACGCAACCCAGCAGGCAGCAAAAGCGGTTTATTCGGCTGCCTGCAAACCAACCCCTATTATGCGGCCAACTTTGCTGCCTACCTTGCCGATATCAACATCGCAAAAGGGCGCCAATCCTTAAAGCCCTGGTGCCAAAACCTACCGCGCGCGGGCCTCATCCACATCTCTATCGATCTCCTCGACCGCGATGCACGCCACAAACCGGTGATGCTGCGGATCGTCGATAGCCAAAGGAACGTTTTAGCGCAAACGGAGCCAAAAATAGCCCCAACCGGGGTGGTTACCACCACCGCCGATCTCACCTCGAACGGCGATTACGAAGCAGTCTTGCTCGTGTACGACGACGAGCTTAAAGTCCCTCCGGAAACCTCGGCCTTACACATTCCGATACACGTCGGCCCTGCAGGTAACGGGTCGATCTCCAACCGGCTCGTGTTGAGCCTGGTTGTCCTAATGTTGGGGCTTGCTTTAATCCTAGTTTTGGCCTTACCCAAGCTTATCCCAGTTAGACCGAATCCCATCGAAGAATGAAGAAAAAATGGATTTCCTTGGCTCTGTCTCTCTGGCCGGCGCTTTCCTCTTATTCACATGCCAAAGAGCAGCTCAGCGAGCTTTCTACTCTGGTGGTAGAGAGCCAAAATCCTACGCAAAGCAGCTTGGGCGGATCCAGTCAAACTTTAGACTGGTCGCAGGATTTTTACCCAGCTCACGTCTTCAACGTTAACGAAGCCCTGCGCAAAGCGCCTGGCATTTACGTGCGCGACGAGGAGGGATTTGGTATTCGCCCCAACATTGCCTTTCGCGGTCTAAATCCTTTTCGTTCGACTAAAACCCTGTTTCTAGAAGACGGCCTGCCGTGGAACTTTGCCCCTTATGGCGATAACGACATTTACTACCATCCACCTATAGAACGCTATCAAGCAGTAGAAATCATCAAGGGTCCAGATTTAAATCGCTTCGGACCGCAGACCATAGGCGGTGCAGTCAACTACCTCACCCCGGAGATTCCCATGGGCTTTGCCGGCGAAATAAATTTCACCGGCGGCACTCGCGATTATAAAGCGGGGCACGCGCGTTTAGGCGGGGGAAATGAAACGGCTGGGTTGCTGCTTGACTACGTCCACAAAGAGGGGTTGGGCTCCAGACGCGAAACTTTTGTCGCGTTAGACGATGTGTTTTGGAAAACCCGTCTAAACCTAGGTCAAGCCCATACCCTGCAATTTCATGCCGATTATTACCGGGAGGATTCCCAATCGACCTTTGGTCTGACCGAAGCGGAATGGCGCCACTTTGGTCCAAGATACAATCCTTTCCCCAACGACGAGTTTGCGACCCATCGCTGGTCAGTTGCTGCCACCCATCAATGGCGGCTGAGCGATCGCTGGTTTCTGACCACCCGCTTTTATTGGTCGCGTTTTCACCGCGACTTCTGGCGGCAGATGAACCAGCAGCCCACCGACGATTATGCAAAGTTCGCTGTGGCCGCACGCGATCCAGATTGCGTCAATCTGCGCAACCTACGCATGCTCGGCGAGCGCATCGATGTCAATGCGTGCGACTTCAGCCGCGGCAGGCTGCGCAAATACGAAACCTGGGGCATCACTCCCGTATTTCACGCGAACTATCAACTTTTTGGCTTTGCCGGCGAACTAGAGACCGGATTTAGGGCCCATTTCGAAGACCAGGACCGACGTACTGAAGATGGGGCCGCCCCCAGAGCGCGTAACGGCGAGCCGGTAGAAATCAATAAACGCTATGCCGACGCTTACGCCGGCTATTTTCAAAACAAATTCCTATTTGGCGACCTCAGCCTTACCCCGGGGGTGCGGGTGGAAGCTATTGACTATCGCCGCATCAACCGTTTGAGCTCCCCGAATGTACGGGGGGATTTTTCGCTGACTAAGCCCTTGCCTTCGCTGGCTATAAGCTATACCCCCTGGCCAGAGCTCGAGCTGTTTTTTGGCCTTCACCGCGGTTTTGCCCCGCCTAGAGTAGAAGATGCGGTAGACAATCTCGCCGGCGGTCCGATCGAAATCGATGCCGAGCTAAGCTGGAACTACGAATTTGGCTTGCACGCTCGGCCTATTTCTGGCGTCAAACTCGACTTGAGCTATTTCCGCATGGATTTTGACTCCCTAACAGCGGTCGGCACAGTCGGCGGCAACGATACGCCGGTGGCGCAAGGAAAGGCCTTGTTTCAAGGGATGGAACTAGGGGTCAGGCTGGAGGCTGCGGAAATGTTCAACTGGTCGCACAACTTCTACCTTCAACTGGCCTACACTTGGATTCCCACCGCCGACGCGGAAAGCGCTTTTCGCTGTTTGCCGCAAACCAACGGCATTATTTCCCCGGCTTGCCCAAACGGCTTGGTATTCGGATCGAGTCCCGGCAACCGCCTACCTTATGCTCCCGAACACCTAGTCACCGCCACCGTGGGTTACACCCATCCCACCGGCTTGGACCTGCGCTTTGAGACGGTAGTGGTCAGCGAACAATTCGGCGACTTCATGAACCTCAAGTCCGGCGCCTACCATCCCAATGGGCCAAGCAGCGCTGAGGCCCTCTCGGGCCAATACGGCAGAATCCCGACTTACGCGGTGGTCAACGTTGACTATCGTTTCCACCTTTAGGAGGTCACTATGTATACCCCTCACGACGACACCTTAGGCAGCAACCTCAAAGCTTCGATCTGGCTCGCTATACCGCTTGCGCTTGCTTTCCTTTGGCTAACCTTAGGGTTCTCCCCCAAGGAAAGCACCCCCTATTTCCTAGGCGAAAAGGTCTTGGCGAAATGCCAAGATGCCTATTTGCTTGGCACCATAGAAAAAGTGCGCACCTTGGGCTACGCGGTCCATTTCGGTCCAGAAACCCAGCCGATCTTGTGCGCCAATTACCTCTGGCAAGCCGAGTTTTTAGAAAGCTACCAACCCGTGGCGCAATTCCAGCACGGCCAAACCACCTGGCAAATCGGCGACCAAGTCGAATTGGCTTTTTTGGTAGAAGGCAAGAAACGAACCCTCAAAGCTAAAATTTCCGACTTGACCTCAAGCGGGAAGGTGAGTCTGAAATACCCGGAAGGCGAACCGCTTGCAGTCGCCTATTTTCAAAGCCATATAGGCAAAAACTACGTGCCCCTTGGCGCTTATTGGATGCGTAAGCTGTAAATCACGGCACGGTCAGATCCACTTGCCGGCCAGCCCAGTTTAAGACAAGCCCAGAGCGATCCGACGGATAGCTGAGTTCGACGACGCGCTCCGGTCCTAAAAGGCGGCAGATGAACTCGCCCGCACGCTCGCGCAACTGCACCTGGGTAAGGTTCTCGCGGCCAAAGAGCGAAGGCTTGAGCGCCACCAAAAAGCGGTCGCGCCGTTGGGCCACAGGCGGTACGATCTCGATGCGCCAGCGCCCAGGTTCGGGCGGATGCCGGCGATAGCGGGCGAGAAACGGCCAGATTTTTCCTTCTTCGTCGTAATTTCGGCCGTCGACCCAAAACTCCGCGCCTCGGCCGCCGACCAGGTTCAACCACGCCTCCTTTGGAAACAGCACCTCCCCTTCCAGGCGGCCGCCAACTTGGTTCCGGGCCGGATCGGGAAGCACTTCCACAAAGAATTTGTTGCCTAGGACGCGCGGGCGCTCCTGGGTGTGGAGCAAAACGCGCTTGATGAAAGAAGGGTCGGTAGAGCTTGCGTCGTCGTGGATCAGGACCGTATCTTCTTTGCGGTCGTAGACGAAAGTCCGCACGTAGCGCTGCACCCGGCAGGTGCGGTCGTAAAAATTGCCCTTACCGCAGCGGCGGTTGGTATAGGCCGGGGTCAGATCGGCCACCGCCACGATGAGGTCGTCGCCGGCAAAATAGCGCAGAATTTTTCCGGTGTGATACGTCTCGAAGTTTTCCTGCCACTCGGCAAGATCGATCGGCGCGCGCTTGCCCCAGCCCGAACCCACCCGGCGCTGGCCGCCGTCGTTGGCGATTGGACGCGGCTCTTGCTCGTCTTTGCCCGGCATCCAAGCCGTGTCTTTAGGATCGGTGACGGTGAGGGTATTATGGGCGATGGTCTGATAAGCGTAGTTCAAGTGATGGTCCGAACCGTAGTGCGGGCCATAGACGCCGCTGTCGACGATCAATTCGGCGCCTTTGTAGAGGGTGAAAGACCCCTGATCCAAGTGCGAATGCGACCAAAAATTATCTCCGGCCTTGAACGTCACGTAGGTGGCTTCGCGGCTCCAGTCGCTGCGCGCGATCACCATGCCGATGCCGTCGAACCATTTTTCTAAAGGCAGCGTCGCAACTGCGCCAGGATCGCACAAAGAGTCGTCCGGAAGCGGCCCCCACGGCCAGGCGGTGGGCTGGAAGTTGCGAAGGCAGCCGAAAAAGCGGTAGGCGGCGCGATGGCGATATTCTAAGGCGAGGGCAAAGCGCTCGGGCTCCTCGCGGTCGAAAAACGCCCCATCCCCCCAGCGCATGTGCGTCCCGTCGGGGCGGCGGCGAAAGAGCAAAAAGTCCAAAAACCCCCGGATCCCGGGCTCGCTGGCGAACAGGTCTTCGCCGGTGGCAGAGCGCCACATCGCCGGCACGCTCCAGATCGCCTGGCCGATCCCGATGCCTACGTACTCGCCGCCCTCATGCCAGCCGCCGGCTTTGCCCATCACCTGGCGCCATACCGGAAGCACGCGGTGTTTCCAAAGCTCGTAGGCGAACGCCAGACACGGTTCCCCTTGAGGGTGGTCGCCGTACAGGGAAAGCGCTACCGCCATCAAGGCCTGGAACGGGCGGTTGTAGAAGTACACGTTGTACGGCGACAGCGCCTCCTTGCGGATATAGTCGGCAAGGTAGCGGCAGCCTTCGGCCAGTTTTTCCTGAAGCCTTTGGCGCTGAGGCGAAGACAGTTTTGGATAGAGCCAATCGTAGACCACCGCCAAAGGCTGGGCCTGCTCGTGGCCACGCCAAACGTATTGCAGCCCGGTTAGGCGTTCGACCACCCGATTAAGATCGATTTGCGCCGGGTCTGCTAAAGCCACCAGGGCGATGGAATAAAAGTCCCCTTCTCCTCTTTGCGCCTTTTGCGCGTGCAAGCGAAGATAGCTCGGATTGCGTCGCTTGAGCTCCAAAAGTTCGAGCGGCGAAGGCGCAGGCAGGCGCGGATGGGCAAAGCGAAACTGCGGTAAGTTCGGCGCCGGCAACTCCTCAGGGCGCGGCAGCGCCCGCTCGGATTTGTGGCCTGCCGCAGAATCCATCCAGACCAGGCGGCCGGTGGTCAAACTCACGACCGCCGCCAGCCCGTAAAGCCAAAGGCGGCCTTTGACCTGCGGCCGCCAGGCCAAGGCCGGCGCCTCTGGCCTGGCCTTGACTTTGAGCATCGCATACGCGAAAGCCGCCCAGGCCAAATAGGCGTCGGTCGCATCGGGATAGCGCCCAGGGATGGACCTTTGGCACCATTCCAGATACAGCGCCAGAGAAAATACCGCCGCGCCTCCCAAGAGCGCCGCCAGCCACCGCCTCGGTTCGGACACAAACGTATGGGCAAAAAAGCCTAAGGTCAGATACGGCCAGATTCCAAGGAGGATATCGATCAGGCCGGTGATGCCGTGCTGCTGGGCGGCAAAGGGAATCCAGTTGAGCGTCGGGACGACCCGCCCTCCCTCTTCGGCCGTCAGCGCCTCCGTGACTTGAGCGGCAAGCACTAAGACAATGCCCAAGACCGACCCGGCCCGCTCCTCCAGCCCTTTTAAAAAAGCCAGACCCAAACTCGCCCCGATCAAGCCTAAGCCAGCCTCTAAGCTCAGCTGCCGGCCCACGATCGGAATCTTGGCCAACAGCACCCCGCCCAAGACCGCCCAGAAAATCCTCCCAAACGGCGCCTTGGGCTGCAGGATACGGAACAACAAAAGCCCCAGAGCCGTAAAATGCAGCAGCGCCACCCAGGCTTTGGCCGCTTTCAGCGGCCGGATCCCCTGCCAGGCCTCCCACAGCGGTTTGACCCCGTGCTTGAGCGCGCTTAAGTCCAAAGAAGGCACCAGAGGGGTCAGCTCCGACAAGGCCCAACACGCCAGCGCCAAGGCCCCAAGATCGGCCAGAGGATCGGCGCGGACCCAGCGTAGAATTAAGGTTTTGCACCGCGCGCCCAGCGGCAGGCGCCGAAAAGCTATGCCGGCCAGGGCCCCCAACCCCGTCCCCAAGGTATTCATCGCCACATCGCCCAAAGAGGCGACGCGCGCTGGAAAGAACAGCTGCCAATACTCGACGGTCAAACTCAAGCCAAAGCCGCTCAACACCGCCGCCGCCATCGCCCACCCGACCAGCAAAAAGTCAAGCCGCGCGACTACTAGCCAGCCCCAGGGAAGATACACGAGCAAATTGACCAAGACGTCGGGCGCAGAATAGCTACGCCGCGCCGCCTCCCAATCGAACAAGCGATCGACCGCTACCGGCGTGTCCCAAGGCAGGTGCTCGAAAGGAAACAGGCTGCCATAGACCAAGAGCAGGCCATAGCCTAAGACCCAAAAGCCTCTCATGCGCTTTTGGCCGCTACCGTTACCAAGTGGCGGGGGCGGAGCCCGCCAAGCCACAAGCATCCCCCATAGACCAAAACCCCAACTCCTACCCCCAAGCCGAGCACCCATGCCCTCTCCGAACCCGGCATGGCCGGCCAGTCTCGGCTGGCCACGGCAAAGTACAACCCGCTGCCCAACACGGCGTTGGCCAAGATCACCCGCAGCAAGAACCCCCCCCAGCCGGCACCCGGTCGATAGACCCGCTCGCGCCGCAAGCGGACGAACAGGAGCCAAGCGTTCAAGCACGCCGCCAGCGAAGTCGAAAGCGCCAGTCCGGCATGCGCCAAAGGCCAGATCAGGGCGAAGTTGAAAGCGATGTTGGCGAGCATCGCCCACACCCCAAACCGGACCGGAGTTTTGGTGTCCTGGCGCGAGGTAAATCCGGGGACCAAAATCTTGACCAGGATAAAGCCCAAAAGCCCTCCGCCGTAAGCCATCAGGCTCAAGCTTGCCATGTGGGCATCATAGGCGGTAAACGAGCGGTACTGAAACAAAGTGATGAGGATCGGCTCGGCCAGGATTACCAGCCCCAGGGTCGCCGGCAGCCCGATCAGGATCACCCAGCGCAAGGCTACGTCCAAAGTCGCGGCAAACAACTCCCGCCGCCCTCCTGCCCAGTCCTTGGCCAGGTTGGGCAGAATCACCGTCGCCAGGGCGATCCCGAACACCCCCAAAGGAAACTCAACCAAGCGGTCGGAATAATACAGCCAGCTGATGCTCCCCGCCGGTAAAAACGAAGCAAACAGCGTGTCCACCAACAGGTTGATCTGGGTCACCGAAACGCCGACCAGGCCAGGCAGCATGAGCTTTAAGATCTTGCGCACGCCCGGATCGTGAAAGCCATAGCGCAGCCTGGGCAAAAGCTTAAGGCGCCACAGGCTGGGAAACTGAAATAAAAGCTGCAAAAGACCGGCCGCGAACACGCCCCAGGCCAAAGCCGTAATCGGCTGGGCAAGCTTAGGCGCAAGCCACAGGGCAGAAGCGATCAGGCTCAAGTTCAACCAGATCGGGGTCAAAGCCGGCAGAGCAAAGCGGCCCATAGTGTTGAGGATGCTGCTCGCCAAAGCGGTGGAAGAGATGAAAAACAGGTACGGGAAGGTGATCTTCAGCATCTCCACCGCCAACTCGTACTGGGAGCTAAAGCGCGCAAACCCCGGAGCGAACGCCAGCACGATCCAAGGCGCGGCCCAAATCCCAAGCGCGGTCACCGCCAGCAACACCAAAGCCAAGGAGCCTGCGGTCCGGTCAAGAAACGCTTTTAATTCCGCCTGGCCGCGTTTTTCCTTGTATTCGGCCATCACCGGCACAAAGGCCTGGGAGAACGCGCCCTCGGCGAACAGCCGGCGCAAAAAGTTGGGAATCTTGAACGCCACGAAAAACGCGTCGGTGGCCGCATCGGCCCCGAACACCATGGCCACGACCATGTCGCGTACAAACCCTAAGACCCTAGAAATCAAGGTCATGCCGCCGACGACGGCGGTCGACTTGAACAATCTGCCGCTCAACTTCCCCTCACTTTGGCAAAAGAGGTCTAAGTATAAGCACTTAACCGATACGGAAACAGCAAGCTCTGTTAGAATTTGGCTTTTCGCAATTTTCCGGCCAAGAAAGCTCCTTTTATGCCCCTGAGCGCCGAACACGACGATACCGAGCGGTATTTAAAGACCCTAACCGAAGACCTAGAGCACGGCAAACTGTACGAGCTCAGGCTGCTGCTCAAAGCGCTGACCCCGGCGGAAATCGCTGACCTGCTCGAGGCCCTCCCGCCCGGCGACCGGATCTCAATCTGGCGCCTGCTGCCGCCTGAAACCGCCGGGGAAGTGCTGGTGGAGTTGGGCGACGAGGTCCGCACCGGGCTGATCCGCGCGATCGAACAAACCGATCTGGAGGACCTGGTCCAAGCCGCCGGGAGCCTGGACCCGGACGATCTGGCTTACATTATCGAAGAACTGCCGGAAAAGGTCCGCGACAAGCTCATCCAAACCTTAAGCCAGACCGATCGCCGCCGGCTCGAACAAGTCCTAGCCTACCCCGAAGGCACCGCCGGCAGCCTGATGCACACCGACACCCTCACCGTCCGCCCGGACGTGACTTTGGACGTGGTTCTAAGATACCTGCGCCGCCGCGGCGAATTGCCAGACCTGACCGATAGTCTATACGTGGTGGACGGAAACGACCATCTGCTCGGGATTTTGCCCTTCGCTACCCTTTTGACCCGCGACCCGAAGAAAACCGTGCGCGAGCTGATGCTCACCCAAGTGGAGGCGATCCCGGCCGATCTGCCGAGCTCTGAGGTCGCCGTGCTGTTTGAACACCACGACTGGATATCGGCGCCGGTGGTCGACCGCCAGAACCGCCTCCTAGGCCGCATCACCGTAGACGACGTGGTGGACGTGATCCGCGACGAGGCCGACCACACCCTCATGGGGCTGGCGGGCTTGAGCGAGGAAACCGACATGTTCGCGCCGGCGCTGGAGAGCGCCCAAAAGCGGGCCGTGTGGCTGGGGATCAATTTGCTCACCGCTTTCCTGGCCGCCTCGGTGATCGGCTGGTTCGAGGCCACCATTCAAAAAGAGGTGGCGTTGGCGGTCTTGATGCCCATCGTCGCCGGCATGGGCGGCAATGCCGGCATTCAAACCCAAACGCTGGTCATCCGCGGGCTGGCGCTCAAACAAATCGGGAAATCCAACCTGCGCATGCTGTTCGCTAAGGAACTGACCGTCGCCCTGCTCAACGGCTTGCTTTGGGCGCTCATGGTCGGTGCGGTCGCCTTGCTTTGGTTTGGCAAACCCAAGGTCGCCTTGACGATCGGCGCGGCGATGGTCATTAATCTTCTCTGCGCCGCCGTGGCGGGGACGGCGATCCCCCTGCTGCTGCGTAAGCTCAAGGTGGATCCGGCGATCGCCAGCGGCATCTTTTTGACCACGGTGACCGACGTGGTCGGGTTTATGGCGTTTTTGGGACTGGCAACGTGGTGGTTGTTATGAGCGGAGGTAAGTTTTTCCTCGCTTTAGGCGTCGTTTTTCTCCTGATCGGCTTGATCTTAACCTACGCGCCGGGACTGATCGGCTGGTTTGGACGCTTGCCCGGCGACATTCGCATCCAGGACGAGCATAAATTCATCTTCGTTCCCATCACTTCGATGCTCCTCATCAGCCTGGTGCTGACTTTGATCCTTAACCTGTTTTTCCGCCGCTAGGGGATTTAGGCCGCCTGCACTGGAATGGAATGGCCGACGCGGACGATGCGGTTGCGCTCGTCAAGATAAAGCAAAGTCGGCCGAAAATTGGCGAGCTCTTGGCGATCTAAGGTGGCGTAAGCGCAGATGATCAGCGTATCTCCCACCGCGGCCCGCCGGGCGGCAGCGCCGTTGACGGAGACGATCCCAGAGCCGGCGGCGGCGCAGATTGCGTAAGTAACGAAGCGCTCGCCGTTGTTGACGTTGTAAATGTGGATCTGCTCGTACTCCAAGATCCCGGCTTGCTCGAGCAGGTGGCTGTCGATGGCGCACGAACCTTCGTAAAACAGCTCAGAGTGCGTCACCCGCGCTTGATGGAGCTTGGCCTTGAGCAAAGTCAAGTACATAGCGATATCCAAAGTAATTTTATTCATTATCCTCCAATTACTAAGCTCGCATCAAGCCAAAGCCTTTGGCTTGGGAAGCCACCGCCCAGTCCGGCGTTGACTTGCCGGGGATTCCTTAGGGAAAATGTTTGGCTTTGATCTGATTAACCCAGGCGAACGCTTTGAATCGGCCCTCCGAAGCAGTGGTAGTCATCGAGGACTTGGTGTTTTCGCGCGGCCGTCGCAAGATTTTCGATGGCGTCACGCTTACCATCCGCCGCGGCTCGGTGACCGCGATCATGGGGCCTTCCGGAACCGGCAAAACCACTTTGCTTAAACTCATCGGCGGACAGCTCAAACCGGACCGCGGCCGCATCCTCGTCTTCGGCCAAGAGGTGGCTAAACTCTCTCGCCGCCGCCTGTATGAACTGCGCCAGAGCATCGGCATGCTGTTCCAAACCGGGGCGCTTTTTACCGATCTTTCGGTATTCGACAACGTCGCCTTTCCTTTGCGCGAGCACACCGATCTTCCCGAATCCATGATCCGCACGCTGGTGCTGATGAAACTGGAGGCGGTGGGGTTGCGCGGGGCCAGGCACCTTATGCCGGCCGAGCTGTCCGGCGGCATGGCGCGCAGAGTCGCGCTAGCCCGCGCGATCGCCTTGGATCCGGCGATGATCCTATACGACGAGCCGTTCACCGGCCAGGACCCCATTTCCATGGGGGTGTTGGTAAAGCTGATCCGCACCCTCAACGACGCCTTGGGGCTGACCTCCGTGATCGTCTCCCACGACGTCCAGGAGACCGCCTCGATCGCCGATTACATCTACGTGCTGTCGCAAGGCAAGGTGGTGGGCTGCGGCACCCCCAAAGAGCTGGAGAACGCAGCTTCCCCGTGGGTCGAGCAATTCCTGCACGGGCTTCCCGACGGGCCCTCCCCGTTTCATTACCCTGCGCCCCGCTACGCTGAGGATTTGCTCCAATGCTAGGAGCATTGCAAAAGCTCGGGCACACTACCTTGGCCGGCTTTGCCAAACTGGGCCGCGCCAACCTGTTTTTGCTCCAGGCTTTAATCGGCAGTTTCGAGCTCCTGCGCCGGTTTAGGCTCTTAATCCGCCAGCTGTACGCGGTCGGCGTGCTGAGCCTGCCGTTGATCTCCCTGTCTGGCCTGTTCGTCGGTATGGTGCTGGGCCTGCAAGGCTACAACGTGCTCTCGGACTTTGGCGCCGAGGAGTCCTTAGGGGTGATGGTGGCCGCTTCCTTGGTGCGCGAGCTAGGACCGGTGGTGACCGCCTTGCTTTTCTCCGGGCGGGCAGGTTCGGCCCTGACGGCCGAGATCGGCCTGATGAAAGCCACCGAACAGCTCTCTGGGATGGAGATGATGGCGGTCGACCCCATGCGCTACGTGATCGTCCCGAGGCTGTACGCAGGCATTCTGGCGATGCCGCTTTTGGCGGCGCTGTTCACCTACATTGGCATCTACGGCGGCTACTTCGTCGGCGTGGGGCTTTTGGGGGTCGACGAAGGCTCGTTTTGGTCGCAAATGCGCGCCACCATCGATTTTCGCGAAGACATCGTCAACAGCGCGATCAAAAGCCTGGTGTTCGGAGTCATCGTCACCTGGATCGCGGTGTTCGAAGGCTACGACGCGGTCCCCACCGCCGAAGGGGTCAGCCGCGCCACCACGCGGTCGGTGGTTTACTCGGCGTTTGCGGTTTTGGGCTCGGATTTTATCCTCACCGCACTGATGTTTGGGAAATAACATGGGCAATTCCAGAATCGTCGAAATCTGGGTCGGGGTATTCGTCGCCGCAGGCCTGGCCGCCTTGTTTATGCTCGCCATGCAGGTAAGCAATCTGCGCGAATTTCACGAGGCGGACAGGGGCTATAGGCTGTTTGCCAGGTTTCAAAACGTCGGCACCCTCAAAGTCCGAGCCCCGGTCAAGATCGCCGGGGTGCTGATCGGCCGGGTGGCGAACATCCAGCTCGACAACGATCGTTACGAGGCGATCGTGGAACTGCGCATCGATCCTCGTTACCGCTTGCCGGACGATACCATCGCCAGCATCTACACTTCCGGGCTTTTGGGCGAGCAATACATCGCCCTGGAACCGGGCGGCAGCCCCGATTATCTCAAAGACGGCGACACCCTGGAGATCACCCAGTCGGCGCTGGTGCTGGAAGAGCTGATCGGCAAGTTTCTGGTCAAAAGCTCAGAAAAAAGCGGTACCGATGAGTGAGGTCTCCCTCGAGGAAACCGCCCCAGGCCGCTTGCAAATCCGCGGCGACTTGACCTTTGCCACCGCGGCGGCCGTGTGGAAAACCTCCAGACGCTTGCTCGCCAAGGCGGATCGGGAGATCACCGTCGATCTTTCCGGGGTGCGCCGTGCCGACAGCGCCGGGCTTGCCCTGCTCGTGGAATGGCTGCGTCTGGCCAAGAAGCGCAAGCTCCACCTGACCTTGGCCAATCTTCCTGCTCAGCTTCAGGCCATGGCCAGAGCCTACAACCTAGAAAACCTGCTTCCTATTAGGCATGGATAAGTTGCTCATTTCCGGCGGTCGCCCTTTGAGCGGTGAGGTGCGCATCTCGGGCGCCAAAAACGCTGCCTTGCCGATTCTGGCCGCCACCTTGTTGACCCAAGCGCCGGTGGTGTTAGAGAACGTGCCAGAGCTGCGCGACATTGCGACCATGCTCAAGTTGCTCTCTCAGCTGGGTGTGAGGTATCGCTTTGGCGCCAACACGCTCGAGATTGAGGCCAGCAAGCCGGAAAGTGTTCTTGCCCCGTACGAATTGGTCCGCACCATGCGCGCCTCGATTTTGGTGTTGGGGCCTTTGCTTGCGCGCTGCGGCGAGGCCATCGTTTCCTTGCCGGGCGGCTGCGCCATCGGCGCCCGCCCGGTGGATCTGCACCTTAAGGGGCTTAAAGCGCTAGGCGCCGACATTCGGGTCGAAGCCGGTTACATCCATGCGCGCGCCAAACGGCTCAAGGGCTGCCGGCTGGTGCTCGACCAAGTCACCGTGACCGGGACCGAAAACCTCATGATGGCCGCGGTCCTTGCCCAAGGCAAGACGGTGATCGAAAACGCCGCGCGCGAGCCCGAAGTTACCGATCTTGCCGAGTTTCTGGTCAAACTGGGGGCGAAAATTTCCGGCATCGGCAGCGACGTGCTGGAAATCGAGGGGGTCGATGGCCTAGACAGCGGTCCTGTGCACCACGTTATTCTGCCGGACCGGATCGAAACCGGCACCTACTTGACCGCCGCCGCCATCACCCAAGGCTGCATCCGCACTACCCACACCCGCCCCGAACTCTTGGACGCGGTGCTCGACAAGCTCAAAGAAGCCGGCGCCGCCATTATCCACGGGCCGGATTGGATCGAACTCAGCCAGACGAGCCGCCCCCGCGCCGTTTCCTTTCACACCGCCCCGTATCCCGGTTTTCCTACCGACATGCAAGCCCAGCTGATGGCTTTAAACTGCATCGCGGAAGGGGTGGGAATCATCACCGAGACGATCTTTGAGAACCGCTTTATGCACGCCCTGGAACTTCGCCGCATGGGGGCCGACATCACCCTCGAGGGTCATACCGCCATCTGCCGGGGGGTCGCAAAGCTCGAGGGCGCCCCGGTCTGCGCCTCGGATCTGCGCGCCTCGGCCAGTTTGGTGTTGGCCGCACTGGCGGCAGAAGGTGAAACCGTCATCGATCGCATTTATCATATCGACCGGGGGTACGAGCGCATCGAAGCCAAGCTCGCCAAACTCGGGGCCACCGTCCAAAGAATTCGGGAATAGATGCTGACCATCGCCGTCTCCAAAGGCCGAATTTACCAAGAAGCCCTGCCGCTGTTAGCGCAGGCAGGAATCGTACCGGTCGCCGACCCGGACTCGCGTCGCCTGCTCTTGCCCACCTCGCACCCTCAGGTGCGCTTGCTCATCGTCCGCGCCGCAGACGTGCCTACCTACGTAGAATACGGCGCGGCCGACCTGGGGATCGCCGGCAAGGACGTGCTGGTCGAGTTGGGCGCCGAAGGCTTGTACGAACCGCTGGACCTTAAGATCGCACGCTGCCGCCTGATGACCGCAGGGCCTGTAGGCGCAAGCTGGGACACGCGGCGATTGCGGGTGGCGACCAAATACGTCAACACCGCCAAACGCTATTTCGCCGAGCGCGGCATCCAAGCCGAAGTCATCAAGCTTTACGGCTCCATGGAGCTGGCCCCCCTGGTTGGCCTGGCCGAGTGCATCGTGGACCTGGTCGATACCGGCAATACGCTGCGCGCCAACGGGCTCGAGCCGCGCGATCTGATCCTGGAGGTCAGTTCCCGGCTGGTGGTCAACAAAGCGGCGATGAAGATCAAACACCGACCGATCAAAGCGCTCATCTCGGATTTGGCGCGCGCAGTCCACATCAAGGGGGAAGCATGAACCCGACTCTACGCCGTCTAAACACCCACGACGCCGACTTTGCCTCGCAATTGGCCTGGCTGTTGGCCAAAAACGCCCAGTTCGACCCGAAGATCCATCAGGCCGTGCTCGAAATCCTGACCCGCGTACGGTGCGAAGGAGATGCGGCGGTGTTGGACTACACCCGCCGTTTCGACGGGTTGACGTGCGCTTCGGTGGCCGAATTGGAGCTGCCGCGCGCCCGCCTTCAGGAAGCCCTAATCAAGCTCCCCGAGGAGCAACGCGAGGCCCTTGAAACCGCCGCGGCCCGCATCCGCGCCTACGCCGCGCAGCAAAAGCTGGCTTCCTGGCACTACCGCGACGAATTCGGCAACCTGCTCGGCCAACAGATCACCCCTCTGGAGCGAGTCGGCCTTTATGTACCCGGCGGCAAAGCCGCCTATCCCTCGTCGGTGCTGATGAACGCGATTCCGGCCAAGGTCGCGGAGGTGCCAGAACTGATCCTGACCGTCCCTACCCCCAAGGGCGAGCTCAGCGAGCTGGTGCTGGCGGCCGCCGCCGTCGCGGGGGTGGACCGAGTCTTCCGGATCGGCGGCGCGCAGGCGATCGCCGCCTTGGCCTACGGCACCGAAACCATCCCCAAGGTGGACAAGATCGTCGGCCCCGGCAACGTCTATGTGGCCACCGCCAAGAAGCTGGTGTTCGGGGAGGTAGGGATAGACATGATCGCCGGCCCTTCGGAAATCCTGATCCTTGCCGACGGTTCGGCCGACCCGGCCTGGATCGCCATGGACCTGTTCTCCCAAGCCGAACACGACGAGGACGCCCAAGCGCTGCTTTTGTGCCCGGACGGCGCTTACCTCGACCGCGTCGCCGCGTGCATCGCCAAGCTGTTGCCGGAAATGCCAAGGCAGGCGGTGATCCGCGCTGCGCTCGAAAAGCGCGGCGCGCTGATCCAGGTCCGCGATCTGGAGGAAGCGTGCGCCTTGGCCAACCGCATTGCGCCGGAGCACTTGGAACTTGCGGTGGCCGATCCAGAGGCGCTGTTGCCTAAGCTGCGCCACGCGGGCGCGATCTTTCTAGGTCCTTATACGCCAGAAGCCCTGGGGGATTATTGCGCCGGCCCCAACCACGTGTTGCCCACTTCGGGTACGGCCAGGTTCTCTTCGCCTTTAGGGACTTACGATTTCCAAAAGCGCACCAGCCTGCTCGGATGCAGTGCAGGGGGCGCCTCGCGCTTGGCCAAAACCGCCAAGGTCTTGGCCGAAGGGGAGGGGCTTATCGCCCACGCGCGCTCAGCCGCCTATCGAATCCAACCATGAGCCTAAAGCCGCAAGACTTCTTCCGTCCAGAAATCCTTAAAGCAACGGCCTATTCGGTTGCCGCCGCGGAAGGGAGGATCAAGCTCGATGCGATGGAGAATCCTTATCCGTGGCCGGAAAGCTTGGTCGAGGGCTGGCTTAACTACTTAAGCCAAGCCCGCCCCAACCGTTATCCCGACCCGGAGGCGTCGGCTTTGAAGGCAGCGCTGCGCCGCTACGCCAACCTCCCTAAGGACGCTGAAGTCTTGCTTGGCAACGGCTCCGACGAAATCATCCAGATCGTGCTGTTGGCCTTGGCAGGGCATCCTGGCGCGACTGTTTTAGCCCCGGAACCGAGTTTTGTCATGTACCGGCAGGTAGCGCAATGGCTGGGCGTGAATTTCGTCGGCGTTCCCCTTAACCGCGATTTTTCGCTCGACCTGGACGCCATGCTCGCGAACATCGCGCGTCATCGTCCAAAAATCGTGTTTCTTGCCTATCCCAACAACCCCACCGGCAACCTGTTCGACGCCTCCGCCGTCCTTACCCTCATCGAGCGGACGCCGGGGCTAGTCATTGTGGATGAGGCTTATGCGCCTTTTGCCCAGGTCAGTTTTACGGACCGGCTCGGTCAGTTCCCCAATCTCTTGGTGATGCAGACGCTGTCTAAGCTGGGGCTGGCGGGCCTTAGGCTCGGCTTTCTCGCCGGCCCGAGGGAGTGGCTGGAGCAGTTTAACAAGCTGCGCTTGCCTTACAACATCAACGTCCTGACCCAGCTCAGCGCCGAATTCGCCTTAACCCACCTTGAAGTCTTCCAGCAGCAGACCGCGCGCATCCGCGCCGAACGCGCGGCGCTCTTTACCGAACTGGCTTCGTTGCCGCAAGTTCAAGCCTTTCCCAGCGCCGCCAATTTCATTCTCTTTAGGGTCAAAGAGGCCGACCGGGTATTCAATGGTCTCAAGAGTCAAGGCGTATTGATCAAAAACCTCAATCCCCAGGGCGGGCTGCTTCAAGGCTGCCTGCGGGTGACGGTGGGCACGCCGGCAGAGAATCAGGCCTTCCTGCGCGCCTTGCGCGCTGCCTTGGGCTTTGCTGGCTAAGGGATGAAGCAACATTGACCCTGGCGGCAAATGACGGCAAAATCGGTTTTTTTACAGATGAGCGTCAAGAAGGGAAAAACGAGGTTTGCATGAATGAAACTCCCATCGATCTTGAAAAACGCCGCTTTTTGACGCAAACCGCTGCCGCCTTAGGCGCGGTCGGGGTGGCGTTTGCCGCGATGCCTTTTATCGGTTATTTGCGGCCCAATCACGGAACCTTGGAAGCGGCCAGCCCGATCGAGGTGGACATCGCCAAGCTTGAGCCGGGGCAAATGATCCGGGTGGAATGGCGCGGCCAACCCATCTGGGTGCTGCGGCGTACCCCGGAGATGCTCGCGACCCTCCCTGAGCTGGAGCCTTTGCTGCGCGATCCGGATTCGGATCAGTCCATCCAACCGGAAAACTGCAAAAACCGCTACCGCTCGATCAAGCCGGAGATTTTCGTCGCGGTGGGAATCTGCACTCATCTTGGCTGCTCGCCGAGTTATCGGCCCGAGGTCGCCCCGCCCGATCTGGGAAAGAACTGGCTGGGGGGGTTCTTTTGCCCGTGCCACGGCTCGCGCTTCGATCTGGCCGGGCGGGTGTATAAAAAGGTTCCTGCCCCCACCAACTTGACCGTCCCCCCGTATCGCTACCTCACCGACACGCGCATCGTCGTCGGCGAAGAACAGGAAGAGGCATGACCATGAACCAAGCGCACCCGAACCGACTCATCGCTTGGCTCGATGAGCGCTTCCCGCTGCTCAAGGTCTGGAACGAACATTTTGCCAAGTATTACGCCCCGAAGAATTTCAACTTCTGGTATTTTTTTGGCTCGCTGGCGCTTTTGGTCCTAGTCAACCAGATCGTGACGGGAATCTGGCTGACCATGAACTACAAGCCGGACGCTCGATTGGCGTTCGACTCGGTCGAGACCATCATGCGCGACGTCCGCTGGGGCTGGCTGATCCGCTACATGCACTCGACGGGGGCGTCGATGTTCTTCGTCGTGGTCTACCTCCATATGTTCCGCGGCCTGCTGTACGGTTCCTACAAAAAACCGCGCGAACTGGTGTGGATCCTCGGCATGAGCATGTTCTTAGCGCTGATCGCCGAAGCCTTCATGGGGTACTTGTTGCCTTGGGGACAGATGTCCTATTGGGGGGCCAACGTGATCATCTCGCTGTTTAGCGCCATCCCGGGGGTAGGCGAGACCCTTGCCACTTGGATCCGGGGCGATTTTGTGGTCTCCGACATCACCCTCAACCGCTTTTTCTCCCTTCACGCGATCGCCATCCCGCTGGTTCTGGTCGTTTTGGTGTTCTTGCACATCGTTGCCCTACACAAGGTGGGATCCAACAATCCCGACGGAATCGAGATCAAACAGCTCAAGGATGCCAATGGCGTCCCTCTGGATGGCATTCCTTTCCATCCTTATTACACGGTCAAGGATCTGTTCGGCGCCTGCGTATTTTTGACCCTGTGCGCTGTTATCGTGTTCTACGCCCCAGAAATGGGGGGGCTGTTTTTGGAGCCGCCCAACTTTATCCCCGCCGACCCGCTCAAAACGCCTGAGCATATCAAACCGGTGTGGTATTTCACCCCGTTTTTCACTGTGCTGCGGGCGATCCCGAGCAAGTTTGGCGGCATGCTGGCGATGTTTGCGGCGATTTTTATCTTGTTCTTTTTGCCGTGGCTGGACCGCTGTCCGGTAAAGTCCATCCGTTACCGGGGTAGGAGCTACAAGATCGCTTTGACTTTGTTTGCCATCAGCTTCATCGGCTTAGGCTATCTTGGCACCATTCCGCCTACCCCTACGGCAGCAGTGTTCGGCGTCGTCTTTACCCTAATCTATTTTGGCTTCTTCCTGCTGATGCCGATCTACACTCGCCTGGAGGCGACCTTGCCGGTTCCAGAACGGGTAGTGTGGCCGCCGGCGCCGCTATCCGAGCGTCAGGGCTGGCACTGGGACCGGATCCGCGCCGGCATCGCCTACCTTAAAAGCACCCCTTACTATCCAAAAGTCGCCGGAAAGTGGCAGCAAATCCGCGAAATCATTCAAAACAATAAATTTTTGAGCAAATTTCTATGAGGCTTTACGTTTGGATCCTGCTTGCCCTCTGGCCCATTTTGAGCAAGGCCATTAGCGCCCCCTTGGCACAACCCGATATCGATGTTTACGATACCGCCTCCTTGCGCCGCGGCGCCAAACTCTACGTCGACCGCTGCCTGGGCTGCCATTCCTTAAAACACCTGCGCTATCTGCGCCTTAAACAGGATCTTCAATTTAGCGATGCGGAGTTCAAGGCGCTGTTTCCTTCGCTGGAGCGCATCACCGGCACCTTGACCTCGAGCATGGCGAGCGAGGACGCTACCCATTGGTTCGGAGTGCCGGCGCCGGACCTATCCGAGCGCGCCCGGGCGCTTGGAACCGACTGGCTGTATACTTACCTTCGCGGCTTTTACCAAGACGATGCGCGCCCGTTTGGGGTCAATAACTTAGTCTTCAAAGACGTGGCTATGCCTAACGTGCTTTGGGATCTGCAAGGAAAACAGATCGCGGTAATTGAGGAAGTCGATTCTACCCCCAGCGTGCGCGGGCTTAAATTGGTCGAACCGGGCGCGCTGAGTCCAAAAGAGTTTGATCTGGCCGTGGCCGATCTGGTGAATTTTCTCGCTTACGCAGCCGAGCCGAGTCAACTCGAACGGCGCAGGCTGGGCAAGTACGTGATCGGGTTTCTAATCGTTCTGGCGTTGGTTATGTACCGCCTAAAGCAAGCCTATTGGAAGGACATCCATTGATTTTCTATGATAGAAATTTTACTTGTGTCCACGACCAGACCACGATGATCCTCTACTGCTCTCCCATTTGCCCTTACAGCCACCAGGTGCGTTTTGTCTGGCACGAAAAAGGCATTCATGGGGACATCCGCTTTATCGACTCCCAAAATCCACCGCCGGAGCTCGCCGAGCTCAACCCTTACGGCGATACTCCGACGCTGGTCGATCGCGAACTGGTCCTTTACGAGCCCAAAATCATCATCGAGTATTTGGACGAGCGCTACCCTCATCCGCCCCTTTATCCTTTGGAGCCCATGGCCCGGGCCCACACGAGAATGGTGATCCATCGCATCCACCGCGATTGGTATCGGCTGCTGGAAGAAATTCAACGCTCCCAAGAAAAAAAGGCCGCTCAGCTGCGCACGCAGCTTCAAGAAGAGCTGATCGCAGCTGCGCCGCTGTTTGCTGCCAAACCTTATTTCCTCAGCGACGAGTTTTCCCTCATCGACTGCGTACTGGCCCCTTTGTTGTGGCGGCTGCCTTGGCTAGGACTTGAGTTCTCGCAGACCCCTCGCCCCATCTTCGACTACGCGCAGCGGCTCTTTTCCCGCCCAAGCTTTCGCCGAAGCCTGAGCGGTCCCGAAAAAGAGATGTTCGAATCGCCTCAACGCTTGTCGGCTTAACCCATGACCGCACTTCGCCCTTACTTGATCCGCGCTGTCTACGAATGGATCGTAGACAACGCCATGACCCCTTACATTTTGGTAGATGCCGAACGCGAGGGGGTGGAGGTTCCTCGCCAATATGCTCAGAACGGCAAGATCGTGTTGAACCTAAGCCCCACCGCGGTCGTCAACCTGCAGCTGGGCAATGCAGCGATCGCTTTCAAGGCCCGCTTCGGCGGGATGCCGCTGCAAGTCCAGGTGCCGGTCAACGCGGTTTTGGCGATTTATGCCAAAGAAACCGGCCAAGGCATGATCTTCGACGAAGAAATTGAACCCTCTCCGCCCACGCCGCCCGAAGAAAAACCAAAGCGCCCGAGCTTGAAAGTCGTCAAGTAAACTACTGCTTTGGCGGGTAGATCGCCGTCACCTTGCCCGAACCTTCGGGCAGCGGCAAGATGCGGGCTGCGCCGCGCCTCTCCACTTGGTCGATGCGCAAGATCGCGTGCATGGGGATAAAGCTGCGCTTGACGTTGCCGAACTCGGCTTTGAGCCTTTCTTCGGAAGGATCGACGACGATCGCGCTCGTCTCGCCGAAGACGAAATCCTCCACCACCACGAATCCATACAGCTCGCCCTGGTACACCTGTCTGGCGTACACTTCATAGACTTGATTCTGGTTAATGAAGACGACTTTGAAAACCGATTTTGCGGGCATGGGCGGTTCTTGAATTAAATTTTAATTTTAACACAGCTCAGCCACCAGCTCGGCAACGACCGCGGTCACTCGCCTACGTGCCCAAAATATCCGAAGCTGCCTTTGCCAACCCAAACCTTCCCGCCAGCGCCGGTATAAATGGCGCAGATACGGCTGCAGCTCTCTCCCGGCTCTGGTCAGCAAAACTTGAAACAACCCTTCGATGATCTCGCGCAACGGATGGATGCCTCCCTGGTCGTCGAGATAACGGGCGCTGCTTCCTAAGCGAGTCGCCTGAAAATAATTTTCTTTCTCCAGCCACCAGGGTAAAGACCTGGGCACAAGCGAAGGCCGAAATTCAGGCGAGGTCTCTAGAAAATAATTCGCCAGCGCCTGGACAAACGCGGCGATGGCCAGCGCATCCTGCAGGCTGGACTGGGCGTCCATCGCCCGCACCTCCAAAGTCCCAAGGTCCGGGCGCGGGCGAATATCCCAATGGATATCGCGCAGGCTCGCAAAGACTTGCGCCCGCTGCATGAGCGCAAAAAATCGACAAAACTGCGCCCAGTCGGAAAAGGAAGGCGGGATCCCGTAACTGCGCCCGGAGGCCAAGATTCTTTGCCGGTAACAGGCAAAGCCAGTAGGGTAACCGCGCCAAAAAGGCGAATTGGCGCTCAAGGCGATGAGCACCGGCAGACAGGCTTTAAACTCCCGCATCAATTTCAACGCCGTTTGCGCATCCGGCATCCCCAAATGCACATGAGTGGCAAACGTGATCTGACTGCGCGCGAGATACCCGTACAAAGACTTCTGTTTGAGATAACGCGGCAAGGGCGTGATCTTGGCCAACCGTCGGCAGAAAGGATGGGTCCCCGCCCCGCACAAGCACAGATCCAGGTCGCTACAGACGGACTGAAGCTGCCGCAGCAGCGCCTCAAGATGCGCTTTGAGTTCCTCTAAGCCGGTGCACACCTTGGATGCGATCTCCACGCAGCTTTGGATCAACTCCGGCTTGATCCAAGGGACCTCAGGCAGGGCCTCGAGCACCCACTGGATGCGATCTGCAAGATCCAAACTCTTGCGGTCGAGAATCTGCAGCTCCCACTCCAAACCCAAGGTGGCTTGCTTGGACCCCTTAAAGAGCAAAAACTCATCCGCCATATTCGCGCAGCGCCTCCCAGGCCACCTGGGCAAAATACAGCGCCCCCACTTTCAGTACCTCTTCGTTCACATCAAACGCCGGGCTGTGCAGGGGAATAAACTCGTCTTCGCGCCTGGCGCCAAAGCGCACGTAGCAGCCAGGGATCTTTTCCAGGTAAAACGCAAAATCCTCCGCTCCCATGCTGGGGTGCTCCATGGGAACCAGCCCCTTTTCTCCCACTACTTGGAGGATCGCCCGGCGGGCGATTTCGGTCTCCTTAGGAGAATTGACCACCGGCGGATAGCCCTCGCGGATCTCCAGCGCGATTTCGGCCCGATGCAACTCGGCCAGCGCTTTGATCATGCGCCGCATACCCGCATGCAGATGACGCCGCGCCTCCGCGTGGGTCGTCCGCATGGTCCCCTCAAGCCAGGCCTCTTCCGCAATCACGTTGGGCGCGCTGCCGGCCTGCACCCGGCCGATGGTGACCACCGACGGATGCAGCGGATCGATCTCCCGCGAGATGAGGGTCTGGACCGCCGTGATCAGGAAACCGGCGATCACCACCGCGTCGATCGCCTCGTGGGGACGGGCGCCGTGACCGCCGCGCCCGCAGATATGGATCGCAAAGCTGTCCGACTGGGCGGTCACCACCCCCTCCCCGACCATAATCTCCCCGACGCGGTAATGGTGGGTAACGTGCCCGCCGAAAATCGCCCGTACCCCCTCAAGCGCTCCCGAACGCAGGATCACCCGCGCCCCGCCGCCTTTCTCTTCGGCCGGCTGGAACACCAACAGCACCCGCCCCGGCGGAGGATTTTCCTGGAGCAGCGCCGCCGCCCCGAGCAGCATGGCCATGTGGGCGTCGTGGCCACAGGCGTGCATTTTCCCAGGGATCACCGAGGCAAACGGCAAACCGGTCGTCTCGGTCCCAGGCAGGGCGTCCATGTCGGCGCGCAGCGCTACCGTAAGCTCACCCTTCCCCTCGATCCTACCGAGAACAGCGCCGCCTTTGCCCTGATATTCGTACGGAATACGCAAGCGCTCGAGTTCGGCTATGATCTTCTCGGCGGTCGCCACCTCCTCAAACGCAAGCTCCGGTTCCCGGTGAAAAGCGCGCCTCAGCTCCACCCAGTGGGGATACAAAGCATCGACCAGCTCTTGCGCAAACATCGCCTTCTCCCGATTTTGCCTGCGACCAAAGATACCACGCCGCCAATCCAAACGGTCAACATCGACTAGACTTAAAAACGACTCTTTAAATAGACCCAGAACAACGATGCAAGCTTTGATCCCGCAAAACGCCACCGGCAAAAAATTCCTAGAAGCTTTCCTGCACTGCTGCCATCGCCGCCGTTATCCCGCCCGCTGCGCGATCATCAAGCCGGGCGACCCGGGCGATACTTTGTACTACATCATCGAGGGTTCGGTAAGCGTGAGTTTCCAGGAAGAAGACGGCCGCGAATTGATCCTGGGCTATCTGAACCGGGGCGAGTTCATCGGCGAAATAGGCGTCTTTCTCGGCGAGAACACCCGCACGGTGACGGTGCGCACGCGCGAGCCTTGCCAGCTGGCGGAGATCAGCTACAGACGCCTAGAGCAGTGCTTGAACCACGAACTTGCCCCGCACGCGGTCGAGCTGCTGCGCGCCCTTGGCCAGCAGGTCTCGAAGCGGCTGCTTCAGACCAGCCGTAAAGCCGGTCATCTGGCGTTCTTGGACGTCACCGGCCGCATCGCCCGCACCCTGATGGACCTGTGCAAGGAGCCAGACGCCATGACCCATCCCGAGGGAATGCAGATCCGCATTACCCGCCAAGAGCTCGGGCGCATCGTCGGTTGCTCGCGGGAAATGGCAGGCAGAGTGCTCAAAGCCCTCGCGGCCGACGGCTTGATCTCTGTCCGCGGCAAAACCATTGTGGTCTATGGAATGCGCTAGGGGCTTGACTTTAGCGGAACCGATCCTTGCGCCGCCGGATCTCGGCGAACACCACCACCGCCCTCTCCCCGCGCATCTTAAGGCGCGCCTGAAAATCTAGATCGTCGGCGCGCAAGAACGGATTGGTGAGTTTTTCCTCGCCCAAAAGCGAAGGCACGGTCGGTTGATTGTGCGCGCGTTGTTGTTCCACCTGCCGCGCTCTTTGTAGAAGCGGCGGATAATCGGGTTCCAGAGAAAGCGCAAAGCGGGCATTGTCTAAAGTATACTCGTGGGCGCAGTAGATTCGGGTAGCCTCCGGTAGATCCCGCAGCTTGCACAAGGAATTCCACATCTGCTCGGGAGTGCCCTCAAACAACCTTCCGCAGCCCAAAGCAAACAGAGTGTCCCCGCAGAACAAGGCGTTCGCCTCGGCAAACCAGTAAGCGATGTGGCCGCGGGTATGCCCCGGAACCTCCAAAACCTTGCATGAGCTTGCGCCGAGCTCCAGCGCGTCCCCCTCGCCGACCAGTCGGTCGATGCCGGGGATCCTGGAGGAATCGCCGCCAAACCCCACCACCTGGCAACCCGTGGCTTGTTTTAAGGCCAGGTTGGCGCCCACGTGATCCCAGTGAGGGTGGGTATTAAAAACCCAGCTCAGGCGCCAGCCGCGCGCTGCCAGCGCGCTCAATACCGGTTCGGCCGCGGCCGGATCCACTGCCGCCGTCTGCCCGGACTCGGGTTCATGGAGTAGATAAATGTAATTGTCGCTCAAAGCAGGAACTTGCAGGATTTCCAACATCGGCTTCCCTCCTCGGCGTAAAATCGATTTGATATAGTTAATTTATGGCCAACTTCAAAACCCACCTCATCGGCGCCACCTTAGTCAGCGGCGCGGCGACAACGGCAGCACTGAGCGTCGGCCTGACCCCCTTTAGCCAAACTCCCTTTCTTTTCGGCTTAGGGGTAGCCGGGGGGCTAATGCCCGACCTCGACGCCGACAACTCCACCCCCATTCGGTTGGCCTTCACCGCGCTCGGTCTGATCGGCGCCTTTGGCGCGGTATTCTACGCTTTAGGTCGGGGGCAGTTCAGCATCGCCGAACTGTTCCTCCTAGGGCTTGGCGCCTTCCTCGCGATCCGCTTCGGCATCCTGGAGCTGTTTTTGCGTCTGACCGAACATCGCGGGGTGTTCCATTCGCTGCTGGCGGTTTTGTGTTTTACCCTAGCGACGGCCAGCGCCTCTTACCACCTGGCCGGTTCTAACTCGACGCTGGCCTGGTTGCACGGTTTGTTGCTTGGCTTGGGGTATCTTACGCATCTGATACTTGACGAGCTGTTCAGCGTCGATCTCAAGGGTCGCACGCTAAAGCGCTCTTTCGGCACCGCGCTCAAACCTATAGATTTTAAAAACTTAAAGGCTTCCCTGCTGATGGGCTTA
Organism: Methylothermus subterraneus; assembly: GCF_054656915.1. Lineage (NCBI taxonomy): Bacteria > Pseudomonadati > Pseudomonadota > Gammaproteobacteria > Methylococcales > Methylothermaceae > Methylothermus > Methylothermus subterraneus. Next base: position 161,803 of record NZ_BAAHXK010000005.1, read on the forward strand.
GTGACCGTCGGGCTAGCCGCCACCCTCCCCGAGCCTGCGTTGCTCGCAAAGCCCGCCCACGCCAGGCACCTGTACGCGGCTTTCAAAGCGCGCCTGTGGCCTCAAGGCTCCTGGTTTGCGGGGCTTTGGCCCAAGGTCCCATCAATCGATCGCTAGTACCAGCTTGCCAAGCGGCGCTTGCGTCTCAAGATGGCGCTGGGCCTCGGCGGCGGCCGCGAGGGGATAGACTTTGGCGACTTCGACTTTGAGCTTGCCCTGGTCAAACCACAGCGCCGCCTGCTCCAAAATCTCGCCTTGGTGCCGCTGCCACTTGGGAAGCTCCAAAAGCACGGGGGTAAGCATCATCTCTAGAGCGATCTTGAGGTTGTGCACCCGCGCCGGCGTCCAATCGAAGTCTTGAGGCGGCTGGAGGATCGTGACCACTTCTCCGTAAACTCGGGTGCACGCACAGCACTGGGCAAAGACTTGCCCTCCCACCGTATCGAAGGCCACCTCCACCCCACTGCCGCCGGTCCAGGCCAAAACTTCCGCCGCCACGTCCTGGTCGCGGTAGCGGATGGTCCAATCGGCCCCCAGGCGGCGCGCCAAGGCTTCTTTTTCCGGCGTGCTGATCGTCGTGGCCACCTCGGCGCCGGCCAGTTTCGCCAACTGGATGGCGATGTGCCCTACCCCACCGGCGCCGGCCTGGATCAGCACTTTCATCCCGGGCTTGAGCTGGACGCGATCGTATAAGGATTCCCAGGCCGTAAGCAACACTAACGGCACCGCCGCCGCTTGGATAAAGTCCAGCGATTCCGGCTTCTTGGCCAGCAAAGCCTCGTCGACCGCCGCGTACTCGGCATAAGTCCCCTGCCGGCCGTTGAATCCAGGCTGGCAAAAGTACACCGCATCGCCCACCCGAAACCGGCTCACTGCTTCGCCGACCTCGACGACGACGCCGGCGCCATCGCAACCCAAAATGGCTGGCAAAGTCACCGGAAACCGGTCAAGATCGCGGCGCATTTTGTAGTCGATGGGGTTGATTCCCGCCGCCTTGAGCTTGACCAAAACTTGATTGGGTTTGGGCTTGGGGTCGTCCACCGTCTCAAGGCGCAAGACGTCCGCTCCCCCAGAGTGCCGTGCCACGATCGCTTTCATTTTCCCTCCTTCCAAACCTTCGCTACGAAATCCGCTCCTCGTCCGTCCACGTTCACCAAACCGCCGACCCCTCCTCGATGCAAACGCTGCGCCCGCACCAAGATGGGCCACAGCCCATCGCCCAGCTCGTAAGCCGACCATTCCTCGAGATCGATCCACCGGGCCTCGAGCGCGTCGTCACCGGCTTTGGGTAGAGGCGGATCGAGATGGTCCAAAAAACCCAAAAAATCCACGATCAAATAATGGAAACCGTCCAGCCGCCTTTCCACCACCGCGACGATCGGCCCCAGTCGCACCCCGCAGATCCCAGTCTCTTCGCGCAATTCCCGGTGCACCGCCTGCAGCAAAGATTCCCCTGCCTCCAGCCGCCCTCCGGGAGGATGCCATAGGCCTTCGGCGGGCGGGCGGCCGCGGCGCACCAGCAGCACCCGTCCGCGCCGGTCGAAGACCAACACGCTCACTCCCACCGCCGGCGGCGCGCTCATTCCCGTCGATAACCGTATAACCAGCGCGCGGTGCGGCGGCCGACGTTGCGCGCCGAGTGCACCGCGCCTTTAGGGATGAACAGCTCTTCGCCGGGCTTGGGGCGATAGACTTGCCCCTCCACTTCGAACTCCATCTCCCCTTCCACCACCAAGACCAGTTCGTCCACCGCGTGGACGAAATTCTCCCAGCGCCGGCCCGGCGGGTCCACCCACAGGTCGCAGCTGAACCCGCGTGCCTGCCAATCGCGCGCAATCTCTTCCAAGCGGGCGTCGGTCAACACCTTAATTCCTCCTTAAAATCCAGGTACCGCCAGCGAACGGCCGTTGTGCTTGGGCCCAAGCTCGAGAATGAACGGCGCAGCGGCCTTGGCCCACACGCTCGGATCGGGATACTGACGCGCGTGGACGCCAAAGCAACTGTCCAGCATCGCGGTGTGGACGATCCCGGGATTGAGCGCCACCGCTGCCATTCCTGGCGGAAGCTCTTGGGCCAAGGCTTGGGTTAAGCCTTCGATCGCCCATTTGGTCGCACAATACGGGGCGACCTCCGGCGAAGTCGAGCGCCCCCAGCCGGAACTGAAATTGACGACCACCCCAGTTTGGCGCCTGAGCATCGCCGGCAGGAAATACTTGAGGACGTAGAAGACCCCTTTGAGGTTGACGTCGACGACCGCAGAAAACTCTTCCACCGGGACCTCCCACAACGGCGCGTTGGCGTTGATCAGGGCAGCGTTGTTGAGGAGCAAATCGGGGCACTCGCCCGCCTCGAGCAGCTCCTTTGCCCACGCGGCCACTGCCTTCGGATCGGCCACGTCCACCACGGCAAACTTGCCCTGCGGCCAGCGCCCTTGCAGCTCTTCCAGGGCCCTGCGATTGCGCCCACAGCCCAAGACGCGATGGCCCAAGCTAAAAAGCTCCTCAGCCAAGGCGCGCCCCAACCCTTTGCTGACGCCGGTAATCAGCACGGTCTTGCTTGCTGCCATAGTTTGTCATCCCCCGATCGTTTAGAATCGGTTAATATTGCCGCCAATTGCTATCCCGATTTAAGCCCTTATGCCCATTTCCCCTCGAGTCGCCTGGGCGCTGTACGATTTTGCCAACTCGGCCTTCGCCACCACGGTCATGGCCGGATTCTTCCCGCTGTTTTTTAAACAATACTGGCACCAAGGCGACCCGAGCGCAAGCACCTTTGCGCTGGGGGTGGTCAACGCCGCCTCCAGCGCTCTGATCATGATCTTGGCCCCGCTGCTTGGCGCCATCGCCGATCAGGGGCGGCTGCATAAGGCGCTTTTGTTCGGTTTTTCCCTGCTCGGCATCGCCGCGACGTTTGGCCTGGCCCCCTTAGGTCCAGGGCTGGCGACGGCGGCTTTGATCCTCTACGGGTTTGGGCTGATCGGCTTTTCCGGCGCCAATATTTTCTACGACTCGCTCTTGGTGGAAGTAGCCAAGCCCCAAGACTACGAGCGCGTCTCCAGCTTGGGATTTGCCTTGGGCTATTTGGGCGGCGGCTTGTTGTTCGCCGGCAACGTAGGGACGGTTTTAAACCCGGCGCTTTTGGGCTTGGCTTCGCCGGAACAGGCTATTCGCTTATCTTTTGCCAGCGTGGCGACTTGGTGGCTGGTGTTTTCCGTGCCGCTTTGCCTCTATGTTCCCCAAAAGCCTATAGCCAAACCCAGCTTGAGTTTGGTGCGGCAAGGCTGGCGCCAATGCGTTGCCACTTTAAGTCACCTTCGCGCCCATCGCCCGGCGTTTTTGTTCCTCATCGCCTACTGGTTGTATATCGACGGGGTGGACACCATCGTCCGCATGGCGGTCGATTACGGCCTAAATCTAGGTCTTGCCTGGAAAGATCTGATCTTGGCGCTGCTTCTGGTCCAGTTTATCGGCTTTCCGGCGGCGATCTTGTTTGGCCGACTGGGAGAGAGCATTGGCGCAAAACGCGCCATTTTTCTCGGGCTGTGGGTCTATATCGGCGTGACCGTGTTTGCCGCCGGCCTCTCTAGCACCGCCGAGTTTTACGTTTTGGCGGGGCTGATCGGGCTGGTGCAAGGAGGAGTTCAGGCGCTAAGCCGCAGCCTATACGCGCATTTGATCCCCAAAGCTTGCGCCGCGGAGTTCTTTGGCTTTTACAACATGTTGGGCAAATTCGCCGCGGTCCTTGGGCCATTTCTGGTGGGTGCCACCGGCTTGCTATTCCAAGACCCGCGCGCAGGGATCTTGAGCGTTTTGGTTTTGTTTATCCTCGGAGCGGGGCTTTTACATCAAGTGCCGGCGCGCTAAATTAGGCAAGTTTTTAATTTTAGGAGGTTTGTATGGCAGAACCGCGTAAACTCGGCTGGGGAATTTTGGGCGCGGCGCGGATGGCGGCCACCATGCTGCCTTCGCTGCTCCAGGCAAAAAACGCCAAATTGGTCGCCGTCGCCAGCCGCCGGCCAGGGGCGGCGGCAGAGCTTGTGGCCCAATCGGCTCCCCACCTGAGCGGCGTCAAAACCTTCGATCATCCCGAGCAACTTCTCCAGGACCCGGAGGTGGAAGCGATCTATCTGCCCATGGCCAACGAGGAGCACGCTGCCTGGGCGCTCGCCGGTGTGAAACACCAAAAACACGTCCTGGTGGAAAAACCGCTGGCCTTAAGCGAGACCGACGTCCAAGCGATCCGGCAAGCCGCTCAAGCTAAGCGCGTCAAAGTCATGGAAGGCTTCATGTACCGCTTTCACCCCCAGCACGAACGGGTGCAAGAGATCCTCCGCTCCGGGACAATCGGTGAACTGCGCACAGTGCGCACCTGCTTTTCTTTTCTCATGACCCCCCAGCGCTTGTACCGCATCTCGCGCCCCATCGAACAGGGCGGTGGGGCGCTGTGGGACATCGGCTGTTACGCCGTCCACACCGCGCGCATGTTTTTCCCCCATCCCCCGAAAGCCGTGCTCGCTCTAGCCAAGTTCAACGCGCACGGCGCTGACGTAAGCGCCTGTGGCGCCTTGGATTTTGGCGATGGGCGCTATGCCCTGTTTGACTTTAGCTATGAGCGCGCCCGCCGCGCTGAATACGAGCTTATCGGCACCTTGGGGGGGGTCAAATGCCACAACGTCTGGGCCAAACCGGGCGAGGTTCCGATAATTTCGTGGTGGACTGAGAAAGGCGAACGCCGTGAAGAACAACTACCGCCCGCGGACCACTTTCGCCTGGAAATCGAACACTTCTCGCACTGCGTGCTCAACGACCTAGAACCGGCGTTAAGCTTGGAAGACGCTCAAATCAATTGCCGCGTGCTCGAGAGGACGCTCCAGGCGATCCGGGAAAAGCGCTCGATCAGCTTAGAAACTTGATTGGTCGGGACGGCGGGATTTGAACCCACGACCCCCACCACCCCAAGGTGGTGCGCTACCAGGCTGCGCTACGCCCCGACGACGGTAAAATTATACTATAAATCAATCCGCTGCCAACGGCTTAGGCTTTTTGGCGTTCGTTTCCTCGATTCGGTTTTTGAGCTTTTGCCCCGCGCGGAACGTTACGACGCGCCGCGCAGTCACTGGAACTTCCTCCCCGGTCTTGGGATTGCGGCCAGGGCGCTCGCGTTTTTCGCGTAGATCAAAGCTCCCAAATCCCGACAGTTTGACCGTTTTGCCTTGCTCTAAAGCGTGTTTGATCTCTTCGAAAAACAGATCGACCAAGGCTTTGCCGTCTTTGCGGTTTAAGCCGATGTCCACAAACAGCTTTTCGACGAGGTCGGCCTTGGTCAGCGTCATGATTCGCCCCGGAGTCTAGCCTGAAACCGGTCTGCCAAACGATCTAAAATCCGCGCTACCATTTCATCGACCTCTGCGTCGGTCAAGGTTCGATCAGGACGCTGGAAGACGATCCTCAGCCCGAGGCTTTTTTCTCCTTCAGCCAGCCCCTGGCCCTGCCAAACGTCGAACAACCCCACCTCCGTCCAAAGCCCCGGAAGCGCGTTTGCGACCGCATCCAAAACCTCCTGCGCTTTGATCTCTTCGCGCACGATCACCGCCAGATCGCGGCGAACGGCAGGGTATTTGGACAAAGGCCTAAACGCCGGGATCCTTTTTTCCTCTACGACCGCTTGCGACAATTCGAAGAGGAACACGTCCTGCTCTAGCCCAAGCTCCTGGGCCAAGGCCGGATGGAGCATTCCCAACCAGCCTTGGCAAGTTAAGCTGTGCCGCTCGATGAGCGCCGCCGTCTGCCCCGGATGCAGGGCCGGATGTTCAGCGGCGGCAAAGCGAAAGTCTTGCTCCCTGCCGGTCAAGCGCAACAAGGCTTCCACGTCGGCTTTGAGGTCGTAGAAGTCCATCTTGCGCCGCTCCGCCCACTGTTCGGGAAAGGCCAAGCCGGTGGCCAACCCAGCCAGCCTAGGCTCCTGCCGGATTTGACCGCCTTCTCGCCAAAAGCTCAGACCGACCTCGAACAAGCGCACCCTAGTCTGCTGCCGATTGAGGTTGTAACGGGCCGCCTGCAGCAGCCCAGTCCACAAGGTAGTGCGCATCACCCCCATTTCCTGCGAGAGGGGGTTGAGCAACGCCACCGGCTCAAGATGCGGGGTCAATTTGGCTTGCAGGGCAGGATCTACGAAGCTGTAGGTGATCGCCTCGTAATAGCCCCGGTCCACCAGAGCGTCCTGAACGCGAGTCAGGGCCAAGCGCCCCTCGGGAGAGGGCAGCATTCGGTCCGGCAAAGCAGGGGTGTGGCTAGGCAAGCGATCATAACCGTATACCCGCGCCAGCTCCTCGATCAGATCCGCCTCGATGGCGATATCGAAACGAAAGCTGGGCGGCACCACCTGCCATTCCCCAACGGCCACCGATTCAAGCTGCATCCCCAAGCGACTTAAAATATCTTCGATTTCCGCCGCTTCCAGATTGGCTCCGAGAAGGGACGCCACCCGCTCTTGGCGCAAGCGGATCGGCAAACGCTTAGGAAGGTCATCCTGAGAGGAGACTTCCACGATCGGCCCCGGCTCGCCGCCCGCGATCGCGACCAACAACTGGGTCGCGCGTTCCAACGCTCTAGACGGCAGAGCCGGATCCACCCCGCGCTCAAAACGATAAGCAGCGTCGGTGCTGAGACCGTAGCGGCGCGCGCGTCCGGCGATCGCCTCTGGAGCAAAAAAAGCGCACTCGAGGAACACATCCGTAGTGGTGCCGCCGACCGCCGAGTCTTGCCCTCCCATGATTCCTGCCAAAGCCAGCGGGCGTTCGGCGTCGGCGATCACCAGGCAGTCTGCGGCGAGTTCGATCTCCTGCCCGTTGAGGAGACGAAGCGATTCGCCGGGGCGGGCAAACCGCACCCGGATTTCTCCACGAATGCGCTCAGCGTCGAAGGCATGAAGCGGCTGGCCCAACTCCAAAAGCACGTAATTGGTGACATCCACCACCGCCCCGAGGCTGCGAATCCCGCTGCGGCGCAGGCGTTCCTGCATCCACAACGGGGTGGGCGCGTTGGCGTTTATCCCCACAATCCGCCGGCCAAGATAGCGCGGACAAGCTGTGTAGGCGTCTTTGGCCACGCAGATAGGCAGGCTTGCATCGCACGCTGGCGCCACCGGCTCAACCGCCACTTTCTGCCAAGCGATCCGGTTGAGCAGCGCCACTTCCCGGGCGATCCCCTCCACGCTCAGGCAATCGGCGCGGTTCGGGGTAAGATCCACTTCGATCACCGCATCGTCCAACTTAAGCCAAGCGCGCAGGTCTTCCCCGACCGGCGCCTCCTGCGGCAACTCCCACAAACCCTCGGCGGCCTCAGAAATTCCAAGCTCTTTAGCCGAGCACAACATCCCCAAGGACTCCACCCCTCGCAGCTTGGAGCGCTGGATTTTGAGGCCATTGGGAAGCTCGGCGCCGATCCGCGCCAGGGGGGCCTTGAGGCCGGCGCGCACGTTGGCCGCGCCGCAGACGACTTGCACCTCCTCGGCGCCCACGCGGACCCGACACACCTTGAGTTTGTCAGCGTTGGGATGCGGCAAGACCTCCACCACCTCGGCGACGACCACCCCGGAAAACGGCGGGGCCGCCGGGCTTACGCTGTCCACCTCTAACCCCGCCATGGTCAGCTGCTCGACCAGCCGCTCTGTGGTTACAGGGGGATTGACGTGTTCTCTAAGCCAAGCTTCGCTAAAGCGCATCAGTGAAATTGCGCCAAAAAGCGCAGATCGTTCTCGAAGAACAGGCGCAGGTCGTCGATGCCGTACCTCAACATGGCCAGCCGTTCGACCCCAAGCCCAAAGGCAAAGCCGGTAAAGCGCTCCGGATCGATGCCAACGGCCTGAAACACCTTGGGATGGATCATCCCGCAGCCCATCACTTCCAGCCAGCCGCTTTGGCCGCAGACCCGACAGCCCGCCCCGGAGCAGAGGACGCAACTGATGTCTACCTCCGCGGAAGGTTCGGTGAACGGAAAGTACGAGGGCCTAAAGCGCACCCTCACGTCCTGCTCGAAAAAGGCGCGCAGAAACTGATCCAATACCCCGCGCAGATCGGCAAAGCGGATCCCCCGATCGACCAGGAAGCCTTCCACCTGATGGAACATCGGCGTGTGCGTAAGATCCGAGTCGCAGCGGTATACCCGCCCGGGAGCGATGACCTTAAAAGGCGGCCGGCCTTGCTCCATCACCCGGATCTGCACCGGCGAGGTATGGGTGCGCAGCAGAGTTTCTTGGTCAATGTAAAAGGTATCGTGCATCGCCCGCGCCGGATGCTGGGCAGGGATATTGAGGGCCGCAAAATTGTGGTAATCGTCCTCGATCTCCGGGCCTTGAGCGACCTGAAAGCCGCAGCTTGCAAAAAGCTGCTCGATCCGGCGCAAGGTCAACGTGACGGGATGCAAGCCACCCACCCCTTGACCTCGCCCCGGCAAGGTCACATCCAGCGCCTCGGCCTGCAAGCGCGCTTCCAGTTCAGCCCGCGCCAGCGCGCCGCGGCGGGCCTCTAACAGACGTTGGAATATTTGGCGCGCTTCGTTGAGGACTTTACCCGCCGCTTTGCGCTCTTCCGGCGGCAGCCGTCCGAGCTCGCTTAGGCGTTGGGTAAACAATCCCTTCTTGCCCAGATAGCGCACTCGGATCTGATCCAGCGCAGACAAGCTCCGGGCTTCGGCTAATTCGCGCTCGGCTTGCTTCAACCAATCCGCAACCGGCTCGGACACCTAACTTAACCTTGGGCAAGGCGCGCAAGCTGCGCAAAAGCTTCTTTGTCGCGCACCGCCAGATCAGCCAGCACCTTGCGGTCGATGGCGATAGCCGCGCGCTTAAGACCACCGATCAAACGGCTGTAAGACAGGCCATGCTCGCGCGCCGCCGCATTGATTCGCGCGATCCAGAGAGCGCGAAACTCGCGCTTGCGCTGCTTGCGGTCGCGATACGCGTACTGACCCGCTTTGATGACCGCCTGCTTGGCGACTCGGAATACCCGGCTGCGTGCGCCGTAGTACCCCTTAGCGGCTTTCAGGATTTTTTTATGGCGACGGCGCGCTACAACTCCGCGTTTGACTCTCGGCATAGGTTCCTCTTTTCCCAGTTAAGCATAAGGCAAAAGCCGCCGGGCCGCCGGCACATCGGACGGGCTTAAGTAAGCGGTATGGCGCAGGTGGCGCTTCCGTTTAGTGGACTTCTTGGTCAAGATGTGGTTGCGGTAAGCGGAACGGTGTTTAAACCGCCCCGAGGCGGTTTTGGCGAACCGCTTGGCCGCCCCCCGGTTGGTTTTCAGCTTTGGCATCGCACGCTCCTTTAAATTCAAACTTATTTTTTCTTTGGGGCCAGCACCATCACGAGCTGCCTTCCCTCCATCTTGGGATGCTGCTCGACCACTGCATGCTCGCTCAAGTCTTTTTCAATGCGCTCGAGCAGTTCCATTCCCAACTCTGCGTGAGCTACCTCCCGGCCTCGAAAACGCACTGTCACTTTGGCTTTGTCGCCGTCTTCGAGAAAGCGGATAAGACTTTTCAGCTTGATCTGATAGTCGCTCTCCCCGGTGCCCGGACGCAGCTTAATTTCTTTGACCTGGATTTGTTTTTGCTTTTTCTTGGCCGCTTGCAGCTTTTTACTCTGCTCGAAGCGGAACTTGCCGTAATCCATCACTCGGCACACCGGCGGTTCCGCCTGGGGGGCGATCTCCACCAGGTCAAGACCGGCTTGTTCGGCGATCTGCAAGGCTTCGGCCAGCGATACTATGCCGATCTGCTCGCCGTTCGCGCCGATCAGCCGCACCCTTGGCGCTTTGATTTCCTCATTGCGCCTAACTTCAGTTTTCGCAGCGATATTGGGATCTCCTCAAAGACTATCGAACATCGAACTAAACCGCAGCGCGCCTGGCGGCTACCTGCTCCTCAAACCAAGCCGGCAAATCGTCCAGAGCCATCGAACCCAAGTTTTCGCCCTGTTGGGTTCGCACCGTCACCTGGCGCGCGGCCATTTCCTTATCTCCGACGATTAAAAGATAAGGCACGCGCTGCATGGAATGCTCGCGGATTTTATAGCCGATCTTGGCGTTTCTCAAGTCCGCCTCCACCCGAAAGCCGCGCGCGGTCAGAGTGCGCTGCACTTCCTCGGCGTAATCGCGCTGAGGATCGGTGATGTTGAGCACCACCGCTTGGACCGGCGCCAGCCACAAAGGCAGCCGACCTGCGTAGTGTTCGAGCAAAATCCCGATGAAGCGCTCCAGCGACCCCAAGATCGCGCGGTGCAGCATAACCGGAGTTTTGCGCGAACCGTCCTCGGCCACATAAGTCGCCTCCAAGCGCTCGGGCATCGAGAAATCGACCTGGATGGTGCCAAGCTGCCAGACCCGCCCTAGGCAGTCCTTTAAGGCGAACTCGATCTTGGGTCCATAAAAAGCCCCTTCTCCCGGTTGCAGCTCAAAGGCCAACCCTTTGCGCACGAGCGCTTCCTCCAGCGCCTTTTCGGCCTTGTCCCAGATCTCGTCGCTGCCCACCCGGTTCTCTGGGCGGGTGGAGAGCTTGATCTGGACTTCGTCGAAACCGAAGTCGCGGTAGACCTCGAACAAAAGATCGATGAAGGCAGCCACTTCGTCCTGGACTTGGTCCTCGGTGCAGAAGATGTGGGCGTCGTCCTGGACGAAGCCGCGCACTCTAAGTAGCCCGTGTAAGGTTCCCGAAGGCTCGTTGCGATGGCACGAACCGAATTCCGCCAGGCGCAGCGGCAGATCGCGGTAGCTCTTTAGGCCTTGATTGTAGATTTGGACGTGGCAGGGACAATTCATCGGCTTGATCGCGTATTCGCGGTTTTCCGCCTGGGTGGTAAAAATCAAATTGCCGAACTTGTCCCAATGGCCAGATTTTTCCCACAGACTGCGGTCCACTACGATCGGCGTCCTGACCTCCTGATAGCCGTGCTCGCAAAGCTTTTGCCGGATATACTGCTCGATGGTCTGATAAATGCGCCAACCTTTGGGGTGCCAGAAGACCATCCCTGGGGCTTCTTCCTGCAGGTGAAACAAATCCAGCTGCTTGCCCAGACGGCGGTGATCGCGCTTTTCGGCTTCCTCTAAGCGGTGCAGGTAAGCTTTAAGCTGGTCCTGATCGGCCCAGGCAGTGCCGTAGATACGCTGCAGCATCTCGTTGCGCGCATCGCCTTTCCAATACGCGCCGGCCACTTTGGTAAGCTTGAACGCCTTGAGCCTGCCGGTGTCGGGCACGTGCGGACCGCGGCACAGGTCAGTGAAATCGCCCTGGGTATAAAGGGAGATTTCCTCGCCTTCCGGAATCTCCTCGATGATCTTGGCCTTGTATTCTTCCCCTTGCTGTCGAAAGAATTCGATCGCCTCCTGCCTGGAAACGACCCTGCGCTCGATCGGCAAAGCCGCCTTGGCCAATTCCTGCATCTTCTGCTCGATTTTTTCGAGGTCTTCGGTGGTGAAAGGCCGCTCGAAGGCAAAATCGTAATAGAAGCCGTCCTCGATCACTGGGCCGATGGTCACTTGAGCTTTGGGATAGAGCGCCTTGACCGCCTGCGCCAGAAGATGCGCGCTGGAATGGCGGATCACTTCCAGACCTTCCGGATCCTGAGGCGTGATGACCTGGACTTGAGCGTCTTTTTCGATGAGGAAGCTCAGATCCACGAGCTTTCCATCCACCTTGGCGGCCAGCGCCGCTTTGGCGAGCTTAGGGCCCACCGCTTCGGCGACCTCTTTGGCCGTCACCGGGCGATCAAAACAGAGCTGTTTGCCGTCTGGCAGCGTGATCTTGGGCATAAATCAAAACAAAAAGCACCGCTTTCAGGCGATGCTTTTAAGCTAACTTTGGTAGGCGCGATTGGACTCGAACCAACGACCCCCACCATGTCAAGGTGGTGCTCTGACCAACTGAGCTACGCGCCTTAAAGGTTTTTAATTATAAAGCAAAAAAGCCCGCTGTAAAGCCTTCAGGTTCCAAGTTGCCTGTGCCAAGGCCGGGGCCTGGGCCGCTTGCGTACGAGCGAAGCCCCCACGCAGAAAATCAAAGAAATCAGGGAAAACTCCAGCAGCAGAAACGTTCCAACCTTCATCCACGCAAAAACGGGGTGCACGAAACGCACGAGCCAGCCGGCCGCCTCGTTGGCCACCGCGCTTAAAAAACTCAATCCCCCCAAACTCACCTTGAGCCAGACCGGAAGCTCGGTCATGAGCAAAAGATGCACCAAAGTCAAAACCAACATCCCTTGGGCGAACAGGTGAAAATGGCTGACCTCGAGCAAGCTCTCGTAGGAGCGCGGCGGTCTAAATTCTTGTTCTGACCCCAGGTAATAGGAAACCACCGAAGCCGGAGTCAAATCCATATGATGGAAATACATCAGCGCCGAACTGACGGCGAATAAACCTAAGTAACCCAAAAACAGCAGGATGCACGCGTTCAAGAGCGCCTTGCGGTAATGCTCGCCGCTGACGAAAAAGCGCATCACTTCCCTCCCGCAATGGCGACCCGGTAGATCGCCAAAACCTTGCGCACGCTGTCGGTGGCAGCCTGGGCGCTCAAAGTCGCCCCGCTCACCCCGTCCACGCCGCCGCCCAAACGCATCTCTTCAAGCGGCACTTCCAGCAAGCGCGCAAACCACTTAGGTGGCGGCTGGTATTCGGGCGGTTCGTGAAAGGCGAGCACCTCTATGTGGCGCAACCTGCCTGTAGCGTCCAAGACGATCAGCAAGGTCTCAGGTTTGGTGCGCACGGTGTGGGTTTCTATGGCGGCGTAGCCCAAGATCTGACCTTTGCGTTTGCCAACGTAAAACGTATATAGGCTGGAATCCAAGCTGACGTGGGCCAACTGTTCGATCGCCGCCTTCTGCGCCGCGCTCAGAAACAAAGGCTGCATCTCCACGACCGCCCCCTTGCCGAAAGCCAGTTCCATCGCCTCCTGCTTGCTGTAATAAACCGCAGCTAGGCTCCCGGCCGAAAACCAAACCGGGAGCAACCAAAGCCAAAGCTTTTTAGCCAATCTTTCCCCTTAGAAAATGAACCCAAGGCCTAAGTTGAACTCGTCGGCCAGATCCCCCCGATCGGCGTCGATGTTGCGGTAGTCCGCCTTGATCACCACGTTGGGAATCGGCTTGTAGTTCACCCCAAACTGCCACAAGGAGCGGTCAAGCTTGCCGTTTTTCTTGAAGCCGCTGGCCACCTCGGCCTGTGTGTCCCAACGCTCGTAGCGGAAGAACGGGGCCAAATACTGGGTCGAGTCTGGCCAAAACCAAGGCAGGATATTATAGCCAAGCTCGGTGTACCAGCCGAACTGCTCCCGGCCGACGGCTTCCCCCGCTGCACGGCTGACTTTGCCGGCGTCGCCGATGTGGCTCCAGGCCCCAAGGGCTCGGAATTCAAGGCCGCGGTAGTGCCATTGCAGGTGTCCCTCGTACAGTTGGGTAAAAACCTCAGCGCCTTGGATCTCGCCCTGGCCGGAGTCGCCCAGATAGGCCGAGGCTCCGACGGTGAGCCCGGGAAGCTGGGGAACTGCGTAATCCAGCCGCCCCACCCAGGCGAGATTCTCCGCCTTGGCCTTGCTTCCCGCCTGGCGGCCCTCGCGGATGCCGGTATCCTCAAACCCCAGAGCGTTCAGCCCATTGACCGCATAGGTGGTATACGTCAGCCCAGGCAGCAGTTCGCCGAACAGTCCCACCCCGACCTCACGCCAGGTGGTTGGGATGATGCGCCTTTCCACTTCCGGCCGCCGGTTGCCGAAGAAGAACGGCGGTTCGTGGATAAGGTTGATAAATCCCACCGGCATCAGCACCAGCCCAGCCCGGACGTTGACCTTGGGATCGATGAAAAAGTCCAGCGCGGCGAATTCGACCGAGACTTCGCCTTTTTCTTCCGAACCCTCGCCGGTGGTGGCGTGCTCGAACTCGATCTCGCTGTTAAACAGAATCCGATCGCTGAACTTGTAACCTGTATACAACACCACGCGTTCCAAATCGGCCTGATCCCGCCCTCCGTTTTGATCGTCGGTCAAGACCGTATAGAGCGCGTTGCCGTAGCCGCCGATCGACAACCCGCGACCGACTTGATACACCTTGGAGGCTGCCGGCCCTAAGCCGTACATGCTCTTGTATTTGGGCTCTTCGGGAATCACCAGCAGCGTCCGCATCTTTTCCAGCTCCTTAGCGAGGATGGAAGTCTGGCGTTTGAGCTCCTGCACCTCGCCCGCTTCCTCGGCGGGCTTTGCCTCAGTGGTCTGCACCCGGGTTTCTTCCTGGCGCTCCTTGGCTTCGAGCTTGGCCTTGAGCTCCCGAATTTCCCTTTGCTGCTGCTGGACGATCCGCCAGAGTTCCTCTGTGCTCGGCATCTTGTCGGCTGCCTTGGAGGACGCTGGAACTACCAAAGCCATCGCGGCCAAGAGGGGTTTCAATCGAAATATCGGTTGCATCAAAATCCTCCCTTACAAGTTTAGAAATACAAGGGATGATTTTAAGATAAATAATAATTGTTTTCAATAAAATTGGATTCTATATTCTCCCTCCGCATAGCCACTCAAGCCGCCGGCAAGCATCGTAAAGATGCTCTCTCCAATGCAACACGTAGCCTGTACGCCAAAGCACCAAAGCAGAAGCAAGGTCGCCTTCCGCATCGTAAAGATTCAAACCGCGCCTGAGCTCAAAATACAGATCGGTAAAATCGTCCGCCAAACTGCCGGTAAAATCGCTCGGATCATCGCGCCGATCCCCAGGCAAGGGATACTCGTCCCATTTCCCCAAAAATGCCTTAAGCCGGCAAAACATGGCAAAGCGCCATTCCAAATCGGGCAATGCAAAAAAACCAGGCGCTATGTCCAGATCTAGCCACTGCATGCCCGCCTCGATCTGCGGCAGCAAATGATTCATTTCCTTTAGCCACGCCTCTGGTCGATAGCTTTCCAAGTAGTCGATCATCAGACAAAAGGCCCGAATCGCCGCAATCAGTCTGGTATAATCCTTCTTCACGCTTTGGCGGCCATCCCTTTTTATTCGACTTACGTGGAAGTTTAGACCATTCAAGCGGCTTCTGCTTTTAAGTCCTGCCCTAGACCATGCCTTTTCCTATCCCCGTATTGACGATCTCGGGCCACGATCCTACCGGAGGCGCAGGGATTCAAGCCGATATCGAGGCCATCTTGAGCCACGGCGGCCATCCGCTGAGCCTGATCAGCTGCCTAACCGCGCAGGACACGCGCGATGTCAAAGAAATTTTTCCCCAAGCGGCAAACGCCTTGGCCGAGCAACTTCAGGTGCTGCTCGACGACATTCCCGTACGCGCGGTCAAGCTTGGGCTTTTGGGTACGGTGGAGATCGTCCAAACAGTGGCCTCGGCGCTGCGCCGATACCGACCGGAAATCGTGGTGCTCGATCCGGTACTGAGCGCTGGGGGAGGCAAACCTTTGGCCGACGACCTGCTGATCCAAGCTCTACGCGAGGAACTCTTGCCCCTCACTACGGTCTTGACGCCCAACCGCTTGGAAGCCCAGCGTTTGACCGGCCAAACGCAAACCGACGCCTGCGCCGAAGCGCTGCTTCAGAGCGGATGCAAAGCGGTTTTGATCACCGGCGGCGATGAACCTACGCCGTTGATTTACAATACGTTGTATCACAACGGCGGGCGCAAGACCTTCACTTGGGAAAGGCTCCCCCACGGCGCGCACGGTTCGGGGTGCACTTTAGCTTCCGCCCTGACCGCTTTGCTCGCCCGAGGTCTGCCGCTAGAGGAAGCCGCGCGCAAGGCGCAGCAATACACCTGGAACGCGATCAAGCACGGATTCAAACTCGGACACGGGCAATCGCTTCCCAGACGTTGGTTCTGGAGTTGACATGGTTCACCCTTTCCCGCGCCGTGGTCTCTACGCGATCACCCCAGATTGCGAGGATTTTGCAAGGCTTTTGACCCAGGTCGAGGCCGTCCTGACAGGCGGCGCCAAAGCCGTTCAGCTGCGCGACAAACAGCGCCGCCTGAACCAGACTCAGGCCGCGCAGCTTGTAAAACTCTGCCACGCTTACCAAGTCCCGCTCATCGTCAACGACGATCTTGCTTTGGCCGAGCGCATCGGCGCCGACGGCGTGCACCTTGGGCGCGAGGATACAGACGCCTGCCAAGCGCGCAATCGGCTCGGTCCCGATGCCATCGTCGGGGTCTCCTGTTACGCGGACTTAAGCCGAGCGGTCTGTGCCGCACAAGCTGGCGCCACGTACGTGGCGTTTGGCGCGTTTTTCCCGTCGGCGACTAAACCGAACGCCTCGCCTGCGCCCATTGAGCTGCTCTCAGCCGCTAAGAAAGTTCTCGCCTGCCCTATCGTTGCCATCGGCGGTATTACCCCGGAAAACGGCGCTTGCTTGCTGGCTGCAGGTGCGGACTTACTCGCCGCCATCTCCGGGGTCTTTGGCCACCCGGACCCTGAGCAAGCTGCTCGCCGCTACGCTGACTTGTTTTAAGCCGGAGCCTGTTCTTGGGCTATGTCTACCTGCCAGAGCTTTTCCAGTTGGTAGAAGCTTCTAGTTTCAGGCAACATCACGTGAACGATGACGTCGCCTGCATCTACCAGCACCCAATCCCGGGAGTGTTCCCCTTCCACCCCCAGCGGTTTGAACTTATGTTCGGCCAACTTCTCCACGACTTTGTCGGCCAGCGCCCGGACGTGGCGTTCGGAAGTTCCGGAGGCAACCACCATGTAATCGGTGATCGAGGTCTTGCCCCGCACATCGAGCACGCTCACTTCCTTCGCTTTGAGATCCTCCAAAGCATCCAATACCCACTGCAGCAACTGCTGTGTTTCGACCATAGCACCTATTTTTCGACGGATTGGGGCAACTGATAATAGCCTTCTTGGCGGATCAAAGCCAACACGCTCTCTGGCAACAGATACTTAGGGTCGCGCCCGATGGCCAGACAGCGGCGGATGAAACTCGAAGAGATCTCGAGCTGAATCACCGGCTGAAAATAGAGGTTTCCCGCCGGCTGGCAGCGCAACACTTGCTTTTCCCTCACCTGGCGACCCTGCATCCATTCCGCAGGCCAACGCAGCGCGTAACCCGGGCGCGTCATCACGATCACGTGCGCTAACTCAAAGATTTGCTGCCACCGATGCCACGTAGTTAAGCCTAAAAAAGCGTCCATTCCGAGTATCAGGCACAATGGTATTTGGCCAAGCTCTTGGCGCAGCGACTTTAAAGTATCCACCATGTATGAGGGACCCGGGCGCTTAAGCTCCCGCGTATCGAGCACGAACTCCGGCGGGGCGTCCGCCAGCGCTGCCTCGAGCATGCGCCGCCTCGCCTCGGGCGAAGCCAAAGGCGGAGCGCGGTGAGGCGGCTGCCGGGCGGGAATAAAACGCACCGCCTCCAACCCCAAAGCTTCCTTAACTTCGAGCGCGGTGCGCAGGTGACCGTAGTGGATCGGGTCGAAGGTGCCGCCTAAGATGCCGATCACGTGCGGACGTGCCCGTCTCCTAGGACGATAAACTTCTGCGTGGTCAACCCTTCCAGCCCGACCGGGCCGCGGGCGTGCAGCTTGTCGGTCGAGATCCCGATCTCCGCCCCAAGACCGTATTCAAAACCATCGGCAAAGCGGGTGGAAGCGTTGACCATGACCGAACTAGAGTCCACTTCGCGCAGGAAACGACGAGCGCGGGTAAAATCCTCGGTGACGATCGCGTCGGTATGCCCAGAACCGTAGCGCTGGATGTGTTCGATCGCTTCGTCCAATCCCGAAACCACGCGGATGGCCAAGATCGGCGCCAGGTACTCGGTATACCAGTCGGCTTCGGTGGCTTCCAAACAATCGGGAAGGATCGCTCGAGTCTTAGCGCAGCCGCGCAGTTCCACCCCCGCCTCGCGGTATTTTGCCGCCAAAGGCGGCAGCACCTGCGCTGCGATACCCTCGGCCACCAACAGCGTCTCCATCGCGTTGCAGACCCCAAAGCGCTGCGCTTTGGCGTTGAACGCGATTGCGATGGCCTTAGTTAAATCGGCGCGGTCATCGATGTAAACGTGGCAATTGCCGTCTAAGTGTTTGATCACCGGGATTTTAGATTCGGCCACGATCCGCTCGATCAACCCTTTTCCCCCGCGCGGGATGATCACGTCTAGGTAACGATCCAGCTTAATAAGCTCGGCAACCGCCGCGCGATCGGCGGTTGCGACTACCTGCACCGCGGTCTCGGGCAACCCCGCCTGCGCCAAGCCCTGGCGGATGCACGCGGCCAATGCCTGATTGGAACAAAGCGCCTCGGAGCCACCGCGCAAGATGCAGGCGTTGCCGGCCTTCAAGCACAGTCCGGCGGCATCCACGGTCACGTTGGGGCGCGATTCATAGATGATGCCGATCACGCCTAGAGGAACCCGCATTCTGCCGACTTGAATCCCGGAAGGCCGGTAGTTTAAATCGCTCACCTGTCCGACCGGATCGGGCAAAGCGGCGATTTGCCGCAGGCCTTCGGCCATGGCGTCGATTCTGGGATCGGTCAACTCCAGCCGATCCAACAGAGCCGGGCTCAAACCCTGTTCACGCCCCAAGGCCAAGTCTTTGGCGTTTTCGCGCTTGATCTGCTCGCGTTCGGACTCGATGGCCGCCGCTATCGCAATAAGCGCCCGATTCTTCGCAGCTGTCGTTGCCCGACCCATTTCGCGCGCAGCGAGCCGGGCCTGATGGCCTAAAGTCTCTACATATCGACGAAGATCTTGCATGGTTGGATCACTCACTTAAGTTCAAATAAACCGATTCTGCCGTTGCCAAAGCCAAACACAGATCTCTAAGCAAACCCCAGGCGTCGCCGACGGCTTGTCCCTTGATGACCGCATCGATCTCAACGGCAGCGCGTATCGCCGCATGCAAGGCAGCGCGTTTGAGCCGCCTTAAGGCGTGCTCGACCGCAACTTTACGCCGGTCCCAGAGGCGCTGCCGCTTTAAGCTTTCTACCACTGGAATCCCTAGGCGCTGCTCTTCCAGCAATTGCAGCAAGCGCCGCAGCTCGCCGGTAATAGCCCATAATACCACGGCCGGGGCCACGCCTTCTGCGCGCAACCCGGCCAGAATGCGATCGGTGCGCTCCACCTGGCCCATGAGCCAAGCCTCGGTTAAATCGAACACGTTAAAGCGAGCGCTGTCGGCCACCGCTTCAAACAGCCTCTGGGCGTCGATGCGCGTTCGACCATAAAGCACGTAGAGTTTGTCGATTTCCTGCGCCGCCGCGAGGAGATTGCCCTCGGTACGCGCAGCCAGAAAATGCAGCGCCTCGCGCTCCAGGTCAAGCCCTTTGGATCGGGCCCGATCCGCTAAAAAGTCTAAAAACTCCTGCCCGCGCAAAGGACGCACTTGCACCGCTACTCCGAGCGCTTCCAACCGAACAAACCAGGGAGCTTTTTGGACCGCGGCCGGCAAATTCTCCAACCGCAACAAGAGCACCGTGGCCTCAGGCGGGGACTCGGCATAACGAAAGAGCACCTTGGCCCCTTCGGGGCTGACCTTGCCGTCCGGCACCCACACCTCGAGCAGGCGCCGCTCTGAAAACAGCCCCACGGCGTCGATGTCTGCGGCCAGCAGGCTCCAATCGAATCCCGGCAGCACGGTATAGATCCGACGCTCGGTAAACCCATGCGCGCGGCAGACACGGCGAATAAGATCGGCCGCCTCGGTCAACTGGAGTGGCTCCTCCCCATAAAGCAAATACACCGGAGCCAGGTCGGCGAGCTGCCCGGCCAGGCGATCGAAGCCGACCCTCATGCCCTACCCCTCCAGCACGTGGCGCAGGCGCCGCAGCAAAGCTTGCGCCGCCTCCTGACGCATTTCTTCCCAAATCACCCCTTCCTCTACCGCTTTGCCGAGCACATCCAGCTGAGGATTTAAGTAAACCCGGTGGACGGCCATGGGTTCTCTAGGAATCAGCACCTTGCCGTCGGGAGCGCGCGCTTCAAAGCGCAGCCTCAAGACCAACTCAAACTCGACCGCCTTGCCGTTCTGATCCAACGACAGCACGCGCCGGTCCTCCTGAAGGTCGGACACAATCAGAACACTGCCGGCAAGTTTGGGGTCGCTCACCAGCTCGCCCTGGGACAAAGCCAAAATCGCCCTAAGGTCACTGGCGAACGGGTGGTTCAAAGGTATCCCAAGCAGCGCGATCACCTGTTTCTCCGGCGGCAGCTCCAGCGCGCCGCGCAGGTGAAATCCACACCCCTGTAGCAACCCCAAGACCAAAATCAAGACCAGGCGCATCGACACCCATCCCACTCGCTTTGACCAAGCAAGTATAATAGCGCTTTTTACTGCGATCGACCCGCACTGTGGTGGCTATGAGCTTTCAGGAGTTGATCTTGGCCTTGCAAACGTATTGGGCGAGGCAAGGCTGCGCCTTGCTCCAACCCATGGACATGGAAGTTGGGGCCGGCACTTTCCATCCCGGCACCTTCCTGCGCGCGATCGGCCCCGAACCTTGGCGCACCGCTTACGTTCAGCCCTCGCGCCGCCCTACCGACGGCCGTTATGGGGAAAACCCCAACCGTCTCCAGCATTACTACCAGTTCCAGGTGTTGCTCAAACCTTCGCCGCTGGAAATCCAGGATCTTTACCTGGACTCCTTGCGCTTTCTAGGTCTGGACTTACTCGAGCACGACGTGCGGTTCGTAGAAGACAACTGGGAGTCCCCGACCCTAGGGGCTTGGGGATTGGGCTGGGAAGTCTGGCTAGACGGGATGGAGATTACTCAATTTACTTATTTCCAGCAGGTAGGCGGGCTCGATTGCCGGCCAGTTTCCGGCGAAATCACCTACGGTTTGGAACGGATCGCCATGGTCCTGCAGAACAAGGAAAGCGTCTTTGACTTGGTCTGGACGCAAAATGGGGACCAGATCGTCACCTATGGCGACGTGTTCCACCAGAACGAAGTGGAGATGTCGGCCTACAATTTTGAACACGCCGACGTCGAATTTCTGCGCCAAAGCTTTGAAGCCTATGCGCGCGAATGCCAAAAGCTTCTGGCCTTAAATCTCCCTTTGCCTGCTTACGACCAGGTGCTCAAGGCCTCCCACGCATTCAATTTATTGGACGCCCGCGGCGCCTTCTCGGTCACCGAGCGCCAGCGCACTATTTTAAGGGTACGCGAACTGGCCAAAGGCGTGGCCAAGTGTTACTTCGAACGCCGTCAGGCGCTCGGCTTCCCGCTGTTAGCCAAAAAGGAAAGTTGATGGCGATGCGCGATTTACTGTTTGAACTGGGCACCGAGGAACTCCCCCCCACGCAGCTTCGCCCGCTGATGCATGCGTTGCGGGAAGAAGTCCAGTCCCGCCTGCGCCAGGCCAGCCTCGAATTTGCTTCGATTCAGGCTTACGCCACGCCCCGCCGGCTGGCGCTGATCGTCCACGATTTGGCCGCGCGCCAACCCGACCGCGTCGTCGAACGGCGTGGCCCTGCGCTCAAGGCGGCCTTCGACGCCCAAGGCCGGCCGACGATGGCGGCGCTGAAGTTCGCCCAAAGCTGCGGGGTGGCGGTGGAAGCGCTCGATATCCTGCGCAATGCGCAAGGCGAGTGGCTGCTGTGCCGGCAAACCGTACCCGGCGCGGCGGTAGCCGAAATCGTCCCCGAACTCCTGCGCCAAGCCCTTGCGGCCCTGCCTATGGCCAAAAGGATGCGCTGGGGCGAGGGCGAAGACGAATTCCTGCGCCCGGTTCACTGGGCAGTCCTGATGTTCGGCAACGAGGTCATAAACGCTAAGTTCTTTGGCGTTTCCACCTCCAACCGCACCTTCGGCCATCGTTTCCACTGCCCCGAGCCGCTCGTCCTTGCTAACCCAGACCACTATGCGCAACTCCTACACAGCAAAGGCTTCGTGATCGCCGATTTCGACGAGCGCCGCCGCCACATCGACCAACAAGTCTCGAAGCTGGCTGCAGCCGCCGGCGGCTGCGCCGTCCTCGAGGAGGATTTGCTCGACGAGGTCACCGCTTTGGTGGAGTGGCCGGTAGGGCTGCTTGGGGCCTTTGATGCGCGCTTTCTGGCTTTACCTAAGGAAGTGCTAATCACCGTGATGCAATCCCACCAGCGCTACTTCCCGGTAGTGGGAGCGGACGGCAAGCTCAAACCCTGTTTCATCGCCATCGCCAATCTGGACAGCAAACGGCCTGAAGTCGTCCGCGCCGGCAACGAACGGGTCATCCGTCCGCGCCTTGCCGACGCGGAATTCTTTTGGCATCAGGACCTCAAAATCCCTCTTGAAAACCGCCTGGCCAAACTGGCCGGCCAAATCTTTCAGCAAAAGCTCGGCACGCTGCTGGATAAAACCCAACGGCTGGAGCAGCTGGCGGCGATGTTAGCCGAACAATTGGCAGCCGATGTAAACAAGGCCAAGCGCGCCGCCAGGCTTTCCAAGACCGATCTAGCCACCGCGATGGTAGGGGAGTTCCCGGAGCTCCAGGGCATCATGGGTTACCACTACGCCCTGGCCCAAGGAGAAGACCCCGAAGTGGCCGCAGCCCTAGACGAACAGTATCGCCCCCGCAAGGCGTCGGCCCCTCTGCCGGAGACGGTGACCGGTCAAATCCTCGCCTTGGTGGATAAACTCGACACGCTGGTGGGAATCTTCAGCCTTGGCCTTATTCCAACGGGGACCAAGGACCCTTACGCCTTACGTCGGGCGGCGCTTGGAATCCTCCGCATCGTCCTAGAAAAGCGTCTGGACTTGGACCTTAACGCTTTGGCTCTCCAAGCGGCAGACCTTTACCCACACGAATTCGATCGGGGAAAAACGGTATCGGCCGTTTACCGGTTCATCCTCGAGCGGCTCAAAGGCTATTTGCTCGAGCTTGGCGTCGCCCCCGATGAATTCGAAGCGGTAGCCGCGCTCTCGCCTTCCAATCTGCTCGACTTCTGCTCCCGGATCGAGGCGGTCCACGCTTTTCGCCGCCTTCCCCAAGCCGAAAGCTTGACCGCAGCCAACAAGCGCATCCGCAATATTCTGCGGCAAAGCAAGGCCCAGGAGTTTGGCCCAGTCCGCCAAGACCTGCTGGAGGCGCCTGAAGAACAGGCTTTGTATCAAGCCGTCGCCGAGGCCGAAAAGGAGCTTAACAGCCTGCTAGCCACGCGCGACTACGTCGCCGCGCTGACGCGGCTGGCTAAGCTCAAGCAAACCATTGATGACTTCTTCGATCGCGTGCTGGTGATGGCGGAAGACGCCGAGCTGCGCCAAAACCGGCTGAACCTTCTGGCCAAAACTTTAGGCTTGTTCCTCAAGATCGCTGACATTTCCTGCCTGCAGAGGTAAAGCCATGGACAAGGCAGGTTTTGGGATTTACTTGCGCTCGGCCCTGTTCCTGGCCGTCCAGACGATGATCACCGTGCTGCTGACTCCTTTAGTGCTCTTGGTCTCGCTCCTTCCCCGCTACGAATACCGCTATCTCCTGGCGCGCCTTTGGGCGCGCAGCTTGATTTGGGCAGCTTCCACCCTCTGCGGAATCCGCTACGAAATCCAAGGGATCGAGAATATTCCAGAGCAAAACGGCATAGTTCTGAGCAAACACCAATCGGCTTGGGAAACCCTAATGCTGTTTTTGCTCTTTCCCAAAGCGGTTTATGTGCTCAAGCAAGAGCTCCTTAAGATCCCGTTCTTCGGCTGGTGCCTCGCCCGCTACCGGCATATCGCCATCGACCGCAGCCAGCCTCGGGCCGCTATGCTCTCCTTACAGAAACAGGGGCTCGCGCGGCTTAAAGAGGGACACTGGGTCATCATCTTCCCGGAAGGCACCCGCGTTGCCCCCGGGGAGAGGCGGCGATACGCCGGCTCCGGAGGCGCATTGGCCGAGCGCGCCGGCGTTCCAGTCGTGCCGGTCGCCCACAACGCCGGCGAATGCTGGCCGCGGCGCAGCTTTCTCAAGTATCCAGGCGTGATCCGGGTACGCATCGGCCCCCCCCTCTTTGGCAGCGCCTCAGAGATCAACTGCAAAGCGGAACAATGGATCGAATCCTGGATGGCTGAAATTACAGCCTCCGTCCCGCAAGGCCACCCTGCCAGGGGGTCACTTGTTTAAACAGGGCACCGAATCGACCGCCACCACAGTCTCGCCGGCTTCATTCAAGATCTTTGCCGACACCGTCCCTTGGATGAAATCGGGAGCGATGGCGGTGGCGCCTTCGGCGATATCGGCAGGATCGCTGTCGAAATCGAATTCCACCTCATCGCCCTCGGTGCCCTTTAAGGCAGAGTTGGCTACGCTGGCGCCCGAGACGATCTGTGCCGCATAGCGGCCAGCGATCAGATTTTCCGCGTTGACCGAGACCTTGGAACGGCTCTGCCGCCTTTCGCAGATCACCAGGATTCTCGTGGCGTCTCCGGCATCTTCGAAGTCGTCGTCGTGGAACTTGGCGAAATCGGCTATTGCCTGGCACAGTTGCGGGTTTTCCACCTCGGCGAATTTGAGTTCGAAGTTCATGGAATTCCCCCGGCGGTCCAAAATCACGTCGAAAAACTGGCCGTCCACGCTCGGATCCAGGTTCTGCACTTCGACGCAGGGAATCCTAAGTTCATTCACACGGAAATCGGCCAGGGGCACCCCGCCGATTTTGTCATCATGCCCATGCCCCTCGTGGCCGAAACTTAGGCCTGCAACCAGCCAGGTTGCCAATAGCCAACCGATTCTAGGCATCAGTCCCTCCTTCCGTTCAAATTTATCCCCGCATACATTGACAGACGGCAGGCAAAAGTTCAATGCTGATGTAAAGCAGACGGCCGTTTTGCGACTTAAAGCTTAAAAACCATGCTGAAGACTGCCTTTTCCCTGGTGCTCTTAGGAGTTTTGGTCATCCGGGCCGATGCCGCCCCAACCGTGCGCGTGGTGGGCTCCTCCACGGTGTTGCCGATCGTCGCCGAGGCCGCCAAGGAGTACCAAAAACGCCATCCGGCGGTGAAGATCACCGTCGCCGGCGGTGGCTCGGGGGTAGGGATCGCCGCCATCCTCCAAGGCAGCGCCGACCTTGGGATGAGCTCGCGCGAGCCGACTGCCGAAGAACAGACCCGCCTCGTCGGCAAGGCCAAGCTCATCCCCCTCGCCAGCGACGCAGTGGCAGTGGTGGTCTCCAAAGCGGTCGCCGAAGGCGGGATAAGATCCCTGACCTTGGAGCAGATCGCCGCCATCTACCGCGGCGAGATCACCAACTGGAAACAACTCGGGGGACCGGACGCCCGCATCCTGGTGATCGACAAGGAACCCGACCGCGGCACCCGCCACGTCTTCGCCCAAGCGGTGCTGGGCGATGCCCAAACGCGAGCGCCGGGTGCCATGATCGTTGCCGGCTCCAACAACGAAGAACAGGCGATCGTCGCCCGCAGCGACAGCGCCATCGGCATGCTCTCCAATGCCTGGCTCACCGACCGAGTCAGAGCGGTGGCGGTGGCCGCAGGCGGCGAACCGGTCCTGCCCACCCTAGAGAACGTCCAAAACGGCCGCTATCCCATCAGCCGGGACCTGTTCTTGCTGGTCCCGGAAAACGCCCCACCTGAGGTCAGCGGCTTCGTCGATTTTCTGCTTTCGCCTGCAGGCCAGGCGATCGTCTCCCGGGTCGGCTACTTACCGGTACGCTGAGATGGGGCTGTGGCTGAGGCTTTCGGTCCTGCTGGCGCTCGCGGTGGCGCTGGCAGTGCCCGGCTTTGTGGTCTATGCCTCATTTGCCTTTTGGACCGGCCCGGGATTTAAGTCCCTCTTCGCCAGCGAATGGTATCCGCATGCGGGGCGCTACGGGCTTTTGCCGGCCATCGTCGGCAGCGCTTGGACCTTGTTCCTGGCGCTGGCGGTCGCGGTGCCTATAGGGGTCGCCACGGCGGTGGTGAGCGCCGAATTGTTGTCCGCGCGCTGGCGGACTGCAGCCAGGATCGGCATGGAACTTTCGGCTGCAGTGCCGGCGGTGGTCTACGGCCTAATCGGGCTGTGGGTGCTGCTGCCGGCCCTGGCGCAACTCTTCGATCTTCCCACCGGCCACAGCCTGCTCGCGGCCGGGCTGCTGCTGGCATGGATGATCCTGCCGACTCTGGTGACCCTAGGTGAGGATGCCCTACGCGCTGTCCCAGCCGAGCAGCGCGAGGCCGCCCAAGCGCTGGGGCTGGGCTGGCCGGCCTTGCTCTTTCGCGTGGTTCTGGTCCAGGCCTGGCCAGGAATAAGAGGCGCCATCCTGCTGGCTCTGGGCCGAGTGCTGGGGGAGACCCTGGCGGTGATGCTGGTAGTCGGTTCCCTCGACCGCTTACCCAAGCCTTGGTGGAATCCGCTCCAGCCAGCCCAGACCTTGACTTCCAGGATCGGCCGGGAAATCGGAGAGGTGGCTTTCGGCTCCCTGCACTTTGCCGCCCTGATGGCGTGCGCCTTGCTTCTGGGTCTGGCCGGCAGCGGCATCGCCTGGCT
This sequence comes from Methylothermus subterraneus, assembly GCF_054656915.1. Lineage (NCBI taxonomy): Bacteria > Pseudomonadati > Pseudomonadota > Gammaproteobacteria > Methylococcales > Methylothermaceae > Methylothermus > Methylothermus subterraneus. Next base: position 188,254 of record NZ_BAAHXK010000005.1, read on the forward strand.
CGCCCACCGGCGAGAACGCCAATGAAAACCTGGACCGTCAAAGTGCTGATTTCCCTTCTCGCCTTGCCGGCGCTGCTCTTGCCAGTGGTGGCGCTGGGCTACATCTTGGGACGGGGAATACCGGGGCTTAGGCAAGTGTTGGGTGGGGAGGCAGAAGGCTTCGGCCTCGGCGGCGGGCTGGCTGGCCAGGCTGTAGGCTCTGCGCTGTTGACCGCAGGGGCGTGCGCGGTTGCCGCGCCCGTGGCCTTGGGGCTGGCGGTGTGGGTGCGGCTGTATCGGAAAGACCGCTGGCTGACCGGACTTTATCTGCTTCAGGGGATACCGCCCATCGTCTACGGCCTGTGCGGCCTTGCAGTCTTTGTCCAGCTTTTGCATTGGGGCATTTGTCTCCTTGCCGGCATCCTGACCCTAGCCGCCTTGATCCTGCCACCTTTGACCCTGAGCGCGCTGGAGGCCCTTGCCCGGGTTCCTCAAGAGCAGACCGAAGCCGCCTTTGCGCTTGGACTGTCACAATGGGCGGTCGTAGCTCGGGTCTGGCTGCCGGGCGCTGGAGCCGGTCTTGCCACCGCACTTTTGCTAGCAATGGCGCGCACCCTCTCGGAAACCGCGCCGATCCTGTTTACCGCCGCGGTCTTCTCCGGCATCGTCTGGCCGGATTCGCTGTTCTCCCCGGTCACTACCCTGCAGACCCACATCTTCTACCTAGCCCAGGAAGGGGTGGACGAGCGTGCGATTGATACCGCTTGGGCAGCGGCGGTGGCGCTGATCGGTTTGGTATTTGGCTGCACGCTGATAGGGCGAGGAAGGCGCAGATGAAGGCTCAAGAGCCCATCTCGTTTGCGCCCCCGCAGACCGCTTCGGCGATGCAGGTGATCGGCCTGCATCTGACTCTGAGCGGCCGTCAGGTCCTCAACGGGGTTTCGTTCACCTTGCCGACCACCGGGATCACCTGCCTGATCGGCCCTTCGGGGGCGGGCAAGAGCACCTTGCTGCGTTGCTTAAACCGCCTCTACGACGACTGGCGGGGCGAGGTCCTCGTCGGCGGTGTATCGACCCGCAACTGGCCTGGCGGGGTCGAGGCTCTGCGCCGCCACCTCGGCCTGATCGGGCAGAAACCGGTGGTCTTTCCCGGCTCGATCCGCACCAACCTGCTCTTCGGCCTGGCGCGTAGAGCAAGAAAACGGACTGGCCTTGCGGAAACGCGCCAGGTATTGGAGCAGGTCGCCCTGTGGGCAGAAGTTCAAGATCGACTGGAGGCCCCGGCGGCGGAACTCTCCCTGGGGCAGCAGCAGCGCCTGGGCATCGCCCGCGCTCTGGTGCTCAAGCCTGCCATCCTGATGCTAGACGAGCCCACCGCCTCGCTCGACCCCCGCGCGCGCGCCGCCGTCGAAGCCTCACTCCTGGCGCTGGCCGCCAAGCTGCCGCTGTTATGGGTCACCCACGACCTGGATCAGGCCCGGCGGCTTGCGCGGCAAATCGTGTTCCTGTGCGAGGGGCGGGTGATCGAAAGCGGGCCCGCGGGGGAGTTCTTCACCCGCCCATCGCGGGTCGAGTCGCGCGAATTCCTCAAATGGGCGGTTTGCCATTGCGACCTGTGATCTAGATCGGCGCAAGGCGCAGCGGAACCTCCTCCTGCTCCCGGGAGCGCTTTACGGGGGCCACATCGCCGGTAACGATCCGATCAGAGCCTATCCCGGCGTCGGTGAGGACCTTGACGATCGCCTGCTGGCGCCGCTGCGCCAAAGCCGTCAGCGCTGTTGCCGACAAAGGCTCCCACGCCACCCGCTGCTCGAACATGGCCCGATAGAACGCCACATCGGGGCTGGCCCGCCCGAGCCGGGCAAGCCAGCGATTGACCCGCCGGACCTTAAGGCCGGCGGTTTTTTCGTATTCGGCTTCGAACTCGGCCAGAGCCTTCGGCCTGCCGCGCGCCACAAACTCCTCCTCCAGCGTAATCTGAGTCCTGGCGTCGGCGAAAGCGAGCGGGGCCAAAGCCTCCCCCGGCGCCAACGCGATGCCCAACCTGCGCGCCAGGGCAAGCTGCGCTTTTTGGCTGCGCAGCGCCCGGCCGTCGAGGCGCTCGTCGAAGCGCCCCGGCACCACAACCGCCAGCTTCGACCGCTGCCTTAAGGCCTGCACCAGGTAGACCAGCTTTTCTTGCTCGGGGGGCAGCAGCCTATCGCTTCCCGGTTCGAACGCCATCGTTCTAAGCAGCTCGGCCCCGCCGCCGAACATCGCCCCCAGCGCTTTTAGCGGCGCAGTGACAGTTTTTTGATCAGGCCGATGCGCCTGGCGGACCACCTGCCCGTAATCGAATCTGGGGTCACCGACATCGCCTTGCACCGGCACAGCGATCCTAATCCTACCGTCCGCATCGGTCAGCAGGGCCATGGCAAAATCCAAAGGCAGGTCGATGGCCTTCGGTGACTTCAGCCGCTCCCCCAGCGTGAAGTCCTTCAGCACCACCGAGTTCTTGCCGACCAGCCGGCCGCGCTCGATCCGATAGTCGAGGTCCAGGTCGAGCACGCCGGAGGTGATCTTGCGGCCGAGGAAGGTCGCGCTATAGGGGGTGAGCGGCGGCATCCTGACGTTGCGGAACACCACACTGATGTCGGTAAACGCTTTCGGTTGGAAGGTTTTAAGCGCCCCCAGACCTAGACCAGGCCGTACGGGTCCACCCGGCCTTTCAGGCGCAGACGGGCGTTGCCTGCCGGATTGGAGGAAATACCACCTACGCCGCCGCTAAAGTCGCGGATGTGGGTAAAAAGGCAACACTAGGCTGAAATCGCAAAATCCACTTCCCCTCGTTCGATCTGCAGCTGCGCCACACGCATCGGGAAAGTGGCGCTTTCGGACCTAAAGAAAGCGGAAGCTGCGCCTTCTCCCCTCACCTTGAGGAGGTTGCCCAAATTCGTCTTGCGGTCGGGGAAGATGACGATCTTGACCTCCGGCTGCAGCACGCGTACCTGCGCGATGTCGAGGTGATCGGGCGCCAGCCCGAATGAGCAGTCTGCGGAAAGCGACCGCCAGGCAAGGAACCGCTCACCGCTTGCGGCCTTGTCGAGGCGCAGGCCGGCCACGTTCAGCGACCCGGTATAGCCGACAGCAGGCTTGGCATAGACGAGTTGGCCAGCGGCAGAGACTTCCCCGGAGGCCAGGCGCAGGGTAGGGAAATGCGCTACATAGGGGGCAAGGGGGGCTTAGGTTGAGCCGGGAGGCCGTCAGCTTGGCCGAGGCCGAACCCAGATCCAGCCCCAACTGGCCGTCTATAGTGATGGCGCCTCCCTGCTTGAGCGCAAGAGCGGCTTTGAATTCCGCAGGCGTTTTGCCGTCGTTGCACAGGTTGCGCACCTCGATGCTGCGCGCGAGGACATCGAGCGAAAGGGCAAGCGTCAGGCCCCGGTCGGCAAGCGCCAGCGCGCAATCCTCAAGCGTTAGGGAATCAAGCGCCAGGGACCAAGGTTTGCTGCCGGGCTGCCAGTTGAGCGTCCCGCGCCGGTCCACCGCAACCAGGACGCGCCCTGGCCCGATGCTCAGGGTGCCGAAGCTGGCCTCCTGACTCAGGAAATCGCTAGGTAAAGCGTTTTTAGCTCCAGCATCGGCTCGGCAGCCTTACTCGCTCTCAGCCCGACTTTCGTCAGCGCAAGGGACAAATCCTTGAGCAGTAACTTAGATACTCCGTGCTCAAACGCCACCTGGTAGTCGGCCTTGAAATCGAGCGTGCCCGAGGGGTCTGCCAGGTTGAATCGATCCTGAAAGAATTGCCACACGGCGGCTGGCTTGAACTTTGCCAATTCGATCCGACCGCTGGACTGAAAAGGCGCAAGGTACAGCTCCCCACGCCAGCGCAGCTCTCCCCCGCCTCCGGGCAGCCGCGCCGTGAGCGCGTAGCGGCCTGCCGGCTCAAGCCAAGTGGAAATGCCATCCAATTCCAGGTCGATGGGGTCGAACTGCGCACAGGCCGCGGTCGGACCGGACTCGTTGCAAAAAGTCAGACGGCCAAGGCCCAGGCGCGCATGGCGGACCAGCACTCCGGGCAGACCGGATTCGGCTGACCCTGAAGCCGTCGGGAACAACCGCTTTTCCTCGAACTTGCAATCTTTGGCCTCGAAGGTGAACAGGAAGGGATTGACGCGCACTTCGCCGATCGAGGCGCGGATGGAGCGTTCCTGCGCATAGCGGGGAACATAGCGCTCGACCAGATACGGCAGCAGGAAAAAGCCCGCCAACGCGTATCCTGCTAACAGCAACGCAGCGCTTGCGGCCAGCCTGCCGGCGATCTTAGCCGTTCGGGAAGCCACCGTTACCTGTTCACTCCCAGCTCAGCGCTCCCCCGGTTTGATACTCGGTGACGCGGGTCTCAAAAAAGTTCTTTTCCTTGCGAAAGCCGATCTGCTCCTCCCACCACGGCAAAGATTCTGCCTCAGACGCCGGATAGAGAGGGGAGAAGCCCAGATCCAACAAGCGCCGGTTGGCCAGGTATCTGACGTGACGCAGATGAAGCTTAAGATCGTACCCAAGCATGGGCTTTACCGTGTATGCCGCGTAAGCCTCTTCCAGCTCCAGCGCCTCGCGCATCAGGGCGTGGGCTTCGGATTCTTCTAAGCGACTCTCTGGGTTTTCCTGCCACAGCGCCCAGATCAGAGCCCGGCCAAAAGCGACGTGGCCCGATTCATCGCGGGCAATGTATTGGAGCTGCTCGCCGGTGCGCACCATCAGCCGCCTTCTCTGCATGGAAAAGATCGGACAGAATCCCGCCATGAACCAAACTCCCTCGAAGATCATGTAATAGAAAAACAGGCCGCGGGCGTAGTCTTTAAGGTCCCCGTTTTGCCCCTGCAGCCCTTCCGTCTTGGCGTTGCTGTATTCGAACTTGGCGCGAATTTCAGGAACTTTTTGATACAAAAGATAAATCTCGTCTTCGTCGAAGTTGAGCGACTCGATGATGTGCTGATAACTCATCGAGTGGATGGTCTCTTGGTGCATCTGGGCGATGACCGCCATGCCCACTTCAGGGGCAGTGATGCGCTCATACACCGCCAGCGCCAGGTTGCGTTGATGCAAGGCGTCAGCGGTGGTGAGGGTGGCAAAAGTGGTGAAGAAGGTATGGCGCTCGGAGTCTGAAAGCTTTCTCAGCGCCATCAAGTCTTCACCCATGCCGATCTCGGTGGGCAGCCAGAAGTTGCGCTGGGATTTAAGGTAGGCGTCCCAAGCCCAGCGATACTTGATCGGGGCGATGTTGGAGGTCAGCCTGCTTCCTCCAACGAGGCGCTTTTCGGCCAAAACCTTAAGCTCTGCCGCCCGATCGGCGGCCACCGCCGGCATGGCAAGAGAGCGCCTGGAGGTTTTGATATCTATCCGCGGCTCATCATCCCAATTCAACATAACTTAAGCTCCTTGGCAAAGTTACTGACAGGCTTCGCAGCCTGGATCCAAGACCGAGCACGCCTTAGGCGCCGCCGCTTCCACCGCCTGGGAAGTATGCCGCTCCACCCGGCTTGCCCCCAGGGTACGGAGGTAATAGGTGGTCTTCAGGCCACGAATCCAGGCGAGTTTGTACAAGGCATCGAGCTTTTTGCCCGAGGGTTCGGCCAAGTACAGGTTCAACGACTGGCTTTGATCCAGCCACTTCTGGCGACGCGAGGCGGCCTCCACCAACCAGCGCGGGTCGATTTCAAACGCCGTCGCATAAAGCGCCTTGAGATCGTCCGGAATGCGATCGATCCGCTGCACGCTGCCGTCATAGTATTTGAGATCGGCGATCATCACCTCGTCCCATAACCCCCGAGCCTTCAAGTCCTTGACCAGGTAGGGATTGACCACCGTGAACTCGCCCGACAAGTTGGATTTAACGTATAAGTTTTGATAAGTCGGTTCGATCGACTGCGACACTCCGCAGATATTAGAAATGGTGGCGGTGGGGGCGATGGCCAGACAATTGGAGTTGCGCATTCCGCGTTTGACTCTTTCGCGCAAGGCGTCCCAGTCCAAAGTCGCGCTGCGATCCATTTCCAGATAGCCTTCTCTGGCCTGCGCGAGCAACTCAATAGAGTCAATAGGCAAAATCCCCTTCGACCACAGGGAGCCTTGGAACGAAGGATAAGGGCCGCGTTCTTCGGCCAGCTCGGTCGAAGCCAAGATAGCATAGTAACTAATCACTTCCATGCTACGGTCGGCGAACGCTACCGCTTCTTCGCTCGCATAAGGAATACGCAGTTTATACAAGGCATCCTGAAACCCCATGATTCCTAGCCCCACGGGGCGGTGGCGCAGGTTGGAACGGCGCGCTTTGGGAACACTGTAGTAGTTGATGTCGATGACGTTGTCGAGCATCCTCATCGCCGTCCGAATCGTGCGCTTGAGCTTATCCTCGTCAAGACCTTGCTCGGTCACGTGCGCGGCCAGATTCACCGAACCCAAGTTGCAGACGGCGATTTCCTCGTCTGAAGTATGCAGGGTGATTTCGGTGCACAAGTTCGAACTGTGCACCACGCCTACGTGCTGGTTGGTATAACGCAGGTTGCAGGGGTCCTTGAAGGTGATCCAAGGATGGCCGGTCTCAAACAGCATGGTGAGCATCTTGCGCCACAGGCTCACCGCCGGCACCTTTTTAAACAGCTTGATCTCGCCGCGTGCGGCTTTTTCCTCGTAATTCAGATAAGCCTGTTCGAACGCCTTGCCGACCTTGTCGTGGAGATCGGGCACTTCATCGGGGGAAAACAGCGTCCACTCGCCTCCTTCGACAACGCGCTTCATGAACAAGTCAGGCACCCAGTTGGCGGTGTTCATGTCGTGGCAGCGGCGCCGTTCGTCGCCCGTGCTCTTGCGCAGCTCGAGAAACTCCTCGATGTCCAAATGCCACGTTTCCAGATAGGCGCAGATGGCGCCTTTGCGCTTGCCGCCTTGATTGACCGCAACGGCGGTATCGTTGGCCACTTTCATGAACGGCACTACCCCTTGCGAGGCCCCATTGGTCCCCTTGATATGGGCACCCATCGCCCGCACTCGCGTCCAGTCGTTGCCTAACCCTCCGGCGTATTTAGAAAGCAAAGCGTCTTCTTTAATGGCATTGAAAATAGCTTCCAAATCATCGGCGACGGTGGTGAGATAACAAGAGGACAGTTGCGGCCGGACGGTCCCAGAGTTGAACAAAGTCGGGGTCGAGCACATAAAGTCAAAGCTGGAAATGAGGTCGTAGAACTCGATCGCGCGCGCCTCGCGTTCGATCTCGTTCTTAGCTAGCCCCATCGCCACCCGCATGAAAAACGCTTGGGGCAGCTCAAATCGGATGCCTTGGCAATGCAGAAAATAACGGTCATATAAAGTCTGCAGGCCAAGATAGGTAAATTGCCAATCGCGCTCGGGCTTGAGCGCATGGCCCAATTGTTCGAGGTCGTACTGGCCGAGCACCGGGTCGAGGAGTCCCAACTCAACCCCGCGGCGGATATAGCGCTCAAAGTAAGCGCTATAGAGCTCGCCCATTTCGGCTCCGGTAGCGGTTTCAAAATGCCCGCTAAAGAAACCCAACGCTTCAGAGCGAATTTTGTCCAAGAGCAAGCGCGCCGCCAACAAACTGTAATCGGGGGACTGTTCGATCCTAGTCCTGGCCGCCAGGATTAGGGTATCGATCACCTCCGATTCAGGAATCCCATCGTAGAGATTGCGCTTGGCCTCTGTCAAAATCGATTCTGCATCGATATCGCTTAGTCCTCGGCACGATTCCTCCACCAACCGGCGCATCCTTGCTTCGTCTAAGGGTTTACGCCGCCCCTCGGCATCGGTAACCTGCAGTTCGATCCGCGGCAAATCCTGCTTTTCCTTCTCCGCCCGCAGCCGCGCCCGCTCCTCACGATACAGCACATAGGCACGCGCTACCTTGTGGTGGCCGCCGCGCATCAATGCCAGCTCCACCTGATCCTGAATATCCTCGATATGAATGGAACCACCAATAGGCAAACGCCGCAGAAGTGCCCGCACCACCTGCTCGGTCAGCTCTGCCACGGTATCGTGGATCCGCCGACTCGCGGCGGCCTGCCCACCTTCCACCGCCAAGAAAGCTTTAGTAATGGCAATACGGATCTTATTGGGATCAAAACTAGTGAGTTTGCCGTTACGGCGGATCACTTTGAGCTCACCTGGAATCATGGCCTGAATTTCGGCGCTTAGCCTGGAAGGGGCTAAAGCTTCAATTTCAGGGTGCAAGGGGGTGACGGCATCGACTGGCATAGATTCTCCTTCCTAGGATGGATTTGCAGGGGCTAAACACTATATACAGTGCTTATTCTGCTAGTCAACCGCGATATGCTGTGTTTAAAAAATAAAAAAATGTCACGCAGCTTGCGTCTTTTGGCACAATATTCGCTAAAAAGGCAAGCTACTAAAAACTATTTACGATGTCTAACTCCCCTCTGCATTCTGCGCCATCTGCTACGCTGACTGGCTGGCTATTTAAGTGGGTCCGACGGATCTTTCCGACCCCTCAGGCTATCGCGCTGGCGGCTTTGCTTATCCTTGGCTTCTTAGGAGTAGCGTGGCTCTCGGACATATTGATGCCGGTCTTTGCAGCTTTGGTGATCGCTTATCTTTTGGAAGGGTTGGTAACGATGTTGGAGCGTTGGCGAATCCCCAGGCTGGTAGCCGTAGGCGGCGTATTCACCGCGTTCATAGCGGCGCTCTTGTTCAGTCTCCTTGCCTTGTTGCCTTTACTTTTTCATCAGTTTGCGCAATTGGTTCAGCAACTTCCAGTGATGGTAACCCAAGGCCTGGCGCTGCTCAATCGCCTGCCTGAACTTTATCCCGAATTCATCAGCCAAGACCAAATCAACGAACTCATCTCCGCCATACGCTCAGAACTGATCACCGGCGGACAAGCTCTTTTAAGCTATTCGTATGCTTCGCTGATCAACATTATCACGATTATTATTTATGTTATTTTAGTTCCGGTTTTAGTCTTCTTATTTCTTAAGGATAAACAAAAACTTTTAAGTTGGTTTCAACAATATTTACCTAGAGATATTCATCTGATTACCCAAGTATGGCGCAACGTTGATACTCAGATCGGCAATTACATTCGAGGAAAAGCAATAGAAATTCTAATCGTGTTTCTAGCCAGCTATATTACTTTTAGCTTATTTAGGCTTAATTATGCCTTGTTGCTTTCAGTTCTAGTAGGCTTGTCGGTAATAATCCCTTATATTGGCGCCACCGCAGTAACCTTCCCGGTTCTGGTGGTGGCTTATTTCCAATGGAATCTGACAAATACTTTTTGGTATGTCATCATCGCTTATTTCGTCATTCAAGCGATAGACGCCATGCTCCTAGTGCCGATTTTATTTTCTGAGGTAGTCAACCTTCATCCGATTGCTATCATCGTGGCAGTCTTGTTTTTCGGCGATTTATGGGGGTTCTGGGGAGTGTTTTTTGCCATTCCTTTGGCAACTTTGATAGAAGCCGTATTAAGCGCTTGGCCTCGGAGTCATAACCATTCAGCCATCAATCAATACCACTACTAGAAAAAACTTCTCTTAAAAGGTAAGGATGCAATTTCACATTAAAAAACGAGCTTAACTGGCTCTAGAATTGCGTCAACTTGGAGATGTTCGCAAAAGTCTAAAAATTCATCACGCAAGGAAAGTACCGAAATCTCTTCTGGAATTCTCAGCATCAAATGAATAGTACAAACCGAAGAATCCACATAAGGTAATTGATAACAACTTGAACGAAGATCTTGTATTACGATCCCCTGATCGCTAAAGAATCGAATTAAATCCAACAAAATTCCAGAACGATCTCGAGCAACTATATCAGCAATATAAAGCAGCTCACTATTTTCTTGTGCATCGACGCTTTCGGACAATCGCTTAAAAAATACCTGAGCCCGTTGCTGTAATCCGGTCAGAGAGTTTTCGAGTCGGGCGAGATGGTTCCAGTTACCTTCTGCCAGCATAAAGCATGCGTATCCATCCGCAAGCCGAGTCATGCGACTTTCCAAAATACGACAAGCACTTTCTTGTATGGCCGCAATCAAACGCTCAAACAAATCAGATTCCTGGACCTCCAGGGCAGAGATGATCAATTGCATATTTCCCCACGGGTCTTGATCGCAAATTTTGCTTTATGAGTTACAATAAGAAAATTCGAACAACCCAAATATCTTCTCAATATGCTAGAAATTGAATACGAACTCCGTAAACAAGACCTGACCGCTCTCACCGAACATCAACTCCAAGATAAAGAACATTATCAAAAAATTCTACGCCGTCATCAGATTACTTTCCCTGCGGTACTTGCTTTACTAGCGCTTTTAGTTTGGACCTATTATGCCAACCCTCTGGGCGCTGCCTACATCGGCCTAATTGCTGTGTTGTGGCATTACGTGTCACCCATTCTTATCAAATACAACATTCGTCATAAGACTCTTAAATTATACAGCGATGCCGACAAGCAACAATTAATCGGAAAATACAAGCTCCGCCTTGAGCCACAAGCTCTTACAGAAATCCGCGATAAGCACGAGACCCGTATCCCTTGGAAAGACATAGTCAGAATTGAAGCCAGCAAGCACTATGTTTTCATTTATCTTGACGTAGACAAAGCCTTAATCATCCCTCGCAAAACCACTAAAGGCGACATTCATAAATTCATCCAAATTGCAGACAAGCGCATCTCTTCAGCCGAATGATTCTTTACAAATACAAACAAAAGTCTCAGAGACTCATGAAAGCATTTGTGAAAAGTTATATTTAGCCAGTTATGGCTTGCGCCAGCTAGGGCAACAATGATTGTAAAATCACGCATAGCACAAGAAAGCACCACTTCGATGCGCCTGTTGAATCCTTCACCATTGTGAGGCACGCGTACTTGTGTAGCCAAACACTCATCATTCCCCTTCCTTACCAGAACCCCAGTAATCTTAGCAACAATGTTGGACCCTAGCACGTAGTGAGTAACCAAACCAACAATATAAAC
>NZ_BAAHXK010000006.1:0-179957 GCF_054656915.1 Methylothermus subterraneus
GGTTTATGGACAAACGACAGCGAATTCGGATTCGTCTAAAAGGTTTTGATCACAGGTTGGTGGAGCAATCCACCCACGAGATCGTCGAGACTGCAAAACGCACTGGGGCCCAAGTGTTGGGTCCGATCCCTTTGCCAACCAAAAAGGAGCGCTATACCGTGTTGATCTCGCCGCACGTCAACAAGGACGCGCGGGATCAGTATGAAATTAGGACGCATAAGCGGTTGATCGATATTGTTGAACCTACCGATAAAACAGTCGATGCGCTGATGAAACTGGATCTGGCAGCAGGTGTCGACGTGCAGATTAAGCTGAATTGAGGTTGTTGCCATGACGATTGGAGTTGTCGGGCGCAAATGTGGGATGACGCGGGTATTTACCGAGGAAGGGCAGTCGATTCCGGTGACTGTAGTTCAAGTAGAAGAACACCGCGTCACTCAGTTGCGCACTCTAGAGCGTGACGGCTATCGGGCAGTGCAGGTGACCACCGGCAGATGTAAGCCCTCCCGTTTGACTAAGCCGGAGGCCGGGCACTTTGCCAAGGCTGGAGTCGAGCCGGGTCGTGGTCTTTGGGAGTTTCGTCTGGAGCCTGGGGAGGGGGAAAATCTGCAGGTAGGGGAAACCTTACAGGTCGAGTTTGAAGTCGGCCAATACGTGGACGTCTCCGGTTTGACCATTGGCAAAGGTTTTGCCGGGACGATCAAGCGTCACCATTTCAACAGTCAGGACGCAAGCCACGGGAACTCTTTGTCTCACAGAGTGCCCGGTTCGATTGGCCAAAACCAGACCCCAGGCAGGGTGTTTAAAGGCAAACGGATGGCTGGGCGTATGGGCAATGTGCGCCGGACCGTGCAAAACCTTCAGATCGTGGCTGTAGATAAGGAGCGCAATTTGCTCTTGATTAAAGGGTCGATACCGGGACACAAAGGGGCTGATGTCATAGTCCGGCCGGCGGTAAAAAAATAGGATGAGCCATGAGTATTGAAATTCCAGTCATCAGCGAGAAGGATTCAGCGCAACCGTTGGCGGTTTCCGAAACTGTTTTCGGGCAGCCTTTTAACGAGCCTCTCGTGCATCAATTGGTGACAACTTATTTAACCAACGCAAGAGCAGGCACTAAAGCGCAGAAAAACCGCTCTGCGGTTAGCGGTGGGGGGAAAAAACCTTGGCGTCAGAAAGGCACCGGTCGGGCGCGCGCCGGCACGATTCGTAGCCCACTTTGGCGAGGGGGTGGGAAAGTGTTTGCTGCTTCCCCGCGCGATTATTCGCAAAAACTGAACAAAAAGATGTATCGAGCTGGGATGCGCTCGATTCTGTCCGAATTGCTCCGCCAGAATCGCTTGGCGGTGAGCGCGGATCTGGTGCCCCACGAACCTAAAACTAAGGCGGTAGCTAGTAAGCTTAAAGAATACGGCTTAAAGCGGGTGTTGATTCTAGTGGATAAGAAAGACCCGGCGGTCGAGTTGGCAGTGCGCAACATTCATTACGTCCAGCTCAGTGAGGCAAGCCGTGTTGATCCCGTGTCTTTGGTCGCGGCTGAGAAGGTTGTGCTGACTTCGGCGGCAGCTAAGGTATTGGAGGAGCGTTTAGGATGAATCGGCTGGAATTGATGAAGGTGCTAGTCGCTCCGGTGATTTCGGAAAAAAGCACTCGACTGGCGGAAAATGAGAATCGGTTTGTATTTAAGGTTCGAAAAGACGCTACTAAGCCTCAGGTGAAAAAAGCAGTTGAGCTGATGTTCTCGGTCGAGGTGGAGTCAGTGCAGCTCTTGAATACTAAACCTAAGGTCAAGCGTTTTGGCCGCTTTATCGGCAAACGTCCAGGCTGGAAAAAAGCTTACGTGCGTTTGAAGCCGGGGCATGAAATCGACTTGTCTGCATCCTGAAAGTGCGTAGCCAAAGATTGAAGGAATAAGGTCATGTCAATCGTTAAATGCAAACCGACCTCGCCGGGTCGCCGCTTCGTCGTTCGGGTCAAAACCGAAGGGTTGTATAAGGGGGATCCTTACGAGCCGCTGGTAGAAAAGCTGGTCAAAACCGGTGGGCGTAACAATGTAGGTCGTATTTCGGTTCGCCATCGTGGGGGTGGGCACAAGCGTCGTTATCGAATCATCGATTTCAAGCGTGACAAAATCGGCATCCCAGGTAAAGTAGAGCGCTTAGAATACGATCCCAACCGCACTGCCCATATCGCATTGATTTTGTATCGGGATGGCGAGCGGCGCTACATTATCGCGCCTAAAGGTTTGCAAGTCGGCGATGAGATTCTCTCCGATAAGGAGACGCCGGTTAAAGTCGGCAATTGCATGCCTTTACGTAATATTCCGGTAGGCGCCCAGTTGCATTGCGTTGAAATGACTCCTGGCAAAGGCGCACAACTGGCCCGCAGCGCTGGTACCTCGGTGCAGCTGTTAGCGAAGGAGGGAGTGTATGCCACCTTGCGCCTGCGGTCTGGAGAAATGCGTAAAGTCCACATCGATTGCAAAGCGGTGATCGGGGAAGTGAGTAACCCCGAGCACAACCTGATTTCTTTAGGCAAAGCAGGTGCGAGTCGTTGGCGTGGCCGGCGACCGACGGTAAGAGGGACAGCGATGAACCCGGTTGATCATCCCCACGGAGGCGGTGAGGGGCGCAATAAGGGCAAGCACCCTACCTCTCCTTGGGGGCAGCCGACAAAAGGCTATAAGACGCGACGTAATAAGCGTACCGACAATATGATTATTCGGCGACGCAGCGCGAAGTAAGTTAAGTTAAGAGGGAAAGGCAGTGCCACGTTCGGTTAAGAAAGGTCCGTTTGTCGACCATCACTTGTTAAAAAAGGTCGAGCAAGCGCTTCAAAGCAAAGCTAAAAAACCGATTAAAACTTGGTCTAGACGGTCCATGATTGTCCCTGAAATGGTGGGGTTGACGATTGCAGTACATAACGGTCGTCAGCACGTTCCGGTATTAATTACCGAAAATATGGTGGGGCATAAGTTGGGTGAGTTTGCGCCGACTCGCACTTTTCGCGGGCATGCGGCAGATAAGAAATCCAAATAGAAACCTAAGGGGTTGCAATGGAAGTAGCAGCAAAGCTGCGTTATGCTCGAATCTCCGCGCAGAAATGTCGCCTGGTAGCTGATCAAGTGCGGGGCTTGCCGGTAGGCAAGGCTTTGAATATTCTTCAATTCAGCAATAAAAAAGCGGCTGCTCTGGTTAAAAAAGCATTGGAATCAGCGATTGCTAATGCTGAGCATAACGAAGGTCTAGACATTGATGAGCTGAAGGTTTCCACTATTCATGTGGATGAAGGACCAACAATGAAACGTTTTAGGGCCAGGGCAAAAGGGCGTGCTAATCAGGTTTTAAAACGCACCTGTCATATCACTGTCAAAGTTTCTGAGAGCAAGTAATATGGGGCAAAAAGTTAATCCAATCGGAATCCGACTAGGATATGTTCGGGATTGGAATTCTCGTTGGTATGCCAATTCCAGGAATTATCCTGTGCTTTTGCACCAAGACTTAGATGTGCGTGAATTTCTTAAAAAGAAACTGGCTCATGCTTCAGTAAGTCGGATTCAGATTAATCGCGCGGCTAATAATGCGCAGATAATCATTTACACAGCGCGCCCCGGATTGATTATCGGCAAAAAAGGTGAAGATATTGATCGCCTGCGCCGGGAGATTGGAGAAAAACTAGGAATCCCGTTGCAGATCAATGTAGAGGAGATTCGTAAACCGGAGCTCGATGCTCAATTAGTCGCCGAAGGAGTCGCTCAGCAACTGGAAAAACGCATTATGTTCCGGCGGGCTATGAAACGCGCCGTCCAGAATACTATGCGCTTGGGCGCAGAGGGAATTAAGATCAGCGTGGCTGGGCGCTTGAATGGAGCAGAGATTGCTCGGAGCGAGTGGTATCGCGAAGGGCGGGTCCCTTTGCATACTTTACGCGCGGATATCGATTATGGCTTTGCCGAAGCGCATACTACTTATGGGGTGATTGGGGTTAAGGTCTGGATTTTCAAGGGTGAGGTGTTTGAACCAACTGCCCGGTCCGAGGTTAGTAAATAGGAGCCTAGGATGCTGCAGCCTAAACGAACTAAATATCGTAAGCAACAAAAGGGTAGGAATACCGGACTGGCGACGCGTGGTAATAAAGTGAGCTTCGGTGAGTACGGCCTTAAGGCGATAGGCCGCGGTCGAATTACTGCGCGTCAAATTGAAGCTGCACGCCGGGCGATTACGAGGTATGTACGCCGCGGTGGGAAATTATGGATCCGGATTTTTCCGGACAAGCCGATCACTAAAAAGCCTTTAGAAGTGCGCATGGGTAAAGGTAAGGGCAGCGTGGAATACTGGGTAGCGGAAGTTAAGCCTGGTATGGTGCTTTACGAAATCGAAGGGATTCCAGAAGAGACGGCGCGTGAGGCGTTCCGGCTAGCTGCAGCTAAGCTGCCGATAAAGACTTCGTTTACTCTGCGGACGGTGATCTGATGAAGGCCAACGAATTACGTGAAAAGACCAAAGAGGAGCTGGAAGCTCTTTTGGTGGATCTTCATAAAGAGCAGTTTAATTTATGGATGCAAAAAGGAACTGGCGCTTTGACTCGACCGGATCAGCTGAAAAAGGTCCGCCGTGATATTGCTCGGATAAAGACGATACTAAGCGAGATGGCAAGAGCTTGAATTATGAGTGAGCAACGAGAGAATTTAAGGACATTAACGGGTCGAGTGGTCAGCAACAAGATGGATAAGACCATTGCAGTGCGTGTGGAACGCCTTGTAAAACACCCTTTATATGGGAAATATATCAAGCGTTCTACCAAGTTGCTTGCCCATGACGAAGAGAATCAGTGCCAAGAAGGGGATTTGGTTGCTATCGCCTCATGCCGCCCCTTGTCTAAGCGTAAGGCATGGAGATTAGTAAAAATTTTAGAAAGAGCCAAATAGCGTCAATGGAGGATAGCTATGATCCAGATGCAAACAAGGCTTGAAGTCGCAGACAATAGTGGTGCTAAGGAAGTTCAATGCATAAAGGTTTTGGGCGGTTCGCATCGGCGTTATGCAAATATCGGTGATGTTATTAAGGTCAGCGTTAAAGACGCGATTCCCCGCGGGCGCGTTAAAAAAGGCGATGTGTACAATGCGGTGGTGGTACGAACTAAAAAAGGCGTCCGCCGGCCAGACGGTTCGGTGATTCGCTTTGATACTAATGCCGCGGTTTTGCTCAATAACCAAATGCAGCCTATTGGTACCCGCATATTTGGGCCGGTTACACGTGAATTGCGAACCGAGCGGTTTATGAAAATCATTTCTTTGGCCCCGGAAGTGCTTTAAGCCGGATAGGTTTGATAAAATGCGTAAGATTAAGAAAGACGATGAAGTCATCGTTTTGACAGGAAAAGATAAAGGCAAGCGGGGTAAGGTCAAGCGCGTGCTTGCAAACGATCGGGTGATTGTAGAAGGCATCAACGTCGTCAAAAAACATCAGCGGCCTATCCCAGCAAGAGGCATTGCAGGTGGGATCGTAGAAAAAGAGATGCCTATCCATATTTCTAACGTCGCGATTGTTAATCCTCTGACCGGCAAGGCCGATCGGGTTGGCTTTCGTTTCTTGGAAGATGGCCGCAAAGTGCGTTATTTTAAATCTAACAACGAAGTAATTGACGTCTAAAAACATGGCCAAACCACGGTTGGAATTAGAATACCGAGAACGGATCGTGCCAGAATTGGTTAAACAATTCAATTACAGATCCGTTATGCAGGTTCCAAAGATCACCAAAATCACCATCAATATGGGTTTAGGTGAAGCGGTGACCGACAAAAAAGTTTTGGACAATGCTCTTCAAGATCTTGCTTTGATTTCCGGGCAAAAAGGGGTGGTAACCCGCGCCCGTAAATCGATCGCGGGTTTTAAGATTCGTCAAGGCATGCCGATTGGCTGCAAGGTCACTTTGCGTCGCGAGCGCATGTATGAATTCCTTGACCGTTTGATCAATGTGGCGATTCCCAGAATTAGGGACTTCCGGGGCTTGAATCCAAGGGCATTTGATGGGCGCGGTAACTACACCTTAGGGATCAAGGAGCAGATTATTTTTCCGGAAATCGATTATGACAAGATCGACGCGCTTCGAGGTATGGACATTACTATTACCACCAGTGCACGAACCGATGATGAGGGTCGTGCACTGTTAGAGAAGTTTAATTTCCCCTTTAGGAGCTAAGACTGATGGCGAAGAAGTCTATGGTCGCCAGAGAGGAGCGGCGTAAGCGCCTGGTAGCTAAATACGCTGCAAAGCGAGCCGAGCTGCGGAAGATTTTGAAAGATCCGGCGGCCTCATTCGAAGATAAGTTGAAAGCCCAATTGAAATTGCAGCAACTGCCGCGAGATTCCAGTCCGGTAAGATTGCGCAATCGTTGCAAGCTAACTGGACGCCCGCGAGGTTTTTATCGCAAATTTGGTCTTGGGCGTAATAAGCTTAGAGAGTTGGCCATGCGTGGTGATCTGCCGGGAATCACCAAGGCAAGCTGGTAGAGGATGAAGCGATGAGCATGAGTGATCCGATTGCGGATATGTTGACCCGCATCCGAAATGCCCAGATGGTAGGGAAAGCAAGTGTAAAAATGGCTTCTTCCAAGCAGAAGGAGGCTATTTGCCGCGTCCTAGCAGATGAGGGCTACATCGCCGGGTTCGAAGTTGAGCGCAGCGATGGTAAAGCCTTTCTGACCGTGCGCTTGAAGTATTTTGAAGGCCGCCCTGTAATTGAAAACCTGCAGCGGGTAAGCAAGCCCGGTCGGAGGATCTACCGGGGAAAAGATGAACTACCCAAAGTACAAGGTGGTTTAGGGATTGCAATTGTCTCCACCTCTAAAGGAGTAATGACCGACAAAGCAGCACGTAAACTGGGGTTGGGTGGAGAAGTAATTTGTGTCGTTTCATGATTTGGAACGAAGGAAAATATATGTCTAGGATAGCGAAAAAGCCTGTACTAGTTCCTAAAGGAGTGGAGGTTAGCCTGGAAGGCAAGAAGTTGTCGGTCAAAGGCGCAAAGGGGAACTTATCTCAGTCTATTCCAGATGCTGTTGAGGTACAGTTAGGAGACGGCGTGATTAACGTGCGCTATCGCCAAGATGCTAAACAAGCCAAGGCGATGGCAGGCACTTTACGCGCTTTGATCAACAACATGGTGGCTGGGGTTCATCAAGGATTTGAAAAAAAACTCGTACTACAAGGAGTAGGCTATCGCGCCCAAGCTCAAGGCAAGCAGTTGACTTTGACTTTGGGGTTTTCTCATCCGATCGTGTATGAAGTTCCTCCGGGGATCACGATTGAAACTCCAAGCCAAACCGAAATCATAGTCAAAGGTGCAGATAAACAGCAAGTGGGCCAAGTGGCAGCGGATATTCGCGCCTATCGCCCTCCTGAGCCTTACAAAGGTAAGGGAGTCAGGTATGCCGACGAATACGTTGTCAAGAAAGAAGCGAAAAAGAAGTAAGGGTGTCGCATGGATAAGAAAGCATCACGAATGCGGCGAGCTGCCAAAACGCGGGCGCGGATTCGCCGATTGGGTATTCATCGTTTGACTGTGCATCGGACACCTAAGCATATTTACGCGCAGATTACGACTGCAGACGGATCGAAAGTATTGGCAAGCGCGGCTACGGTCCAGGCGGATATTCGCAGTAAAGTCAAATATACTGGCAATATCGAGGCGGCAAAGCTCGTGGGCGCTGCGATCGCAGAAAAAGCGCTTGCGGTGGGAATAGAGCGGGTTGCTTTTGATCGTTCTGGGTTTTTATATCACGGTCGGGTGAAGGCTTTGGCTGAAGCAGCCCGTGAGCATGGGCTGAAGTTTTAGGAGAGCATTGAAATATGACAGACGGAACGATGCAGACGGGCGGGGAACTGCAAGAAAAACTCGTGGCTGTTCGCCGCGTAGCTAAAGTGGTCAAAGGAGGACGGCAGTTCGGTTTTACCGCCCTAACGGTGGTAGGGGATGGCAACGGCCGAGTGGGTTTTGGCTTGAGTAAAGCCCGCGAAGTTCCTGTAGCGATCCAAAAGTCTTTGGAGCAAGCCCGCAAGAATATGGTGCAAGTTAAGCTGCGGGGAGATACCTTGCAGCATCCCATTACGGTAACCGAAGGTGCGGCTAAAGTGTATATGCAACCGGCCGCCGAGGGTACGGGTATTATTGCGGGTGGGGCGATGCGTGCGGTGTTCGAGGCCGTTGGAGTACATAACGTTTTGGCTAAGTGCATTGGTACGACCAATCCAATTAATGTAGTCCGGGCAACAATCAAAGGCTTGGCTGAGATGCAGGATCCCAAATACGTAGCTGCCAAGCGTGGTAAAACTGTAAAAGAGATTCTTGGTTGAGGAAGAAGAAATGGAAAAAAAGCTCAAGGTTACTTTGATACGCAGTAAAATTGGTCGAATTAAGTCCCATCGGGATTGTCTGCGTGGATTAGGCCTTAAGCGCATGCATCAGTCAGTAGAGGTAAGAGATACCCCGGAAATTCGGGGAATGATCCGGAAAGTATCTTACATGCTGGACGTTGAGGAAGGCAGGTGATGTATTTAAACACGCTGAAACCAGCAGCTGGTAGTAAAAAGGACCGTAAAAGAGTAGGCAGAGGGATAGGCAGCACCTTAGGGAAAACCTGCGGTCGCGGGCATAAAGGCCAAAAAGCGCGTGCCGGTGGTTATCATAAAGTTGCCTTTGAAGGCGGGCAAATGCCCTTGCATCGCCGTTTGCCGAAAGTTGGATTTCGTTCCCAGAATAAACGCTACGTAGATGAAATCCGACTCTTTGAATTAAACAGGTTAGCAGATGATGTGATCGACCTTGAAACGCTGCGGCGGGCAAACTTGGTTTCTGGGCAGACTAAACAGGTCAAGATTATTGCCTCAGGACAGCTCAAACGACCGGTAGTTATTCGAGGTCTGATTGTAAGCAAAGGGGCCCGTCTGGCGATCGAAGCAACTGGTGGTAGGGTAGAAAATTCGTGAGCACTCCAAGCATAGCAATGCTGGGCCGCTTTGGCCATTTGAGAGAGTTGCGCCAGCGTCTGTTTTTTTTGTTGGGAGCTTTAGTTGTTTATCGGCTGGGTGCGCATATTCCAGTTCCTGGCATTGATCCTAAGGCACTCGCCCTGCTGTTTAAACAGCAGGGAGGATCGATATTGGACATGTTCAACATGTTCTCAGGTGGCGCCCTAAAGCGTCTAAGCATTTTTGCCTTAGGGATTATGCCGTATATTTCAGCTTCTATTATTATTCAGCTTCTGACTATTGTAATACCGAAGCTGGAGCAGCTGAAGAAGGAAGGCGAATCGGGGCGTCGCAAGATAACGCAATATACTCGTTATGCGACGGTATTTTTAGCCACATTTCAGTCGATTGGGGTGGCGGTTGCGTTGCAAAACCAAACGGCGGGCGGTCTGCCGGTGGTAATCAACCCCGGCCTGCAATTTGTGTTTATTACGACAGTAACCTTGGTTACTGGGACAATGTTTTTGATGTGGCTGGGTGAGCAGGTCACCGAGCGGGGGATAGGGAACGGGATTTCGATGATTATTTTCGCAGGAATTGTTGCTGAATTGCCCTCCGCCTTAGCCACAACTTTAGAGTTAGCGCGAACTGGAGAAATGAGCCCTATCACTCTGGTAGTATTGTTTGCTTTAGCAATCGCGGTAACCGCATTCGTAGTCTTTGTGGAAAAAGGGCAAAGGCGCATTCCGATTCATTATGCTAAACGTCAAGTGGGACGGCAGATATATGGAGGCCAGCGGAGTTTTTTGCCTTTAAAGCTAAACATGGCTGGCGTGATCCCGCCGATCTTTGCATCCAGTATTATTTTGTTTCCAGCGACGGTAGCTAGTTGGTTTGGAAGCGCCCAAAGCATGGAGTGGTTGCAAGATGTAGCTGCGGCTTTATCTCCAGGACAACCTTTATATATTTTATGTTACTCAGCTGCAATCGTGTTCTTTTGTTTTTTTTATACGGCGGTGGTATTCAATGCCAAAGAAACCGCTGAGAATCTGAAAAAATCAGGCGCGTTTATCCCTGGAATCCGGCCAGGTGCGCAGACCGCGCGTTACATCGATGCCGTCATGACCCGCCTTACTTTAATCGGGGCAATATACATCACTTTGGTGTGTCTTTTACCAAATTTTCTGATCTTATATTGGAATGTTCCTTTTTACTTTGGCGGAACTTCGCTTTTGATTATCGTAGTAGTGGTTATGGATTTTATGGCTCAGATTCAAACCCATCTGATGTCTCAGCAGTATGAAAGTCTAATGCGCAAGGCTAATCTTAAGGGAAAAGCTTCATCTACCGGGTTAACGCGTTAACGTTGAATTTAAGAGGTTAACATGAAAGTCCAAGCTTCAGTGAAGCGGATTTGTCGAAATTGTAAAATAATACGCCGTAAAGGCGTTGTCAGAGTAATATGCAAAGAGCCTCGGCATAAACAGCGCCAGGGTTGAAACGTTTACGATTTCTGAAAGGAGACCAAGCGCATGGCGCGTATCGCTGGAGTCAATATTCCAGATAATAAGCATGTAGTTATTTCTTTGACGTCGATTTATGGGATTGGTCGATCTCGGGCGCGGCAAATCTGCGAATCGGCTCAAATCGAACCAACCACTAAAGTAAAAGATTTGACGGAGGAGCAGATCGATCGCATTCGGACTGAAGTGAGCCGGTATACTGTGGAAGGCGACTTGCGAAGAGAGGTCGCCATGAGCATTAAGCGCCTGATGGATATCGGGTGCTACCGTGGTTTGCGTCATCGGCGTGGATTGCCGGTGAGAGGGCAAAGAACTCGCACGAATGCAAGAACCCGCAAAGGTCCAAGGCGTCCAGTGCGGAAATAAATAGGTAAGCTTTGTTGTATCTAGTGAGGTAATTGATGGCGACTCCGAGTCGTACGCGTAAAAAAATACGGAAAGAAATTTCTGATGGGATCGCGCATATCCATGCATCCTTTAACAATACGATTGTCACTATCACCGATCGCAAAGGAAATACATTGACGTGGGCCTCTGCAGGAGGATGTGGGTTCAAGGGATCACGTAAAAGTACTCCTTTTGCTGCTCAGGTAGCTGCGGAAAAAGCAGGTAGTGCGGCTAAAGAATACGGTATGAGAAACTTGGACGTTCAGGTTAAAGGACCGGGTCCTGGTCGTGAATCGGCAGTACGAGCGCTCCATAATTTGGGTTTTAGGATTGTGCAAATTTCAGACGTGACGCCGATTCCCCATAACGGCTGTCGTCCGCCGAAAAAACGGCGTGTGTAGGAGGAGCAACGATGGCACGATATATTGGTCCACGGTGTAGGTTGGCTCGGCGGGAAGGTACGGACCTGTTCCTGAAAAGCCGAGGTAAATCGCTGGAAGGAAAATGCAAATTAGATCAATCGCCTGGTCAGCATGGGCAGAGACGCCGGGGGCGGCTGTCCAACTATGCTATGCAGCTCCGTGAAAAGCAAAAGATCAAACGTATTTACCAGGTTTTGGAACGTCAATTCCGCAATTATTATAAGAAAGCAGCGCGGCAAAAAGGGTCCACGGGCGAGAATCTATTATTTCTCTTGGAAAGCCGCTTGGATAACGTAGTTTATCGGATGGGTTTTGCGTCTACTCGGATTGAAGCTCGTCAGTTGGTTATCCATAAGGCTATTTTAGTCAATGGTTCTGTGGTTAACATTCCCTCTTATCAGGTTAAACCAGGAGATATAGTTGCAGTCCGGGAGAAAGCGAAAAAACAGCAGCGCATTCAAGAAGCTCTGACGGTAGCTGAGCAATATGGATTTCCTAGTTGGGTAGAGGTGGATGTTAAAAATATGTCCGGAGTTTTCAAATCCCTGCCTGACCGTGCCGACCTGGGTTCAGACATTCAAGAGCAACTAGTAGTAGAGCTGTATTCGAAGTAATCCGGTTAAAAAATCATGATCGATCTTTTGTTAAGCTCTCATAAACCCCGCGTTGTCAGTATCGAGACCGATTCGAGCCGGCATCGTTCTAAGATTGTGATCGAGCCGCTCGAGCGCGGTTACGGACATACTCTCGGCAATGCGTTGCGTCGGGTACTTTTATCCTCCATTCCGGGCTGTGCGGTGACCGAGGTGCGAATCGAGGGGGTGCTGCATGAGTACATGACGATTGAGGGGGTGCAGGAAGATGTTATCGACATCTTGCTAAACCTTAAGGGTTTAGCGGTTATTCTGCACCAAGGCGATGTTGCGGAATTAAAGCTGTCGAAAAAAGGCCCCGGGCCCGTATTAGCCGGAGATATTGCTCTAACCCACGATGTCACCGTCGTTAATCCAGAGCTGGTAATCGCGAATTTGACCGACGTTGGCGAATTGAATATGACCTTGAAGGTAGCGCGTGGCCGCGGCTATCGTCCTGCTGCCGATATGCGTATGGAAGAGGGAGATCAAGCAATAGGTGTTTTGCGGCTTGATGCTTCTTTTAGCCCGATTCGTAAGGTCGCTTATCGAGTTGAGAACACCCGAGTTGACCAGCGCACCGATCTGGATCGGCTAGTCATTGAATTGGAGACTAACGGCACGATTGAACCCGAGGAATGTATCAAACAAGCCGCCCGGATTTTGCGCGATCATCTTGCGGTATTCGTAGATCTTCAGGAAGAACAACGGGAAGAACCTAAGGAAAAAGGTCCTAAGTTTGCGCCGATATTACTGCGGCCGGTAGACGATCTTGAATTGACTGTGCGTTCGGCGAATTGTTTGAAAGCAGAAAATATTTTCTACATCGGGGATCTCGTCCAGCGTACGGAAGTGGAGCTTTTGAAAACTCCCAATCTGGGTAAGAAGTCCTTAACTGAGATCAAGGATGTGCTGGCGTCTAAAGGATTGTCCTTGGGTATGCGGTTGGAAGGCTGGCCGCCTGAAGATTTGAAGCGGCCGGAAGAAACTAAAAAAGAAGACAAGGCAAAAGCATCTTCTTAAGATTTAAGGGAAAAGGAAAATGCGCCATCGTAAAGCAGGAAAACATTTAAGCCGTACCAGCAGTCACCGTCAGGCTATGTTTCAGAATATGACAGCCTCGCTGTTCCGGCACGAGTTCATCAAAACCACCTTGCCCAAGGCGAAGGAGTTGCGTAGGGTGGCAGAGCCTTTGATCACTTTGGCTAAAGAGGATAATACGGCGCGCCGCCGCTTGGCATTTGCCAAATTGCGGGATAAACAGGTTGTGACCAAGTTGTTTAGCGAATTGGGTCCGCGTTATAAACTTCGGCCAGGGGGGTATATACGCATCCTAAAGTGCGGTTATAGGCCTGGGGATGCGGCGCCAATGGCTTATGTGGAATTGGTAGATCGCCCCGTTAAAGAAGCCTCAGAATCGGAATAAAGCAAAGCCGGGAGGTCCCCGGCTTTACCTTCATCTTTTGTCCTGAAGCGAATTAAGCAACGCTTCCGCTTCCTTGCGTTCTGGAAACGGCCGTTTCGATGCCAGAGCTTGCTTTAGACTGGCGATCGCTTCTTGTTTTAACTGGCTTTTTTCCTGGGCCAGCGCCAAGTGATAGCGGATCGAAGGGTCTTCAGGTGCTAAAGTGGCCGCTTCTTCTAAGACTTTCAAAGCCCGTTCGGCGTTGTGATTGGCGAGCAGGACCACCCCCAAGGTGTCACCGATTTGGGCCGATTTGGGCGCTGCCGCATACGCTTGCTCAGCATAGCGCAGGGCGCTTTTAGGGTCTTCTTTGCGCAGCAACCAGGCCAAGTCGTTTAAAGCCAGAGGATTTTGCGGGCTGATCTTAAGCACTTCAGACAGAGCTTGGCGCGCTTCTTGTTCTCGCCCTAGAGTCTGATAAAGGCCAGAACGCAAGTATAAGGCCTGCGCGTCTTTGGGATAACGCAGGTTCCATTCTTCTAAGACTTGAATTGCTTTTTCTTTGTTGCCAGCGCGCCAAAGCGCATTGGCAAGATGAGCGACGAGGATACTGCTTGGCTGTTTGGCGAGCGCTTTTTGATAGTATTCGACCGCCTCTTCCGCGTGGCGTTGGCGCATTGCCCACCAGCCTTGCAGAGCCAAAACTTCCGCGTCCTCTGGAAAATCTTGCGCCAATTGCTTGAGGGCGCTTTGGGCTTGTTCGGGCTTTCTCTCCAAGGCCAAGAGCTTGACCATCGCCAGGCGCGCAGGCAAGAACTTGGAGTCGAGTTTTAAACTTTCTTCCAGCTCCCGCCGGGTTCCTTCTGCGTCTTTGAGCTGGGCGTGAGCCTGCGCGAGAAGGTAATGAGCAAGAGGCGAAGCGGGAGCGACTTTGGCTAACGCTTTGGCGGTTTCAAGTGCGCGCTTAGGTTGTTGGGCCTCGAGTTGGGCTTTAGCCAGCACCGCCAAGAGCTCAGGATGCTCGGGGTAACGGCTGCGGATCTCCTCGAGCAAGTTCTGGCTGCGCTCGGGCTGACCGAAAGTGAGATAGTACTTGGCCAATTCCAGGCGCGGTTGCAAAAGCTCCGGTTGGGCTTGGATCAGGCCGGTTAGGCGTTCTTCCATCGCCTGGAACTTGCCTTCGCGGAAATCCATTTCAGCCAGCCGCAGCCGAGCCAAGGCATTGTCGGGATGGGCTGTTAAAACTTGCTGGTAGATTTGCCGCACCTTGTCGAATTGCTTGTTTTTGAAGGCTAGGCGCGCTAGGTTCTCGGCGGTGGTGGGATGGCCAGGCTCGATTTGCCAAGCTTGCTCCAGCGCGGCCTGCGCGGCTACCTCATTGCCCTGCGCGTAGTGCCACATCGCTTCGAGATTGAACGGCAAAGGGTGCTTGGGCAGCTTGCTTTTTAAGCGCTCGATGGCTTGCTTGGCTTTTTCAAACTGCTTTTCGCGCAGGTACGTGGTGGCGAGCAGGACTTCCGGTTGCACGAGGCTTGGGTCTTCGACGAGGGCTTTTTCCAAGGCTTTCAAACCCTCCTCCTTGAGCCCAGCGGCGAGCATCCCCATCCCCAGGCGCGCTTCGACCGCGCCCGATTCGGGTTTAAGCTCGGCGAGCTTCTGCAGGTATTGCAGCCCTTCTTTGGGGTGGCCGCTGGCCAATTCGATGTTGGCCATGAGGTTCAAAGCCAAAGGGTCCTCCGGGCGGCTGAGCAGCACCGGCATGAGCAAGGAGCGGGCAGCCTGGAAGTCTTTTTGGCGGTATTTGACGGCCGCCTGTAGGAGATGGGCTTGCGGAGAGCCTGGAAAGAGGCGAGCAAAGCGCGATAAATACGCATCGGCTTGCTGCAGTTGGTTTTCGCTCAAGGCGACCAAGCCTAAATAAAACAAGGTAAAAGGGTAGTTTTCGTTGAGCGCCAAAGCCCGATCCAAAGGTTCTTTGGCCTCTTTGAGTTGACCTTGGGCGATTTTGAGGTAGCCTTCGGCAAAGTGAGTGAGATACAGCTTAGGGGCGGTCTTTTTTAAGATTTCGATATCTTGCTCGGCTTCTTGCAGTTTTTGCAATTCGATGCGCACCAAGGCGCGGTTAGCGCGGTCAATTTCGTTTTGGCGGCGGTGTTCGATCGCCTGAGTGTAAGCCGCTTCGGCTTCTTTGAGCTGGCCGCGGCGTTTGTGAAGTTCGGCTTTGAAGCTGAATGCTTGCCCTTCGGGGGCGGCTTGGAGGGCGTCGTCGACCAATTTGAGCGCCTGTTCAAGGTCGTTTGCAGCCACGGCTAGATAAGCCAGTCCCAGCTTGCCGTGCGGCGCTTTGGGATCCAGGCGCAAAGCTTCTTCGTACTCGCGCCTGGCCTGCTCGGGTTTGTTGAGCGCCAGCCAAGCGTCTCCGCGGTAGGCGGCCAAAAGCGCCTGGCTTTCGGGCGGCAAGGAGGGGGGCAGGGTGATTTCGTCGAGCAGGGCCTGGAATTTCCCCTGCAGCTTGAGGGCTTCGGCCAAAGGCAAGAGCACCGCCTCGCGGGCAACGCCGAGGTCTATGGCCCGCCGAAGCTCTTTCTCGGCTGTCTCGCCGTCGCCCAATTTGGCGCTGATTTCTCCCAAAAGCCTTCGGGCTTCAGCGTTGCTCGGGTTTTTTTGGAGAGCGTTTTTCAGTTCGATGACGCTGGTGCGAAGATCGCCTCGGTCTTGAGATTCCTTGGCGCGGGCAAGGTGCTCTAAGTCGCTAGCGCGGTCGCCGCAACCGCTCAAACCGAGCCAAAGGGCTAAACCTACCCCGATCAGCGCCTTGGGTTTTTTGGCTTTGGCGAGAAAACGCGGAGAGTTGACTGGCGGTTTTTGCGCGTTGGCCATGGATTGCTTCTCCATCGGGATGGCTAAGTTTGGAAGTTGCCCTTGCAGAGTATAGCGCGCTGAAGCGGAGTGCGCTCATCAAAAGAAAGATAGGCGGGGGATCGGCCTATAGTCTAAACTTAGCTTGAAACCAAGCAGGCGATTTCCAGCGATGGCAGATGCCGATTTAAATCCTCAAGCCGACGGGAAAGACCAGCAATTCGATCTGCGTGCCAAGTTTTACGAATATTTTGAGTTGGTTCCTGCGAGCACGGCAACGCTCAAGCGCGAGGTGTACAAACTTAGGTTTCAGGTGTATTGCCTTGAGACCGGATTCGAGCGCCCTGAGGATTGTACAGTGGTTAAGGAGGACGGCAGGGAAGTTTACTTGGAGACGGATCCTTATGACCGCCGCAGCGATCATTATCTGGTCCGCCATCGCCGTTCCGGTCTGTACGCCGCCACGGTGCGCTTGGTGCTGCCGGATCCAGACGATTTGTTCCTGCCTTATCCAATCGAAGAGCACTGCGTGTTGGAGACGCCGGTCACCGATCTGGGAATTCGCCGTCATTTAGCAGAAATTTCGAGGTTTGCCGTTTCCAAGGAATTCAAGCGGCGCCCTAATGAAGCCGGAACCTTGGCTGGGATCGGGGCGCAGCCAGAAGTGTATTTTGCTCCCGACGAGCGCCGGGTGTTGCCCCACATTACCGTCGGTCTATTTGCTGCGATCGTGCGCATGACCCGCGCTCACGCGATCACCCATTGGTACGCAGTGATGGAGCCCGCGCTGTTGCGGTTTCTGCGCTTGTTCGGGATCCACTTTTCGCCGATCGGACCGGATGTCGACTATCACGGCCTAAGGCGGCCTTGCCTGGCCGAAGTCGATCGTGTCTTGCCGGGGATCAAAAAAGTCAATCCATCGGTGTGGGAATTGATCACCGATAACGGCCGCTATGCGTAAGCAATAACCACCTGCGATAAGCAAGCCGCCTATTCGTGCAGCGCCGACGGTAGTTTTGTACAATAAGCTGAATTTGGAATGGCGCGCATGGCAAAGTGGCAGGCACGATCCGCATCGCAACCCGCAAGAGCCCTCTAGCGGTCTGGCAAGCCGAGTACGTTGCTTCCTGCCTGCGACGGCAGCACCCGGCGCTTAAGATCGAGCTGGTGCGGATGACCACCCAAGGGGATAAGATCTTGGATGTGGCTCTGGCCAAGGTGGGCGGCAAGGGCTTGTTTGTCAAAGAGCTGGAGCAAGGGATTCTCGATGGCCGGGCCGAGATCGCGGTCCACTCCATGAAGGACGTGCCGGTGGAACTGCCCGAGGGCCTGCATATCGGCGCCATCTTAAGGCGCGAAGATCCGCGCGATGTGCTCGTCAGCGTCGAATTTTCCGGTTTAGATCAGTTGCCGCAAGACGCCCGCGTTGGTACCTCCAGCCTGCGCCGCCAGTGTCAGCTTAAACGAAATTTTCCGCAGTGGCGCATTATTCCCTTGCGCGGTAACGTAGGCACCCGGCTAGAGAAACTAAAAAGTGGGCAGTTTGACGCCATCGTCCTGGCCGGGGCAGGCATGAAGCGCCTCGGGCTGGAAGGACAGATCACCGAGTGGCTCGATCCAGAGCTGTGCTTGCCGGCGATCGGCCAGGGAGCGATTGGAATCGAGTGCCGCTGCGACGATGCTTTAGTCAATCGTTTGATCGCGCCGTTGCACGATCCGGGCACCGCGGCGTGCGTGCTCGCCGAACGTGCCCTAAACGCCCGCCTGCAGGGCGGCTGCCAAGTGCCCATCGCCGGCTTGGCCGAGTTGCGTGAGGGGCGCCTGTATCTGCGCGGGCGGGTGGGAATGCCGGATGGGAGCGAAGTGATCGCGGCAGCGATCGAAGGGGGAGTGGAGGAGGCGCAGGATTTAGGATGCGCCTTGGCCGAGACCCTGCTCGCCCGAGGCGCGGATCGGATTTTGCGGTCGGTGTATGGCTAGAGGGCTTGCGGGGCGGCGCGTCTTAGTGACTCGGCCCCAAGAGCAAGGCGAAGGCTTGTGCCAGGCGATCGAGGCGCTCGGTGGGGTCGCCCACCTTTGCCCGATGCTGGAGATCGTTCCGCTTGACCCGCCGGCGGCGGGGTGGTGGCAAGGCGCCGATTGGCTGATCTTCGTCAGCGCCAATGCGGTTCGATTTGCCCTCAAGGCCGGCTTGCCTACGGGTGGGCAGTTTAAAGTCGCAGCGATAGGCCAAGCGACGGTAAAAACCCTGGCTAAAGCTGGGATTTGCGTGCATCTGCAAGCGCCTCCGCCGCACACTTCAGAAAGCTTGCTCGCGCAGGAACCCTTGCGCCAGGTTTTAGGCCAACGCGTCGTGCTCGTGCAGGGGATCGGCGGCCGCACGGAACTGGCCGACACCTTGAGCGCGCGCGGTGCCCGGGTCGAGCGCGTCGAACTGTATCGGCGGGCTTCGCCTCGGCCAGAGACGGTCGCACGCCTTCAAAGCTTGCTCGACCAGGGGCTGGATGTGGTGTTGATCAGCAGCGGCGAGAGCATGGACAATTTGCAACAAGCTGCCGGCGCGAAGATCGATAAGCTCTTGGCCTTGCCGGTGATTGTCGTAAGTTCCAGGCTGGCTGCGAAAGCGCGCGAGGTAGGGTTTACCCAAGTGATCGAGGCCGCCTCGGCGGTGGACGAGGCAGTGGTGGAAGCGCTGGTAGCGCGTTTCGGTTTAACCTGAGGAGAGACGATGGCACGATTGGACCGCGCGGAGGAGTACGAAGAAGAAGGTCTATCGCGGTTCGGCTTTTGGATCGCGGTGATTCTCGTGATCCTGCTGTTGAGCCTGGGCGGGGCGGGTTATTACCTGTTCTATTGGCTCCGGGCCGAGCAGATGAGGTTGGGCGGGGAGACAGGCAAAGAAAGCCAGCGGCTTATCGATTTGACCCATCAACTGACCGCGCTGCAAAAAGAGGTGGCCACCCTCCACGCACAGGTAGCCCAGCTGGAAGGGGCGGAAACCGCCCGCCGGCAGCAGTGGCAAGCGATGCTGGCCGATCAGGCCAAGGTCTTCGACGAGAAGCTAGCGGCCCTCTCCAAGCAACTGGAATTGAGCCACGCCAAACTCCAGACCCAGGTGCAGAGCCTTCAGCGCCAAATTAGCCGGACCAAGACCGATGTGATGCTCGCCGATGCCGAGTACCTGCTCAGCGTCGCCAGCCAAAAACTCAGCTTGGTGGGAGATATTGGCGCGGCGCTGAAGGCGATGGAAACCGCCGACGAGCTGTTGCGCCTCGCTGGCGATCCGGCGCTGTTTAAGGTGCGCGAGGCGCTGGCGCGCGAGATCGCGACCTTAAAAACTACGCAGGCTCCGGACGTGGTAGGGATTTCCGCGCAAATCTTGGCGCTTGAGAGGCAGGTCGAATCGGTGCCTTTGCGCCTGCCCCACATGGGCAAGGTCGCCCCGAAATCCGAGGCTAAAGGGGAGGGGTTGATTGAGGAATGGAAAGAAGTACTCACCATCCGCCGCCGGCAAACCGAACGGCCGGTGGAAGCGATCCTGACCCCGGAAGAGGTCGAGGCGATTCGCCACGCGCTGATTTTGAAACTGGAGACCGCCAGGCTCGCGGCGGTGCGGGGTCAACCGGAGCTCTATCGGAGCAGCCTGGAGGCAGCGCGAGCCTGGCTAAGCGAACACTTTGACACCCAGGCGCAGCCGGTGCAGGAGTTTTTGAGCCAGCTGGAGGCCGTCTCCAAACAACCGGTGGCGGTGCAGATCCCGGAAATCGGTTTGGCCCTCAAGCTCTTGCGGGAGCTGCCGCAGCTCAGGTTGGAGCAGATTCTCTTGCCCGCGGCAGAGCCTCAGGCTGGCGACGCGACGCAACCTGCGACCCCATCCCAGTAAGGGCAAGCCATGCAGGCGTGGAAAAAACAACTTATTCTCTGGTCGGCGATTTTGGTGTTGGCAGCGATCGCGGCCGTTTTCCTGCCGCGCTTGGAACTGTTGCGTAGTGGTTATGTGTTGATCGGTTTGGGGCGGTGGGAGATCGAGCTGACTTTCTTGACCCTGGTGCTGATCGTACTGGTTGGTTTTGTTTTGTTCTATGCGACTTTTAGGTTGATCGGTCTGCTTTGGTCCTTGACTTCTCCGCGCCGCCAGAGGCAAAGCGAAACCGCTTTCCGGCAGTTGGTGGAAGGCCTGCGCCAGGCCGCCGAAGGGAACTGGGAACAGGCCGAGCGGGTATTGATCCAAAGCGCGGGTTTAAGCGACCAAGCGCTGGTCCATTACCTGACTGCGGCGCGCATCGCCCAGCGCCGAGGGGCAAAGGCCATGCGCGATCGGTATTTGCAGCAAGCCTACGAGGCAGCTCCCGATGCCGAACTTGCGGTCAAGCTGACCGAGGCGGAGCTGCACTTGGAGGACGAGAAATTCGACCAGGCGCTGGAGACGCTGTTGCGTTTGGAGAAAATCGCCCCCGGCAACGCTTGGTTGTTGAAATTGCTGCATCAGGCGTATGCCAAATTGGAGGACTTCCACGCGCTGCACACACTGCTGCCGCGCTTGCACGAGCAGAAAGTCCTGATGGAAGCTGAGGTCCGGTTGTTGGAGCTGGAAACCTACAGTGCCTTGTTGAAGCAAGCGGCAGCGCGTAAAGACGCGCAGGCGCTTTCCTCCCAATGGCAGCAGCTGCCCGAGCACGCGCGGCGCTTGCCGGAGCTGCAGGCGATTTATTTTGCCGGAATGATCCGGTGCGGGCAAAGCGCGGCCATCGAAAGCCCGCTGCGCGAGGCTTTAGCGGCCCATTGGCAGGCGCCGCTGTTGGTGCTCTACGGCACGCTGGAGCTGGATGCCGCCGCTCAGCTGCGTGAGGCCCAAGGCTGGCTCGAAAAGCATCCGAACGATCCCGTGCTGCTTTCGGTGCTCGCCAAGCTCGCCGTCCGCGCTGGCGCGCCGGAGTTGGCCGAGGACTACCTGCGCCGCAGCTTGGCGCTGCAGCCCTCGGTGGAGGCGTATCGGCTGCTGGGCGACTTGCTGCAGCAAAAAGGCGATTGGCAGGGCGCCAGCGATTGCTACCGGCGCGGTTTGATGCTTGCCTCGGAAGCAGTGATCGAAGAAATCGAGGCGCATCCTGAAGGTTAGAAGATATTCAGAGCGCTCCAAATCTCATCCACCCGGCGTTTTACTTCTGGGTTCTGGACGATGGGCCGGCCCCATTGACGCTCGGTTTCCCCCGGCCACTTGTGGGTGGCGTCGAAACCGATCTTGGAACCCAAGCCTGCAGTCGGCGAGGCAAAGTCTAGGTAATCGATCGGAGTGCGCTCGAGGATGGTGAGGTCGCGGGCCGGGTCCATGCGGGTGGTGATGGCCCAGATCACGTCCTGCCAGTTGCGGATGTCGATGTCGGCGTCGGTGACGATGACGAATTTGGTGTACATAAACTGGCGCAAAAACGACCACAATCCCAGCATTACCCGTTTGGCGTGGCCGGGGTATTGTTTCTTGATGCTGATCACCGCCAGGCGGTAGGAACAGCCCTCGGGCGGCAGGTAAAAATCGACGATCTCGGGGAATTGCTTTTTGAGGATCGGCACGAACACCTCGTTGAGCGCTACCCCTAAAACCGCCGGCTCGTCCGGGGGGCGGCCGGTGTAGGTGCTGTGGTAGATAGGATTTTGCCGTTGGGTGATGGTCTCGATGGTGAATAGGGGAAACTCCTCCACCTCGTTGTAATAGCCGGTGTGATCGCCAAACGGCCCCTCGGGAGCGGTCTTGCCCGGATGGATAAACCCTTCTAAAACGATCTCAGCGCTTGCTGGCACCCAAAGCTCAGACAACTTGGCTTGGACTACCTCGGTTCGGGCGCCGCGCAGGAGGCCTGCGAAAGCGTATTCCGACAAGGTGTCCGGGATTGGGGTGACCGCCGCCAGGATCGTTGCCGGATCCGCCCCCAGGGCCACCGCCACCGGAAACGGCTTGCCTGGATGGGCTTTTTGCCATTCCTGAAAGTCCAGCGCCCCGCCGCGATGGGCGAGCCAGCGCATGAGGGTTTGATTGCGCCCGATCACCTGCATCCGGTAGATCCCTAAGTTTTGGCGCTCCTTGTAAGGCCCTTTGGTGATCACCAGCGGCCAGGTGATGAGCGGGCCGGCGTCTTCCGGCCAGCAGGTTTGGATGGGATAGCGGCTAAGATCGACTTCGGACCCTTTGAGCACCACTTCCTGACAAGGCGCGGATTTGATAACCTTAGGCGCCATGGTGAACACTTTTTTAAACATCGGCCATTTGCCGAACGCATCCCGCATTCCCTTAGGGGGTTCCGGTTCCTTCAGAAAGGCTAGAAGTTTTCCCACCTCGCGCAACTCGGCCAGCGATTCTGCCCCCATCCCCAAGGCGACCCGTTCCACGGTGCCGAACAGATTGCCCAGCAGCGGGATTTGGGATCCCTTGGGACGCTCGAACAGCAAAGCAGGCCCCTGAGCTTTTAAGGTGCGGTCGCAGATTTCCGTGATTTCCAGATACGGATCCACCTCCAGCGCAACGCGCTTGAGCTGGCCGCGCCGTTCCAATTGCGCGAGAAAGTCGCGTAGGTCGTGGTAGGGCATCGCCGGCATTTTAAAGGATCTATCGATCCCCGAATAATAACAGTTAAGGCAGATAATGGCAGCGGTCAAAGCGTCGGTAGTGATTCCGGTAAAAAACGGTGGGGAGCTGTTTGCCCGTGTGCTTGAGGCTGTGATGGCCCAGGAAACCCCGTGGCCTTTCGAGGTATTGGTGATTGACTCGGGATCCAAAGACTCGTCTCGAGAAGTGGCCCGTTCGTTGAAAGCTAAGCTCCATACCATCGATCCGGACCAATTCGGTCATGGTCGGACGCGCAATTTGGGTGGGCAGTTGACCCGTGGGGAGTATCTCGTTTATATCACTCAAGATGCCCTTCCGGCCGGTCGCGATTGGTTGCGTACTTTGGTGGAACCTTTAGAACGCGATGCGCGCATCGCAGGAGCCTTTGGCCGTCATTTGCCCTACCCTGATTGCAATCCGATCACGGCACGCGAGTTGGAGGTGCATTTTTCCGGGTTTGGTTCCGCAGTAAACGTGTTTGCGATCGATGACTGGAACCGCTACCGGGTCGATGTTGGATACCGTCAGTTCCTTCATTTTTTCTCTAACAACAATTCCTGTATCCGCCGCAGCGTGTGGCAAGAGATTCCCTTTCCGGATGTGGATTTCGCCGAGGATCAGCTGTGGGCTAAGGCGGTTTTGGAAGCTGGCTGGCGCAAAGCATACGTCCCATCGGCCTGCGTGTTTCACTCTCATGATTTTGGTGTGCTAGAAACCTTTCGGCGCGCTTTTGATGAGTCTAGAGCCTTGAAAAAATATTTCGGTTACGACTTGGTGCCGTCCTTAAATGTTCTCTTATATCAATGGCCTCGCTTTATCTTGCGAGATTGGGGCTGGGTGGTGCAAGCCGATCTTTCTGGCCTTGAGCGATGGCAGTGGTATGCGGAGGTGCCGGTACGCTCCTTGGCGCGCTTATTTGGTTTCTGGCTAGGAGGTACAGAAAGGCTCCCTGATTGGGTGGAGCGGCGTTTTTCCCGCGATCAGGCTTTAAAGTCTCAGAGCGCAGGGTAAGCGCGTGGGACGGTTTGGATACCGATTGCAGCGAGCTTTGTCGCTCCTTAAGGTCCTTGGCGTTTTGGGGTTTCTGCGGTTTCTGGTTCGCCGACTGTGGCGGGGTCGCGGGGGCTTTGGCCAGATCGATTTGTTTGCTCATTATGCTTTCTTGGAGGCGAATTCAGCGCTTGGAGCAGATTGCAAGATCAAGGAAGGAGTCCCGAAGAATACTATGGTATGGGTTATCCCCGGCTTTGAGATTGGCAGCGGGGGGCATCTGAACATCTTTAGAATGGTGCGCAATCTTGAGCTTTTGGGTTATCGCTGCCAAATCTGCATTGTTGGGGAAAACCGGTTTTCCTCCGGTGCGGAAGCTAGGCGGATAATCCGCAAGCACTTCGTGCCCCTTGATGCTGAGGTGGTTATTGGTGCAGAGCATGTCTTGCCTGCTGAATTCGCAGTTGCAACTGCATGGATGACTGCTTACATTGTTCGCGCACTGCCCGAAGCCTCCCATCGCTTGTATTTCATTCAAGATTTCGAGCCTTGGTTTTTCCCTATGGGAAGCGATTATGTGTTCGCTGAGCAAACTTATCGCTTAGGTCTGGTTGCCCTCGCTGCAGGCGATTGGCTTGGGAAGATAGCTGCAGATTACGGAATGCGGGTGCACGTATTTCGGTTCTCCTACGAGAAGGAGCGTTATCGGCCCTTGCCCCGCCGTCCAGGACCTAGACGGGTTTTCTTCTATGCTCGTAACGTCACCCCGCGGCGCGGTTTCGAGTTGGGTATGCTGGCTTTAAAGAAAGTCAACGAGAGATTGCCAGACGTGCAATTCGTGCTCGCCGGTTGGGACGTGTCTGCCTACCGCATCCCTTTCCCGGCGCTCAACGCGGGGGTCGTGCCGCTGGACGAGTTGGCGGATCTTTACAGCCAGTGTGACTGCGCCTTGGTGATTTCCCTGACCAATGCGTCTTTGCTGCCATTGGAGGTCATGGCTTGCGGTTGTCCGGTGGTTTCTAACCGCGGACCCAACGTCGAATGGCTGCTTCGGGATGGCGAGAACGCTCTGCTTGCCGATCCTACCCCGGAAGGCTTAGCTCAAGCGGTAATCCAGGTGCTCGAGGACGATCGCCTACATCGGAGGCTGCGCGAGGGCGGGCTGGTCTCTGCCGCCTCTACCGACTGGATGGCTGAGGCGGTCAAGATCGACGCCTTTCTTAAGGAATTGCGCCGTGGTGTTTGATAGATTGGAGCTGGTTCGATTTCTACAGATATTGCGCCTATGGACTCGCCGTGAGGTTACTGCCCGCTATGCAGGCTCTTTGATAGGGGTACTTTGGGCTTTTTTGTTACCTTTAGGTAACATTGCTCTCTTTTATTTTGTATTTGCGGTGGTCCTCAAAGTGAGGATACCTGAGCTTAACCTTGAGCACGGTTATTTTTTTTATTTGCTAGCAGGTTTGCTGCCTTGGATGGGGTTAGCCGAAGGAATTACTCGGGCCACCTATTCTTTGGTAGTGCAAGAGCAGTTAATCCAGAAGATCGCGTTCCCAGTGGCAGTATTTCCAGTCTCGGCAGTGCTTGCGTCCTTGCTACCGCAACTTATCGGTATGCTGATCTTCTTAGGGCTGTTGGCCATCTCTGGTCTGCTTACGTTTTCTACCTTAGGGCTAATCCCTTTACTTTTGTGTCAATTGGCTATGACCTGCGGTCTTGGTCTGCTTTTGGCGGTACTTGCGGCGGGTTTCCGTGATTTACTGCATCTGGTGCCAATTTTGGTCCAGTTTCTGTTCTATGCTACCCCAATTTTGTATTCGCGCAGTATGGTACCTGAGGAGTACCAGGTGTGGTTTTTTTTTAACCCTTTTGCCGCATTGGTGGACGGTTACCACGCTGTTTTACTTAGCCTGCCTCTCCCTATTTCGAGTCTGCTCGCCTTACTCGTCTGGACGGGTTTGCTGGGGGGCGGGGGGCTGTGGTTGTTCCGCACCCTGCGCGGTGCTCTGGGAGATTGGCTGTGACCATAGCGGTACGGCTAGAGAACGTCTCCAAGGGCTATGCCTTCTTCCCTCGCCCGATAGACCGCCTGCGTGCCTTGTTTGGCGGGGTTTCTCAGCAAACCTGGTACTGGGCTTTGCGTGACGTTTCCCTGATGGTGGCGGCTGGGGAAACCTTCGGGATCATCGGCGAAAACGGTGCGGGTAAAAGTACCCTGCTCAAGCTCGTTGCCGGCACTATTCGCCCTTCATCGGGTCGGATACAGGTTAGCGGACGAGTGGCAGCGTTGTTAGAGTTGGGGGCTGGCTTTCATCCGGAGGAAAGCGGTTGGGAGAACATTCGTTTAATGGGCGCTTTAGCTGGGATTCCAACCACTGAAATGCCTCGTTACGTGGAGGAAGTGGCGGCGTTCTCAGAACTGCCCGCGGATGTTTTAGCTCGCCCGGTCAAAACCTACTCCTCTGGGATGTTTATGCGCCTGGCTTTTTCCGCTGCTACTAACGTAGACCCGGATATTCTGGTCATCGATGAAGCGCTCTCAGTGGGGGATATACACTTTCAGAAAAAAAGCCTAGACCGCATTTTGGCTTTCCGCGACCAAGGGAAAACGGTGCTGTTTTGCTCCCACAATTTATACCAAGTGCGCAGCCTCTGTTCCCGGGTGGCCTGGCTGGACGCAGGGCGGCTGCGTCTAGTGGGGGAGACCGAGAAGGTAGTGAGCGCTTTTGAGAACTACGAGCGGGAGAAAAACGCGGGTCTGCGCGAGGCGATTCCAGGAACGCCGTTTTGCAACTTGGATCGGATCGCCGATGCGCCGGTGCGCCTGCGCGCTGTTGCTTTTGCAGATGCGGAAGGCAAGCCGGTGGCGGAGGTGGAGACGTTTCAACCCTGCCGAGCAGTGGTTGAGATCGAGTCGGCTGCATTTACCCCATGCCACCTGGGGGTGGCCATCGTCCGCAACGATCGCGAGAACGTCTTTGGCACGGCCACTCACTTTTATCCTGGTGCTCGCCCCTTATGCCCTAATGGCATCCTACGCCTTGCGTTGATTTTCCCCTCCTTGCCCCTGCTTTCTGGCGAGTATTTTTTAAGTGTCTATGTCTTGGATGATTCCGGCCTCCAAGTCTATGACATGGCCGAGTTGATCTGCCCGTTTACCGTGCGGGGAAAAGGACGGGAGGTCGGGATCGTTTATTTGGATCACCGCTGGGAGGTGACCTGATGGGCAAGCGCCTGTGCTATCGGCTGTGGTATCCCACACTGGCGCGCCTTCCCCTTCCTTTAGGCTATGCGTTGGCAGCGGTTTCTGGGATTTGGGAGATGCTAATGGATCAAGGCGGGCGGTATGCGGTGTCAAACGGCTTGCGCTATCTGCTGCCAGGGCTATCACCGCTGCGGCGGGCCGAGATCCTGGCCCGTCACTTTGTCATGAAGTCTTTAGAGCGCTTGGACGCCTTTGTGCTCATGGCGGATGCTCGCCGCGCGGCTTGCCTGGTACAGGTTTCGGAACTCGAAATCTTGCGCCAAGCCCGAGCTGCGGGCAAAGGCGTGATTTTGGTGATGGCCCATTTTGGCCGCGTCAATCTGCATGCTTTAGGTTTGGCTCTGGCCGGCGAACGATTGGGGATGTTGACTATGGCCATCGACGCCAATCCGGAGCTGGATCCAATCGAGCGCGATTACCTGCGCGCCAAGGCCGCTGCTCTGCATCGTCACCTCGGCGGGAGCTGGATTCGCCTTGGCGACAACTTGAGGGAACTTCATCGCGAGCTGGCGCGGGGAGAAGTCGTCATAATCCTGCTGGACGCTTACGTGCCGGGATGGGAAAAGCGCGCGATCCGGTCGCTGTTCCTCGGTGGCCGCCTCGTTTTGCCGAGCGGTATTTTGCGCCTGGCTAAGCGCACCGGGGCACGACTGATATATGCCAGTGCCCTCCAGGAGGGCTTTCGGGTGCGGGGCTACCTGGAGCTTCTCCCTCATGAGCCTGAGGCGGCTTTTCAGGCTGCGGTCCACTGTTTGGAGCGCGACGTCCAAAAATATCCCTGGCTTTGGTGGCAGTGGAATCTGGGGCCGCAGATCTTTGAACCCTGTAAAGAAAGGAAAGAGGCATG
This sequence comes from Methylothermus subterraneus, assembly GCF_054656915.1. Classification (NCBI taxonomy): domain Bacteria; kingdom Pseudomonadati; phylum Pseudomonadota; class Gammaproteobacteria; order Methylococcales; family Methylothermaceae; genus Methylothermus; species Methylothermus subterraneus. The sequence goes on from NZ_BAAHXK010000006.1 coordinate 27,901, forward strand.
AAACGCTGTCTGGTTATCGGCGGCAATGGCTTTATCGGTAGCCATGTGTGCGAGCGCTTATTGGAACTCGGCCATGAGGTGGTGGCTTTCGACGTCGCGCGGGATTTTTCCGCGTTCAAAAGCCTGCACAATCCTCGCCTGCATACGGTTACAGGGGATTTCCTCAATCGGGCCGAGGTCAAAGCGGCGCTTGAAGGGATCGACTGGGTCTTCCACCTGGCCACTACTACCACCCCGGCGACCTCCAATCAGAATATCGTGTTCGACATTCAGAGCAACGTCATCGCCAGCATCGAGTTGTTCGAGGAGGCCGTATCGGCCGGGGTCGAAAGGGTTTTATTCGCCTCTTCGGGAGGCACGGTCTATGGCCGCCCTCCTGTTAACCCGGTGCCTGAGGACGTCCACCACGATCCTCTCGTATCGTATGGCGTTACCAAACTGATGGTCGAGAAATATGGGGCGTTATTTGAGGCCTTGGCCGGCCTTAAAGTGATAGCCCTGCGTATTGCCAACCCTTACGGACCTAGACACCGCAGCGCCACTCAAGGGGTCATTCCGATCTTCATCCGCCGCCTCCTCGCGGGGAAATCCTTGCAAATTTGGGGGGACGGCAGCATCGTGCGGGATTACATCTACATCGACGATGTGGCCGAGGCGTTTTGTCGGGCAGCGGTTTACGATGGACCGGAGCGGGTGTTCAACATCGGCAGCGGCCGGGGAATTTCCCTGAACGCCTTGGTGGAACATCTGGCGCGACTGAGTGGCCGACCCCCAGAGGTCGAGTATTTCCCGGCAAGGTCGTTTGACGTTCCCGAGATCGTTCTGGACATCTCCCGCGCCGTCCGCGAATTGCGCTGGCGGCCTGAGGTTTCCCTGGAAGAAGGTTTACTGCGTACCTGGGAATGGTATCGTAAAAATTCTCTATGACCCAGTTCCAGACCGATGCCGAACGTTACAGCTACGCCGTGGATCTTGCCTCTGAAGTCCCGGCGGCCAAAATCTTGCGCCTTGTCGGGCAAGGCAAGCGGGTGTTGGAGTTGGGCACGGCGGTGGGGGTGATGACTCGGATTCTGCACGAGAAGCAGAACTGCACCGTCGTGGGAGTGGAGCGTAATCCGGAGACCGCCGCCATCGCTTCCGCCTGGTGCGAAAAGATGGTGGTGGGGGACCTCGAGAACTTAGATTTGGCTGCCGAGACCGGCGCAGAGTTCGACGTCATTCTCGCCGCCGACATCCTCGAGCACTTGGTGGATCCTTGGCGTTGTCTGGAACGGCTGGTGCCCTTGTTGCGTCCAGGGGGATACCTGGTGGCCTCGGTTCCCAACGCGGCGCACAATAGCCTTGTCGCTGCCTTGCTGCAAGGGCGTTTTCCCTACCGGGCTAAAGGGCTTCTGGACTTTACCCATCTGCGTTTTTTCACCCGCGCCGACCTGGAGGAGATGCTGCTCGCCTGCGGCTTTCTGCCGGTAGTATGGGACGTTTACCGCCTTCCCCCCGAGCAGGCTGAATTTGACTGGCTCTGGCTTGCCCTGCCGGAGGCGCTGCGCGACTGGCTTGCTGCTAGGCAGGACGGCGATGTCTATCAGTTCATCGTCAAGGCGTATCCGGCAGCAGAATCTGAGGTGCGCCTGGAGTGGCATAAGCGGCTTGAGGCCGGCGAGCAGGAGCGGGTGCGCCTTCAAGCGAAGCTAAAGGCCGTAGAAGCTGACTTGGCCGAACACCGCAAAGCGTTTGCCGAGGCCAGGGAGCTTTTGCTGGCGCGAGAGCAAACCATAGCTAAGCTCCAGGCCGAACTGGAAGAACACCGCAAAGCGTTTGCCGAGGCCAAAGAGCTCATCGCTGCCCGCGACCAGGCCATCGCCCAGCTCCAGGCCGAACTGGAAGAACACCGAAAAGCCACCACTGAGCGACCAGCCGCGCCGCGTTGGTGGCAGAAATGGCGTCGTCTCAAACCTTGAAAAACGGAGGCATCGATGATCCGCACGCTTTCGCTCGTGCTATTGACTGCGATGTTGGCTGCTTGCGCCACCTTGTGGCTGAGCCAGGAGGAGCGTTTGAGGCAGCGCGTGGTTGGATTTTGGGACGCCCTCAAGGCGAACGACCTGGTGGCCATGTACGGTTATGAGGAGCTGTCGCGAAATCCTCAAGCGAGCCTGCAGAAATACGTGCAAAGCAAAGGCGGGATCCGCTATTTGAGTTACAAGATCCAATCGATCCGGATTTTGAACCCCGACGAGGCCGAAGTGAGCTTGGAGGTGGAATATTTAGTTCCGCCGGCGATCCAAAAGCCAATCAAGTCTAAGATCCGCGACCGCTGGGTGAAAATCGGCGGCACCTGGTACCATGCGCTCAGGAAACCCGGCTCTTGAGGAGCCCGACCGCCTGGCCAAGCCGGGCCTTTGGCTGCAGGCTTGGTTGATCGCCGCGGCGATCGGCTTCAGCTACGGCCATACCCTGGATGTGCCGTTCTATCTCGACGATTACCTGACCGTCCAGACCAACCCGGCGGTCAAGCAGTTTGACCTGGGCCGCCTGTGGCACGAGGAGCCGCTGCGCTTTTTGGGTTATCTCAGCCTGGCCTTGGATTATAAGCTGCACGGCCTGGAAGTGGCAGGCTATCACTTTAGCAATCTGCTTTTGCATTTCTTGGCCGCTTTGGCCCTTTGGCAGTTGGTGCGCGAGCTGGTCAAGACGCCGGCCGGGCAAAATGCCGCCGGCGCGGGATTGCCTTTGGCGGCGGCGCTTTTGTTTGCCGTCCATCCCTTGCAAACCCAGGCGGTGACTTACATCAGCCAGCGCTTTGCGGTGCTGGCGGCGCTGTTTTATCTGACCGCTCTGGTCTGCTACCTGCGCCTGCGCCTGGCCTCCGGCCTAAGGCACCGGCTGCCGTGGGGGGTAGGGCTGGTACTGGCTGCGGCCTTGGCGCTCTTGAGCAAGCAGAACGCCGCCACCTTGCCGTTGGCCATTCTGTGGGTGGAAATGGTCTGTTTTCCGGCTTCCCGCCACGCCGCTGGGCTGCGCTTAGGCGCCCTGGCCGCATTGGGGTTAGGTTTAGGCCTGCTGTGGGCGGTCAATTACCTGCCGCCGCTTAAATTCCTCGACCGTCTCACGCGCGAGACCGATTGGTTTGGCCGCAGCGATTACCTAGCTGCCCAGGTCAAAGTCCTGTGGTGGTATCTTCGGCTGTTTTTCTGGCCGCTGGGCTTGCGGTTGGATTACGCCGCCCATCAAACCCCTACGTGGTCCGATCCTTGGGTCATCGTGGCGGCTTGGGGGCATCTGACCCTCATCGGCCTGGCGCTTTGGAATCTAAAGAGAGCGCCGCTTGCGGCTTTTGGGGTCTTGTTTTACTACACCGCCCACCTGGTCGAGTCCTCCATCGTCCCGATCCGGGATCTGATCTTCGAGCACAGGACCTATCTTCCCAACGCCGGCTTAAGTATAGCCTGCGCCTTTGGGCTGCTGGTTTGGCTTCCGCGCCGCCTGCCCAGGCTTGCCTGGCTGGGCCCGGGGGTGTTCTGCCTGGCGCTCGTCGGTCTTCTCTGGCAGACCTGGCAGCGCAACCAATTTTGGCGCGACCCGATCGCGTTCTGGGAGGATAACGTCCATCTGGAGCCGCAGGCACTGCGGCCCAAGTTGGAGCTGGCGCGCGAATATTTTAACGCCGGCAGGGTGCAGGAGTCCTTGGCGCTGGGCAGGCAAATCGCCGCCTCCACCCCTTGGCCGCCCAAGGCGCCGTTGCCGCAGAGCGTGGTGGCCAATCTGGCCGCCGCCTATCTGGTGGCGGGCGACTACGACCTGGCCCTGCGCGCGGTGGAGGACACCTTAAAGCGTCCCTTGTTGCCGCAGGTGAAAAAGCGCCTCTACTGGGTGCGCGGCAGCGTGTATCTGGCTCAGAAGCGCTATTCCCCGGCCGAGGCCGACTACCGCGCGGCGCTGTCGCTCGATGGCGAGGACGCGGCCCTGTGGCTGTCTCTGGGCGAGGCGCTGCTCGCCCAGGGCAAAAGCGCTAAGGCCAAGCGCGCCTACCGCAAAGCGCTTGCTCTTGAGCCAGACAACGCTCTGGCCAAACAGCGCTTGGCGCAGCTTGGGGGAGGGGCGTAAATGGGTGGCCAAACCTGCCGCAAGATTGAATTTGCAAGTCCGGCGGCGTTGTGGCTATACTCATTCAAGTCCATCAAGGCAAGGGTTGTCGATTTGGCGTTGCCTGAATGCAACAAAACAAGCGCGTGGAAACCGATTACAAAAGCGCTTTTGCGATTTCTTGCTTGCCAAAATCCAACAATGCCGTTATATTGAAGCCTAGCCTTGAGCTTTTTTTAGGTCAGGGCAGGCGTTTGAGTTTGTGGTTTCGCAACACGTAAGGGAGAAAAGCGATGAAGATGAAAAAACTAGCGCTCAGCACAGCCATCGCCGCGGCGATGGGGACGACCGCTGTCCAGGCGGTGGTCGAGTCCGAATATTCGGTAGGTTTGCTCGTTCCGAACGTGATCCACGACGGCAAGGGAAACACGACGGCAGTGGGTCTAATTGCCCGTCGGCCCGGGGTGATTTATTGGACCTTCTTCGATCAAAATTCTAAGCACGTCACCGACGGCCAGATCAAAGTTACCGAAAACGACTACGTTTCTTTCGTCTGGCAGGACGAAGGGGGGTTCGGCACGGAAAACCAGCGCGGCTATTTAGTGTTCGTCGAGGACGTGGACCCGGACGGGGCAGGTCCTAACGTTCCGGACGGCGTGATCAATGTAAGTGACTTTCAGAAGGCCCCGCTGGCAGGGCATGCGGTGCAGGTGATTCCGCCGAACGACGTGGCTTTCTTGCCCAGCGTGCCTTTGACCGACATCGATTTCGAGGGCGATTTGGGCACAGCGATCGATCCGACCAATCTGACTGCAACGAGCGTCGATTATTTGATGGCCGGGGCCAACTGCGTCTCTAATGGGGCCACCAGCAATGGCCAAATCGGCACGTTGACCGAGACCATCAGCGGGCCGCTCCAGGAGGAGATCGACATGCGTTATTTCATCGACGGCAAAAGCGGGGGTCGCGATACGAGCATTCTCGCGTGGTCGGCGAGCGCCATCAAGGGCACCTACACGGTCAACATGTTCGACGATCAACAAAACCGCAAGTCGGTGAACTTCGAGCTGCCCAACGAAGAGCAAAACTTCATCGACGTCGAAAAGATCGTCGGCCGGCCGGCCAATTTCCTAGACGGCTTCATCCGCTGGCCGGTACCCTGTGGCTTTGTGGATGACCAGCACAAAAGTGCCGCTCCCTGGAACGGCGTGGTCACCTTCAGCACCATCTCCGCGCCGGACTTCGGGGCGGTGCAGACCATCATCAACCCTTGGGGCAACAACGTAACGCCGGAAGCTGGGGAGCAGACGATCGCAATCGAATAATAAATTTTAGGCGATTTCGCCTTGAAGCAAGCGCCGGCTTTGCCGGCGCTTTTCTTTGGAGGGCTTGCACTTGAAAAGTGCCTGGCTGCTGCTTTTGCTTTTGCTTGCCGCGTGCGCGCCCTTGCCTGAAAGGCAAGAGGCGCCCTTGCCGTTTGCCAAGGCCAGCCCGTGGGACGCTTTGCTGCTTGAGGAAGACGGGCGATGGTTTCTAATCGCCAGCCTCCACGGCGACAACGCCCTGGGACTTTGGGACCTTGAGCAAAACAAGGAAATCGGCCGCTACGAGGAGGCCGGCTATCACCCCGACGGCCTGTGCCGGTGGGAGGGAGAGCGCTTGGTCCTGGCCGCCGAAGGCGAGCGCCAGGTTCAATTGTGGCGCCTGCAAGGCGGCCGGCTGGTCTTGGAAAAAGCGCTTCCTGCCCCCTTTGCGGTGCGCGATTGCCTAGCGGTGGATTTGGACGGCGACGGCCATAAGGACCTGGTGCTCACTCCTTACGCCGGCGCTCAGGTGGTGATCTGGTGGGGGGCGGGAAATTTTGCCTTTCCCCAATCCCAGGCGCTTGCCGCCGCCCCCACCCCCTGGCACGCGGCGGTTATCGATTGGAACGGCGATGAACTCCCCGATCTTATCTGGAGCGATTGGGATACTGGTTCCATCCGCGTGCAGCTCAATTTGGGCCGGAGGCGGTTTGCGACCCGCTTTCTGCAGCCTGTAAGCCCAGGCTCACCGCGCCAGGTGGCGGCCGGCGACATCGACGGCGACGGCAGGGAAGATGCGGTCGCCGCGCTCGAGACCGGAAAGGCGGCGCGCGTCTTTTACCACCGCGGCCAAAACGTCGAGACCGAGGACATCCCCGCGCCCGAGTGGGGCTATTCCAGCGCCGCGGTGCTCAAAGACGGCACTGTGGCCTTGGGCGAGGAAGGGCGGGTGATCCTGGCGCGCAAAGGCCCTTCGGGCTGGAGTCTGCGCCAGCTTAAAGCCGGCAGCCTGCCTTCGCGCCTTCGGGTGGGAGACTGGAACGGCGACGGCAAAGAGGATCTGCTGGTAGTCAATTCGGCAGGCCCTGGGGTGAACGTTTATTTTGGGCCGCTGTGGGAAAAGGCCAAAGCGCTTGAGGAGAAGCGATGAGAGCGTGGGTGATTTGGCTGTTGGGCTTGAGTCTGAGCGTGTGGGCCGCAGAGGATCCGGTCCTGGCTGTAATCGGCGATGAGAAAATCACCGCGGGCCAAGTGCGCGCCTACGTGAAAAAACGCCCCTTGCTTGCGGGCTATCTGGCGACCGGTTATCCGGGCTGGCGACGGGTGTTGGTGGATCTCATCGACCTTAGGCTTTTGAATCGGGAAGGCGAGCGCCTGAAAATCCCACGCGAGGCCGAAGACGACGAGGACCTTTACGCTTTGCGCGTCAAGCGCAAGCTTTTGCCCCCCTGCGCGAAGCCCGACGAAAAAGGGGCCAAGCGCTTTTATCAAGAGCACCCGGAGCGCTTCTCCACCCCGGCGTTCGTACGCCTAAATCGCCTGGAACTGCCGGTCTCAGCCCAGATCGAGGGCAAGCCGGCGATCGAGTTTCTCCAAGAGGCGGGCGAGCGCGTGCGCGCCGGCGAGAAGAACTTGGCTGAGCTCGCCGAGCTTTGCCCGCAGGGCAAAGCCTGCCTGCAGGATCTGGGCTTTGTGCGCACTGAGGCCTTTGCCGAATTGGGCGAGGCGGGGCTGAAAGCTTTGCAAACGGCCAAGGTCGGGGAGGTGGTCGGCCCGCTCGTGGTGGGAGAGTGGGTCTATCTCTATCAGGTCACTGCCCGCCGCGAGCCGATCCTGGCGCCGTGGGAGCAGGTCCAAGCCGAAGCCGCCGAGGAAGCCTTGCGCTTTTGCCGAAGCGAGGCCTTTGCCCGCCTGCGCCAGGACCTTTATCGACGTTACGGCGTGGTCCTGCACGAAAAAGCCCTGCAGACCTTGCGCTAGCCATGCTCGGCATCCCAGGGCTCACCTCCCATCATCCCGGCATCGACCGGATGGGAGCGGGATGCCGGATCGCGGCTTCGGTGAGCGTGTGCCGCTTCGACGAGGGCCGCTCGCGCATCGTCTTGGGCGAGCGGGTCAGCCTCTATGAAGGCGTGCGGCTGGTAATCGGGGACGGTTTATGCCCTGAGGCGCGCCTGGTAATCGGCGACGATACCATCGTCAACGTGTACGCGTATCTTTCCGGCGAGGGCGGGCTGGAGATCGGGCCCAAAGTCTTGATCGGCCCGCACGCCATGCTTTTATCCGCCGGCCATCGCACCGAAGGCAACTTGCCGATCCGGGACAATCCCTTAAGCTATGGGGCGATTCGCATCGGCGAAGGGGCCTGGATCGGCGCCGGGGCGATCGTGCTGCAAGGGGTTTTGATCGGCGCTGGGGCGGTGGTGGGGGCTGGTTCGGTGGTGACTAAAGACGTGCCGGACGAAGCGGTGGTGGTGGGCAGTCCGGCGCGCTTTCTGCGCTGGCGCGATGGTTGCCGTTCTCGCTTAACGTGGCTTAAGCGTCTATGGAGCGGCTAAGAATCCCGGTCAGCGTGGTCCTCGTCAACTGGAACGGCGGGGAGATGCTGATGCGAACGCTTTCGGCCCTGGCCGAGCAGAGCGTTTCGCCGCAGGCGGTGGTGGTGGTGGACAACGCCTCGGGCGACGGTTCGGTTGAAGAGGCGGCGCGAAGATTTCCCTGGGTGCGGCTTAGACGGCTGGATAGAAACCTAGGCTTTGCCGCGGCCAACAACCTGGCGCTGCGCGAGGAGGTAAAAACCCCATGGGTGGCTTTGCTTAACCCCGACGCGGTCCCCCAGCCCGACTGGCTCGAGCGCCTGTGGCAGGGCGTTTGCGAGCATCCGGGCTATGCCGCCTACGGCGGCAGGATGCACCGGTTGGACGATCCTTCCCGCCTGGACGGCAGCGGCGACTGCTATCACCCCTGCGGCTGGGGATGGCGGCGCGATTTCAATCGCCCGGAGGCCGAGGGCGAGCGTGTTCCGGGGGAGATTTTTTCTCCGTGCGCGGCAGCGGCCCTCTACCGGCGCCAAGACGTGCTGGAAGTGGGCGGGTTCGACGAGGATTTTTTCTGTTATTTTGAAGACGTGGACCTGGGGTTTCGTTTGCGGCTTGCCGGCAAGCGCTGCTATTTTCTGCCCGAGGCGGTGGTTTACCATAAAGGCTCTTACAGCACCGGCTACAAGAGCGATTTTACCGTCTATTATGGTCTGCGCAACTCGATTTGGTGCTGGTGGAAGAACCTGCCTTGGCGCTGGATCGCGCGCTATCTTCCGGCGCATCTTTTGTTCTGTTTGGGGTTTTGCCTTGCCGCGGCGGCGCGCGGGCAAGGAAAAGCGGCGCTTTTGGCCCTGCGCGATGCCTTTTGGGGTCTTCCCAAAATGCTGGCCAAGCGCCGCCCGGTTTCCCTGCAAGAAACCGCCACCTCGGCCATGACGCGCTCGTTTGGAGAGCTTTGGGCCGCGTTTTGGGCGCGCCGTGCCTGATCTTATCGCCTCCATCGTCGTCTATCGCTCGCCCTTGCCGGCTTTGGAGAAGGCGCTCTTTCACCTGCGGCAGGCGGGCGAATGCGCTGTGGCCCAAGGGCAACTTGGCGCTTTCAAAGTGGTTCTGGTCGATAACGCCTCCGGCCCGGAATACCGCCGCGCCTTGCAGGACTTGATCCGCCGCTGGCGGCAAAGCTTAAGGCTTGAGCTCATCCTGAGTCCCGCCAACGGCGGCTACGGCCTGGGCCACAACCAGGTGGCAACGCAAGGAGGGGATTTCCGCCTGGTGCTCAACCCCGACGTGTTTTTAGAAACAAAAGGCCTTGCGGCCGCGCTTGAGTTTCTTAAAGAGCATCCCGAGGTCGGCGTGGTGGTGCCTCGGGCGCTGGACGGCCAAGGCCAAAGGGCCTATTTGTGCAAGCGCTATCCCAGCGTGTTGGTCCTGGCGCTGCGAGGGTTTGCCCCGGCCTGGCTGAGAGCGCCGTTTCGATCCCTGCTCGCGGCGTATGAGATGCGCGATCTTAACTGGGATCGGGCGCAGTTCGATCTGAGCTTGGTCAGCGGCTGCTGTCTGCTCGTGCGCGGGCGGGTGTGGCGGCAAACCGGCGGGTTTGATCCTCAGTATTTTTTGTATTTTGAGGACTTCGATTTTTCTTTGCGCGCGCGTAGAATCGCCAAAATCGCTTATCTTCCCGATTTTCAAATCGTCCACCTGGGCGGAGGGGCGGCGCGCAAGGGCATCCGGCATACGATCTGGTTTTTGCGCGCAGCGTTTCGGTTTTTCCGTCAATACGGCTGGCGCTGGATCCATCCAGGCGACTGACGCCTTGCGCGCTAAAGGCGTGTACACTGTTTTTCTTTAAACTACAGGAGGCGATTGTGGCGCGCGCCGAAAAGAAATTCACCAACCGCCTGATCCTGGAAAACTCCCCTTATCTCCTCCAGCACGCCCACAACCCGGTGGACTGGTACCCGTGGGGGGAGGAAGCCTTTGCCAAGGCCAGGCGCGAAGCCAAGCCCATCTTTCTCTCCAGCGGCTATTCGAGCTGCCACTGGTGCCACGTGATGGAGCGGGAAAGCTTCGAGGACGAGGAAATCGCCGCCATCCTCAACCGCGATTTCGTCCCGGTCAAGCTCGACCGCGAGCAGCGCCCCGACGTGGACGCCGTCTACATGCACGCGGTGCAGCTTTTGACCGGCCACGGCGGCTGGCCCCTGTCGGCCTTCCTGACCCCGGACGGCAGGCCATTCTTCGGCGGCACCTACTTCCCGCCGCAGGCGTTCAAGCGGCTTTTGCAGCAAGTGGCGGAGGCTTGGCGATCCCGGCGCGCCGAGATCGAGGCGCAGGCCGAAAGGCTCAAACAAGCGCTTCTTGAGCTGGAAAGCACGCACCCCGGGGAGATCGGCCCCGAGACCGTCGAGGCGGCGATCGCCGAAATCCTCGCGCCGTTCGATCCCCGCCACGGCGGCTTCGGCGCCGCGCCCAAGTTTCCCAACGAACCGTGGCTGGCTTTGCTCATCGACGAGCTGTGGCGCGGTGACGATCCCAAGGTGCTGGAAGTGGTGCGCAAGACCCTCGATGCCATGGCCCGCGGCGGCCTCTGCGACCAAATCGGCGACGGCTTTCATCGCTACTGTGTCGATGCCGCCTTCCAGATTCCCCACTTTGAAAAGATGCTCTACAACCAGGCCCAGCTCGGCCGCCTTTATGCTCGGGCCGCCGCCTTGACCAAAGACGCCCTGTTTGCCTACGCGGCGCGTTGCACCTTCGACTTTGTGCTGCGCGAGCTGACCGCCCCGGAAGGCGGCTTCTACGCGGCCATCGACGCCGACAGCGAAGGCGAGGAGGGCAAGTTCTACCTCTGGACTCCTGAAGAAATCCGCGCCGCCCTGCCCAAAGACGACGCCGAACTGGCCATCGAGCTCTTCGGGGTCAGCGCGTCCGGCAATTTCGAGGGCAAAAACGTCCTCCACCTGCCCCGGCCCCTGGCCGAGATCGCCCAAGCCAAAGGCATGACCGAAGAAGAACTGCTGGCCTGCCTCGACCGCATCCGCCAGCGCCTGTACCAGGTGCGCAGACGGCGGGTGCCGCCCCTGCGCGACGACAAGATCGTCACCGCCTGGAACGGCATGATGATCGCCGCTCTGGCCGAGGCCGCCCGCCTGTTCCACGAACCCAAATACCTGCTCGCCGCGCGCCGCGCCGCCGAGTTCTTAAGCCGCCACCACCTGCAAGGCGAGCGGTTGCTGCGCGCTTCCCGGAACGGGCGGCCGGCGGGGGAGGGGCTGCAGGAGGACTACGCCTTTCTCGCCGAAGGCTTTTTAGCCCTGTACGATGTGAGCGCCGACCCGGTCTGGCTCCAGGAGGCTGAGGCCCTCACCGCGGCCATGTTGGCGCAGTTCTGGGACGAAGCGCGGGGCGCTTGCTTCATGAACCGCGCAGACGAAAGGTTGGCAGTGCGCCCTAAGGACCTGTTCGACGGCGCCTACCCGTCTGGGAACGCGGCCGCCGCGCGCGTGCTCGCCCGCCTTGCCCGCCGCACCGGCAAGCTCGCCTACGAGAGGTACTTCAAGCCGCTTGCCGCCGCGCTAGGCGCCTGGGTGCGCCAACATCCGTCCGGCTTTGCCTATTTGCTCTTGGCCTGGCGCGAATCGCAAGCAGGCGAGGCGGGGCCGGTGCAGTGGGCCGCGGGCGGCCAAGTTCGCCTCAGCGGCTTGTGGCAGGGAAGGGAAGGCGTGGTCTGGCTCAGGATCGCCGACGGCTGGCATCTCAACGGGCCGGAAGCCACCGAAGACCTCATTCCCACTCGCTTGAGCCTGGACTGGCCGGCCTGCGGCTGGCGCCTCGGGCCGATCGCCTATCCTCCGCCCCAGAGTGTCAGAATTTTTGACAGCCGCCGGCCGTGGCGCGGGTATCTGGGCCGGGTCGAGCTGCGTTTTCGGATCGAAACCGCTGGACGGGGCCCTGTGCCCTTGAAACTGCAGCTGCAGGCCTGCGGCGAACGCAGCTGCCTGGCGCCGGAGACGGTGCGGTTTAAGGTGCCGGGGTAAAATGCCTATCGTGAGCCGTTTTCTCGGTATCATCATAACCATGTACTATAACGATCATGCCCCGCCGCATTTCCATGCCCGTTATGGAGATCAAGAGGCGGCCGTTGCCATTGATAATGGTGAAATTTTGGCCGGACGGTTGCCGCCCCGGGTGTTGGGTCTGATCCAGGAGTGGCGTGAGGTTCATCGGCATGAATTGCTGGAGAACTGGCATTTGGCCTCCCAGCATAAAATCTTGAAACCAATCGAGCCACTGATATGACTTCATTGCCAAAACTGATCGAAGCGAAATACATCGCTGATTACAGGATTTGGGTGCGATTCGCCGACGGTGTGGAGGGGGAGATCGATCTGAGCGGTGAGCTGTGGGGCGAGGTTTTCGAGCCCCTGCGTGATCCTGGCGAATTCGCCCGTATGCGCGTGGATGCGGAGGCAGGCACTGTGGTCTGGCCCAACGGGGCGGATTTTGCTCCGGAATTTCTTTACCACAAGCTTCGGCCCGAATATGCCCTCAAACCCGAGGCGGTCAACAGCGCGGCCTGAATGCCCCTTGCTCGTCCTCTTTAAGGATTGTGTGCGGGCCTACTGCCGAAGGCTTTCTGAGCTTGTCAGAATTTTTTACAGCGGCCGCCGCCGGATGTTCAAATATTCTTTATAAATCAATAACTTTAATATAATGGTACGATGCTTGCTTGAAATTTTTCGCGCCTGCCCGCGGGCAGGTGGGTTGGGAAAATTTCAATTTTTGAATCAGGAGAATCGGCCATGAAAAAACTGCTTTCCCTCTTTGGCCTGGCCCTGGCCCTGTATGCTGGGGGGGGGCAGGCCCTTCCGATAATAACCGATGTATATGTTACGGACAGCGATCCTGGCTCAGTGGCCTACGTCGAGTTTGACGTAACAACGGCCGGTACTTTTTCGATCGCTGCCCAGGGCCAATTTTCTTTAGATCCTGACGGGTATTGGAATTGGGATCCCCAGATCCATTTATTTGCTTCCAGCCTTGCCCTGGCGAACCTCATCGCGTCAAACGATGACAGCTTCGGCTGGGATTCGTTGATCAGCGCAATTCCTTTGGGAGTGGGGCATTATATCTTGGCCGTAAGTGAATATCACTTTACCCCCAGCGAGGCGATCTCGGGAAGCAATGCTTCGTCTGTGTATGATCCAGGCTGGATTCGTGTGACCATTGATTCGCCCGATGGGGATGCGCGTTTGTCTTCTGTCCCCGAACCCGCTACCCTGGCCTTGTTCGGCCTGGGGCTTGGGGCCTTGGGTTTTGGCCGCCGCAAGGCTCAAGTGTAAAGTTTCTTTACGCGAAAGGACGGCGCCCGCTTTCCGGCGGGCGTTTTTTAAAGGGGTCAGGTCTTGCAATCCAGCAAAATCTTATCCATGCTTGCAATATGACAAGGCCGCCGGCAGGTATGGCCTCAGGTGTTCGCTTTGGTGTCAAGGGGTGTTTCGGTAAATTGCTTTCCGATGTCCCACTCGGATGATTTCTATGATCAAAACGTCTGCAAGCACCGAATAGACGATCCGGTAATCCCCGGTGCGAAGCCGGTAGGTGTGGGATGCGCCACGCAATTTCCTGCTTCCTGGAGGATGCGGGTCGTTCGCAAGCGCCGTAACCTTCTTCAGAATTTTGGGGATGACCGTCTTGGGAAGCTGCCTCAATTCCTTTTCCGCCGAGCGTTTCCACTCAATCCGGTAAGAGGCCATCCCTTTCGAGCTTGTGCATGAGTTCCTCGTGGGGGACCGTCTGCTCGTCCCGCCTTTCCGCGAGCGCTGCGAGATCCTCCAAATCCTCAAGGAGTTCCTCAAACTCGGAAAGCGGTAAGATGACCGCCTTTTTTTCGCCTTTCTCGTCGCTGATATATTGAATGTGTATATCGGATATCCGGACCATCGGAGAATCACCACGATACTTACTATTTTTGCCAGTCTAGAGCAAACGGGTCAGGTCTTGCAATCCAGCCGATCTCATCAATCCGGTAAGAGGCCATAATCCTTCGGGTGATAGACAAAGGCGGCAAAAAAATTTAAACTTGTTAGAGTTCGTCCCCATCGTCTAGCCGGCCTAGGACACAGCCCTCTCAAGGCTGCAACACGGGTTCGAATCCCGTTGGGGACGCCAAACTTCTAGACACGTTCTTTCTTCCTGCGTAGAATAACGCTTCTTTCGGGGCCATAGCTCAGCTGGGAGAGCGCTACAATGGCATTGTAGAGGTCGCCGGTTCGATCCCGGCTGGCTCCACCACTTTCCGTCCCCATCGTCTAGACGGCCTAGGACACAGCCCTTTCAAGGCTGCAACACGGGTTCGAATCCCGTTGGGGACGCCAACACCCGCCTCAAGGCGGGTTTTTGTTTGGCGGAAGGGCATCCATGGACTTGATTGCGATCGCCGGCGAACTCGCGCACAAAGCCTCTAGGTTAAATTTCGGGCCGCCGGTGGCCTGCGTCTACAATCCCTTGGAATACGCTTGGCAACCCCACCGGCAGTACCTGGAGCGCTACGGCCAAGCGCCCAAGGAAATCCTGTTGGTGGGCATGAATCCGGGTCCCTGGGGCATGGTCCAGACCGGCGTGCCGTTCGGGGACGTGGTGTTGGTGCGCGACTGGCTCGGCGTTGCCGCGCCGGTCGGGCGGCCGGCAAAGGAGCATCCGGCCCGGCCGGTGTTGGGGTTTGCCTGTCGCCGGCGGGAGGTGAGCGGCATGCGGTTGTGGGGCTGGGCGAAACAGACCTACGGCGTACCTTGGCGCTTTTTTGCCCGCTTCTTCGTCCTCAATTACTGCCCTTTGGCCTTTTTTAAGGAGACCGGCGAGAACCTTACCCCCGACCGACTGACTGCGGAAGACCGGCGGCCTTTGCTTGAAGTGTGCGATGCGGCGCTTAAGGCGGCGGTAGAGTATCTCAAACCCCGCTACGTTTTCGGCGTGGGGAGATTTGCCGCGCGCCGGGTGGGCAAGGTGCTGGCGGGAACGGAGATCGTCGCCGGCGCGGTCCCCCACCCCAGCCCGTTAAATCCTGCCGCCAACCGGGGTTGGGCGCAAGCCTTCACGCACGCGTTGGCGGCGGCGGGCGTCCGGCTGCCTTGAAGGACGATTCTTGACCTAAATTGTAGGGTAAAAGGATAATGGCAACCGTCTTAACGCTTTGCGAGGGAGTCTATGTCCGAGACACCTATCCTTTTTACCGACCGAGCCGCGGCCAAAGTCGCAGAACTTTTGGCGGAGGAAAATAACCCCGACCTCAAGCTCAGGGTGTACATTACCGGCGGCGGGTGCAGCGGGTTTCAATACGGTTTCACCTTTGACGAGCGCGCCGCCGAGGACGACACCGTGATCGAAAAGCACGGCGTGACGGTGCTGGTCGATTCCATGAGCCTGCCTTATCTGCAGGGGGCCGAAATCGACTATAAAGAAGACCTTGCCGGGGCGCGCTTCGTCATCCGCAATCCCAACGCCAAGACGACCTGCGGCTGCGGTTCGTCGTTTGCGGTTTAACCCGCCGGGTAGATCCCGCCCAGGATCACTTCACGGCGGGCGCCGGTGACCGCAGGCAAATTGCCCGGCAAGCCTTCCAGAGTCCGCCAGGCTAGCCAAGCGAAAGCCGAAGCTTCCACCCAGTCGGGGTCGAGGCCGTAGCTCGCCGTGGTCTCCACCGGGCAGCCGCAGTACGCCGCCAAAAGTTCTAAAAGATAGCGGTTATGGGCGCCGCCCCCGCACACCAGGAGCCGGTCCGGTCGGGCGCTTTTGAGGCTTGAAGCCACTGAGGCGGCGGTCAGGTGGGCGAGGGTAGCCTGGACGTTTTGGGGTGGGATCCTAAAGCCCTGGAGCTTTTCTTCAAGCCAGGCCAGAGAGAAATACTCGGGACCGGTGCTTTTGGGAGGCGGTAGGCGAAAATACGGGTCGGCGAGCAGGGCTTCGAGCAATTCAGGCACTGCCTTTCCCGCGCGCGCCCACTGCCCGCCCTCGTCCCACGGTCTGCCTAAGTGTCGGTCGGTCCAGCGATCGAGCAGCGTATTGCCAGGACCGGTATCGAAACCGGTGACAGGTTGCCTAAGGTCTTTAGGCAGCAGGGTGAGGTTGGCGATTCCGCCCAGGTTCAGCACCGCGCGGTTTTCTTCTGGAGAAGAAAACACCGCCTTGTGGAAGGCGGGGACCAGCGGGGCGCCTTGGCCTCCGGCGGCCAGGTCGCGGCGGCGGAAGTCGGCCACGACGGTGATCCCGGTGATTTCGGCGATGCGGTTGGGATCGCCGATCTGCAGCGTGTAGGGGTAAACGCCCTGCGGATGGTGGTGCAAGGTTTGACCGTGGCTGCCGATGGCGCGCACTTGGCGCGGCAAGATTTTGGCCTTCTCGAGCAAGGCCAGAGCGCAGCGGCCAAAAAGCTCTCCCAGTTCGGCGTCCAATTGGCCGAGCACCTGGGTGGGAACGGTGGCGGCAAAGCAATAGCGAGCGAGCCGCTGTCTGAGCTCGTGGGGAAACGGCGTGTAATGGCGCTCGCGCAGGGCGAACGCCTGGGCGGAGACCTCCGCCAGCACGGCGTCGATGCCGTCGAGGCTGGTGCCGGACATCAGGCCGATGAAGTACTCGCCCATGAAAGCGCCAAAGTGCCCAATAAGGGTTGTTAAGTTTAATGGACTGCGTGTAACCTTTGCCAGTTAAACACACCTTAAAAGCAACCATGCAGGCAGCGACCGCATTGACCGAACTTAAACGCGGCACCGAAGAAATCCTCCGCGAAGACGAACTGTTGGCCAGACTCGCCGAGGGGCGCCCGCTCCGCGTCAAGGCCGGTTTCGATCCCACCGCTCCGGATTTGCACCTAGGACATACGGTTTTGCTCAACAAACTCAGGCAGTTCCAAGAGCTCGGGCACGAGGCGATCTTTTTGATCGGCGATTTCACCGGCATGATCGGCGACCCTACCGGCAAGAGCCAGACTCGCCCGCCGCTGACCCGCGACGAGGTGATCGAAAACGCCCGCACTTACGAGGAACAGATTTATAAAATCTTGGACCCGCAGCGCACTCTGGTGATGTTCAATTCGAGCTGGCTGGGCGAGCTTTCTGCCGCCGATCTGATCCAGCTGGCGGGCAAGTACACCGTGGCCAGGATGCTCGAGCGCGACGATTTCAAAAAGCGCTACCAAAGCGGCCAGGCGATCGCCATCCACGAGTTTCTGTATCCCTTGCTGCAGGGCTACGATTCGGTGGCGCTCAAGGCCGACGTGGAGTTGGGAGGGACCGACCAGAAGTTCAACCTTTTGGTCGGCCGCTACCTGCAACAGGTCTACGGCCAAAAACCGCAAGTGGTGATCACCCTGCCGATCCTGGAGGGGCTAGACGGGGTGCAGAAGATGTCCAAGTCGCTCAAAAACTACATCGCTATTTGCGAACCGCCTGAGGAGATGTTCGGCAAGCTCATGTCGATCTCGGATACCCTGATGTGGCGCTATTTCGAGCGGTTGAGCCTGCGCCCGGCGGCGGAGATCGAGGGCCTAAAGCGCGCCTGCGCCGAAGGCAAAAACCCGCGCGAGGCCAAGATCGAGCTGGCGCTGGAAATCGTCGGCAGGTTCCACGGCCCGGCGGCGGCGCGTCGCGCGCTGGAAGATTTCGAAGCGCGCTTCAAACGCGGGGAGCTGCCCCAGGACATCGCCCTTTGTAGAATCGCCGCGCCTTCCGGCACAGGCTTGGGCGTTGCCTACCTCCTCAAGGAGGCAGGGCTCGCGCCCAGCACTTCTGAGGCGATCCGCTTGATCCGGCAGGGGGCGGTGCGGGTCGACGGCGAACGGCTCGGCGATCCGGGGCGCACGATTGCGGTCGGCGAAACCCACGTCTTTCAGGTCGGCAAGCGCCGCATCGCCAAAATCGAGGTGGTTGGAGGGGAGGCGTGATGGGGCCGAGTTTGCAAGAAGTGTTGACGTTTACACCTAAGCCCCTCCAATTCGGGACCAGCGGCGTGCGCGCCCGCGTGGAGGAGCTGACCGACCTTGAGGTGTACTGTCTGACCCGCGGCACGTTGGCGTATTTCGAGCGCATCGGCAAGCTCGCGTGCGTTGCCAAACCCAAAGAGGCCATCGCTATCCCTCTGGCCGGGGATCTTAGGCCGTCCACCTTGAGGCTGCTTGCGGCGACCGCCAAGGCGATTGCAGACGCAGGTTACCAAGTGGATTACGGGGGATTCTTGCCGACCCCGGCGTTGACGTACTACGCCTTGGCGCAGGGGGTGGCGAGCTTTGTGGTGACCGGCAGCCACATCCCCGCCGACCGCAACGGCCAGAAGGCCAACCGCTGCGACGGGGAAGTGCGCAAAAGCGACGAAGCCGGGATCCTGGAGGCGGTCGAGGCGTTCCGCCGCCAGGAGTACGCCCGCCCGGCGGAAGCTTCGCCGTTTGCCCCCGATGGCCAGTTCAAACCTCAATTTCGCCCCGCCTTGCCTAAGATCAACCCGGCCCCGGCAGCGCGCTACCGCGACCGCTATCGGGAAGCGTTCGCCGGTTCCCTTGAGGGTTTGAGGGTATTGTTCTTCGAGTACAGCGCGGTGGGCCGCGAGCTGTTGCCGGAGATCTTGACCGCCGCTGGGGCCGAAGTGATTTGCGTTGGCCGGTGCGAGGAGTTCATCCCGCTCGATACCGAGGCGATCTCAGAGGCGCACCTTGCGCTGCTTGGCGACTGGGTGAAGCGCCAAGGCGCACCGCTCGATGCGGTGGTGAGCACCGACGGCGACAGCGATCGGCCGCTTTTGCTTGGCGTCTCCGGGGAGGAGCTTACGCTCTTCCCGGGCGACCTGTTGGGGGCGGTCACGGCGGAGTATCTGGGTGCGGACGCGGCGGCGGTACCGATCAGCGCCAATCCGGCGTTGGAGGAATTTTTGGCCGCGCGGGGAATCGCTTTGCGCCGTACCCGGATCGGTTCCCCTTACGTGATCGAGGCCATGCAAGACTGGATCCAAAGCGGCAAGCAAAAAGTCGTCGCCTGGGAGGCCAACGGTGGTTTTTTGGTGGGATCGGATCTGCTTTTGGAAGGCGGGCCGCTCCAAGCGCTGCCCACCCGCGATGCCGCTTTGCCGATTCTGAGCGCGCTGGCGGCGGCCAAGCGGCGCGGGACGGATCTGATCGGGCTGCTGCGCGAATTTCCCCAAAGCTTTGGGTGTTCTGACCTCATCGATGGTTTTCCCCAAAGCTTAAGCCGCAAAATCGTTTCTTATTTCGCCCCGCCGGAAGCCGGGGTCGAGGAGGTGCGCTTTGGCGACGGGGCGGTGGCGTTGCTGGGAGGAGGGGCCTTCGAGCTTGCTCGTTGGCCTGCAACGAGCCCGCAGGCAGAGCGGTGGTTGGCGCGCAAACGGCTGCTGGAAGAGGTTTTTTCCTCGCGCCTGGGGTTTGCGCCTCTCCTCGCCTTCAACGTGCTCGACGGCGTGCGCGGTTACTTTGCCAACGGCGAGGTCGCCCACGTGCGCCCCTCGGGCAATGCCCCCCAGCTTCGCATCTACGCTTACGCGGCCACCCCGGCGCGGGCCAAGGAAATCGCCCGGCTCGCTGTGGCTCAAGGCGGACTGCTCGAACAGCTGGCGCGCAAAGTCAGCGCAGCTTGACCCAGGTCAGGACCAATTTGGCCCGGCCAAAGCCTGGGACTTCGCCTTCGATTTGCAGCGGCAGGCGCGTTTTGGGGTCGCGCAGGAAAATAATATCGCCTTCCATGCCGAGAAATTCAAAGGGCTCGGGATCGTTGCCCTCGGCTTCTTGGGGCAGAGGGTGGATGCGAATGCGTTCGGCGTGGATAAGGGCCTGCACCGGGTGCGATTTTGCGCCTTGCCTTAAGCGATAGTTGACCTGCACGGGCTCTGGGCCGGTGGGTTGGAAGCTGACCGGGTACACGCCTTCCTTGTTGAACAAGCAAACCACCGTCTCGGCGGTGGGCCAGTCCTGGGAGAGCAGCAGGAGGATCGCGTACGGGTCGGAGATCAAAGCGCAGCGGCGGATGACCGTTTGGGGAAAGGCGTGAAACGTTTCGTTGGTAATGGGCCAAGTCGTGGGCGGTTTGAGCTCTTGCTCTGGGTTGTTAGGCTGCTGGCGGATCCGATAAACCCCTGGGGCGGCGTAACGGTAGGTTTTGTAATCGCCCCCTGGCCCGATTTTGAGCCGGTTGCGTTGCAAGGCGGTAAGATCGGGTTGCATCCAAAGCTGTCCTAGCCAGGTCTTGCTCGACAGGAACCATTTTAGGCGGGTTTCTACCCTCAGGCGGTAGACTTTGCCGTGAGGCTTTAGAGCGCCTGGGCGTTCGAGCAATTCCGGTCTGGCCTGGTCGGCGGTAATCGTTTTTAGATCCGCTTTGACCGTTAAAGCCGGGGGCAATTCCAGCCGCAGTTCACTCCAGGCAGGAAGATCCAACTGTGGCTGGGCTTGGATCGCTAAGCTAAGCCAGGAGAGCAAAAGCCCAGTTGCCCACCGGGCCGCTTGGTATCTAAAAGCCATCCTAAATCCGATTGGGGCCAGACCCTAAAAAAAATTAAATTATGACACGCGGCGGGTTTTCCCTAAACGGAAAGTTCAGCTTGCGGTCTAAATTTAAACCGTTGCGTTCAAGCTGTGCTTAAATAGCAAGATTGGCTAAACCCGCTCAGCGAGTTGCTGTATGAGAATGACACCACAGGAATTTTTGCGCTGGGACGCCAAGCGCATCACCTTGCTCGGGATGTCCGGGGTAGGCAAGACCACGCTTGCCAACAAATTGCCCAAGGCCGAATGGTTCCACTACTCGGGCGATTATCGGATCGGCACCAAGTATTTGGAGGAGCCGATCCTCGACAACATCAAGCGCCAAGCCATGCAGGTGCCTTTTTTGCGCGACTTGCTGCGTTCCGATTCGATCTATATCTGCAGCAACATTACGGTAGAAAACCTAGCTCCCATCGCCACCTTTTTGGGCAAGGTCGGCGATCCGGCGCAAGGCGGGTTGCCGCTTGCGGAATTCAAACGCCGCCAGGCGCTGCACCGCCAGGCCGAGATCGCCGCCATGCTGGACGTGCCGGAGTTCATCGACAAGGCGCGCGAGATTTACGGTTACCGCCACTTCGTCAACGACGCCGGCGGCAGCGTGTGCGAGTTGGACGCGCCGGAGGTGCTCGAAACTTTGGCCGAGCATACTTTAATCCTTTACCTCAAGACGACGCCGGAATTGGAGCAGACTTTGATCGAGCGCGCCCGTCGCAACCCCAAGCCTTTGTATTATCGAGAGGAGTTTTTGGACCGCCAGCTGGCGGAATTCCTCGCCGAGCGCGGCTACGCCAGCGCCGATCAGATTCCGCCGGACGAGTTCGTGGCTTGGGTGTTTCCGCGTTTGTTTCACTCGCGCCTGCCGCGCTATCAGGCGATCGCCGACCGCTACGGCTATGTGATCGACGCCAGCGAGGCGGCCAAGGTGCGCGACGAACAGGATTTTCTCCAGCTGGTGGCCGATAGCCTCGCGGCCAAAGAAGCCCCTTCCCGCAACGAGTGAGAGGAGGAAAATTATGCCTTTGGTTGCCCATACCGAGCTGCCCACGTTTGCACGTCTTAAGGCCGAGGGCCAAAAAGTGCTGTCCCTGGAGGCGGCGCGTCATCAGGACATCCGCGAACTCCACATCGGCCTGTTGAACATGATGCCGGACAAGGCGTTGGAAGCGACCGAACGGCAGTTTTTCCGGCTGCTCGGGGGATGCAACCAGATCGTGCAGTTTTACGTCCACCCGTTTACCATCGAGGGACTAAAACGCAGTCCCGAGGCCCGCGCGCATATCGAACGTTACTACGAACCGTTTGCCAAGATCCGCGCAGAAGGGCTGGATGCCTTGATCATCAGCGGCGCCAACGTGACTTGCGCCGACATTTCCGAAGAGCCTTTCTGGGGGCCTTTGACCGAAGTCTTCGATTGGGCTAAGCGGCATGTGACTTCTATTTTGTGTTCGTGCCTGGCGACCCACGCGCTGGTTCAGTACAGTTACGGCATCCGCCGCACCCGCTTGCCGGCCAAGCGCTGGGGAGTGTATTCCCACCGCGTGGTGGAACCGCGCCATCCTTTGGTCGCCGACATCAACACCCGTTTCGACGTGCCCCATTCGCGCTTCAACGAACTGTTCCGCCAAGACCTAGAGCGGGCGGGACTGAAAATCTTGGTAGAAAGCGAGGTGGCCGGCGTGCACCTGGCGGTCAGCCCGGACCTCTTGCGGGTGGTGTATTTCCAAGGGCACCCCGAATACGATACCGTCAGCCTGCTCAAAGAATACAAACGCGAGGTGGGCAGGTATTGCCGCGGCGAGCGCGAAGACTATCCGCCGCTGGTGGAGAACTATTTCAACGCCCAAGCTCAGGCGATTTTGCGGGATTATCGGGCGGCGGTGGAAAGCGCCAAGCGCCGGGGAAAAGAGCCGCCGGAGTTTCCAGAAAGCGCGTTGCTGCCGCTGCTCGACAACACCTGGCGCGATACCGCCAAAGCGGTGTTCAACAATTGGTTGGGGCTGGTCTACCAGGTGACCGACCAGGATCGGCGGGTGCCGTTTATGCCCGGCGTGGATCCGGACAATCCTTTGGGAATAGCGATTTAGCGCACCAAGCGCAGGAGGTCAAAAGCGGTGATGATGCCACGCACGCAGCGCTTGTCTCCCACCAGCACGCGGTGGATGCGGCGCTCGATCATCAGTTCGGCCACTTCCCGCGGCGAAAGGTCGGGTGGAACGAAAACCACCTCGTCGGTCATGATGTCGCCTACGGTGATATTTACCCCATCCAGCTTGAGGCGGTCGCGTCCTTGGAAGCGCAAGGCCCGGATGACGTCGGTCTTGGAGGCGATGCCGACGATCTCCCCAACGGCGTTTTGGACGGGGGCGCCGTCGATGTCTTGGACGGTCAAAAACTCTTCGAATTGGTCCAAGGTCATTTCCGGAGGGACGCAAACCACCTCCGGTTGCATGATGTCTTTGGCTTGGAGGGTCATGGAGTGATGGCCTAAAGATGAGAAGACTAAAGCTACCTGAAAATTCATTCGATCACAAGAATCTAACGGTTTTAACTTGAATGGAGTCGTGCCGATGTCAGTTCGTTTGCTAATAAGTTTGGTGGCGTTCGTGCTTGGGCTAGGGGGCGCGCGTGCTGAATCTTTGCGGGTCTGCGCCGACCCAGTCAATCCCCCGCTGTCTACAAGACAAGAAGACGGCTTTGAAAATCAGATCGCCAAGTTGTTCGCTGAGGCCTTAGGGGAAAAAGTCGAATATACCTGGTTCCCCCAAAGGATCGGTTTCCTGCGCAACACCCTGCAGGCCAAAGACCCCGAGACCGAGCGCTACAAGTGCGACGTAGTCATGGGGCTGCCTGCCGGTTTTGAGTTGGCCGCGACCACCAAACCGTATTATCGCTCCACTTACGTGTTGGCGATTGCCCTTGGCAAAGGCTTTGACGACATCGACCGCCCGGAAAAGCTGTTTGACCTGCCCCCCGGACGCAAAGCCAAGCTCAGGATCGCCATGTTCGATCGCACTCCTGGCGTGACCTGGCTGTTGCGCCACGGTCTGCTCGATCAGGGGCGTACCTATCAGGCGATGACCGGCGATCCGAACGTCAACACCGCCATGACGCTGGAGAAGGAATTTACCGCCGGCAGAATCAACATGGCTCTCGTGTGGGGGCCGATCGGCGCCTATTTGGCCTTGAAACACCCCAAAGACTTCCGGCTGCTGCCGCTCAAATCGGAGCCTGGAATCCGCTTTGATTACGCCATTGCCATGGGAGTGCGGCGCGACGACAAGGCGTTGAAAGCCAAGCTCGATGCGCTGATCGAGCAGCACCGCGAGGCGATCACGGCGTTGCTCAAGCGCTATAAAGTCCCGCTGGTGGACAAGGAAGGCAATCTGCTCTGAAACAAAAAGAGAGGCGATGGCAAAATCGCCTCTCTATCCATCACGAGAAGGAGGAGTCCAAAAGAGGCAGAACTAGCGGTAGGCGGAAAAAGCTTTATCTTGTTGGATAGCTTGCTCGGTGGTGACGTATTTGCCGTGTTCCTGATTTTTGACCATCCACAAAGCGGTGGCCACGGCGACGATGACGGCGGCGATGATGTACCAAAAGTAATCTTTTTCCTGTTTAGGTTGTTCGCTCATCGTGTTCTCCTAAAAGATATTGGTTGGTAAATGAGTCAGATGCGCCTGACGGAACTTACGTTACCACTTGCGCTGCGATCGGTTTTTGACCTAAAGCAAAAATAGCTTAGCGAAGCTGGCGGCGCAGGACTTTACCCACCGCCGATTTGGGCAGTTCGGCGCGAAACTCGATCCAGTGGGGACGCTTGTAGGCGGTGAGGTTGGCGCGGCACCAAGCCTGGATTTCCTCTGCGCTCAGGCTGGGATCGGCCTTGACCACGACCAGTTTGACCGCCTCGCCGGTGTGGGGATCGGGCACGCCGAGGGCGGCGCATTCCTTGACTTTGGGATGGGCGCTCACCACTTCCTCGATTTCGCTGGGATAGACGTTGAAACCCGAGACTAGGATCAGATCCTTTTTGCGATCCACCAAATAGAAAAATCCGCGCTCGTCCATCTTGGCGATGTCGCCGGTGCGCAGCCAGCCTTCCGAGTCCAGGACCGCCTGCGTTTCCTCGGGCTTCTTCCAGTAGCCGCGCATCACCTGGGGGCCGCGCACGCACAATTCGCCGATTTCCCCGGGGGGCAGAGTCCGGCCGTCGTCGACGATCCGACATTCGGTGCCTGGGAGCGGCAAGCCGATGCTGCCGGTGAAGGTGTCGCAGTCTAAGGGATTTAAGGTTACCACCGGCGAGGCCTCGGTCAGCCCATAGCCTTCCAGCACCGGACAGCCGGTGAGCTTCTGCCAGCGTTCTGCGACCGCTTTCTGCGTCGCCATGCCTCCCGCCAAGGTGAGCTTTAGGGCGGTAAAATCCAGCTTGGCGAAGCTCGGGGTAGCGAGCAAATGGCTAAATAGCGTGTTGACCCCGGTGATCACCGAAGGTCTAAACTCGCGTAAGGTTTGGATCAGGCCGGGCAAGTCCCGAGGATCGCTGACCAGCCGGTTGCATGCCCCTAGACTCATCCCGACCCAGAGGTTGGCGGTGAGGGCGAAGATGTGGTACAGGGGGAGGGCGGTGACGACGCGCTCGCGGCCAGGTTCCAAGCGCTTGCGAAAGCCTTTGCAGGTGAGCCACAAGCGCGCCTGCTCGATGTTGGCGAGCAAATTGGCGTGGGAGAGCATCGCCCCTTTGGGAGTGCCGGTGGTGCCGCCGGTGTACTGTAGAAACGCCAGGTCATTGGGCTCGAGGGGAACGTGCAAAGGCGTCTCTTGCCCTTCTTCCAGGGCCTGGCGTAGGCTTGCGGTGATCGGAAGCCGAAACGGCGGTACTTGGCGCTTTAGATAGCGTACCGTCCAGTTCACCAGTCGGCGTTTGAGGGGAGGGCACAGGTCGCCGACTTCGGTGACGAAGATGTGCTTGAGCCTAAGCCCGTACTGGGTGCAAGCCTGTTCCAGAACGCGGCCAAAGTTGGCGAGCGCCACGATCCCTGAGGCTTCTGCGTCCTTCAACTCCTGCGCCAATTCCCTAGCGGTGAACAGCGGGTTGACGTTGATTACGGTCAGGCCGGCGCGCAAGGCGCCGATCAGCACCACCGGCGTCTGCAGCAGGTTGGGCAGCATGATCGCCAGCCGCTCGCCTTTTTCCAGCCCAAAGCGGCGCAAGCTGTGGGCAAAACGCAAAGACAGGCGATAGAGGTCGCGATACCTCAGAACCGTACCTAGGTTTACTAACGCCGGGGCCTCCGCGAACTCGCGGCTTATCCGCGCAAACAGCGCGACCAAAGAGGCGTCCTCCAAAGGAGGCAGGTCGGCTGGCAGGCCTTGCGGATAAAGCTTGAGCCAAGGCCGGTCGCTCATAGGGAGAGGCCGTGCTGGTCGAGGAAAAACCGGATCATCGCATGGACTCCACCGGGATCTTCGTACACGATGTTGTGTCGGCGAGCGCCGATCAGGGCCAGGATTTTGCGGTGGGTGCCCAGTTGATCGAAGAGGATTTGGGCGCTGTTTGGGTCGACTACTGGGTCGCCGTCTCCTTGCAAGAGCAAGACCGGGCATTGGACTTCAGGCAAACGCGCCTTGGTTTCGGCGATGAGCCCGCGCAGTTCGTGAAGGGCCTGGATAGGGACGTGGCGATAATTGAGCTTAGGGTGTTCCGACTGGTTGAGCAAGAAACCCTTAAAACCGCCGTTCGGCATCCACTCGGTCAGGCGCCGGGCCTGATGGACCAACGGCACCAGCGCCAGGGTGGGACTGCGAAATTTAATTGGAGGGGCGATCGCTGCTACCGCCGTCAACGGGTCGGGCTGGTCGGCGGCCAAAAGCAGGGCCAGCAATCCGCCGGTGGAGAAGCCGACGACCGCGACGGTTGGGGTCAGGTCGGCGAGAATCTCAAAGCCGCGCCGGACCGAAGCGTACCAATCTGAAAACGTGCGCTCGCGTAGGTCGCACGGGGAGGTGCCGTGCCCCTTGAGGCGGACGCCGAGCACGGTGTAGCCGGCCCGGACCAGGGCCTCGCCCAAAGGGCGCATCGCCGCCGGGGAGGCGAGCAGGCCGTGGACCAACAGCACGCCTTTGGCACAAGCTTTGGGTGAGAACAGAAACGGCTCGGCGCTTTCGGTGAGCGTCTCGAGTTGATTGATCTCGGCAAAGCACGGCGCCGAATAAAATTTTTTATCCCAATGCCAGGATCGGATTTCGTCGTCGAAACGCAGCCCTGCCAACTCGCGCGCGGTCAGCCGCTCGGCCTGATCGAGCGCCTGCCCGACGATTTGCCGAACGCGCGACAGGGGTGCGACCTCGTTGGCGTAGACCAGCACTGGGTTTTCCAGGCGAATGCGGTCGAGTTCGAATTCTTGGCTCAGTTTGGGTAAAAAGTGGTAACAGCCGCCGACCGGTTCGATCAACCCGGCGCTTTCCGCCGTGCCGAAGAACTGCTTGAGAAAAGGCGGTTCGGCGGCGGGCAGGTCGCGGTAATTGTCCGGGTTGCCCAAGCTGCGGTGCAAAAACAGCCTAGGCTCGCGTTGGATGCGCTTGATTGCCAAGTATAGGGCGGCGTTAAAGGTTTGTTTGACGAGCCGGTCGCGGCCGCGCCGCAGCGCCTCGTAGATCAGTGTGGCGGCCAAGTGGCACAGATGGATGGTGACGGCTCGATACATAGCCGCCATATATTGATCCCGAATCCGGTGGGCATTGTGCCGGAGACGGCGGGCCAAGAAGCGTTGCCCAAAGCCCTGGCTGGTGTGCCAGGCGAAGATCTCTTCTAGGTTGTCGATCTGCGGCAAGAGCCTGCGGTAAAGCCAGCGCTCCCAGGGTCTCCAGCACTCGTCTATGCGTATCGGTTCGTCCAAATGGATGTCCATGTCGGTATCTTTCAGAAGCAGATTGCCCTCGATCAAAAGCTCTTCCAGCAGGCGTTTGCTGATTCCCGGGCGGATCGTTTCGATCGCTTTGTGGATGAAATTGTCGTCGATGCGTAAGGGGAAAAAGGTGATGTTGGCCGCTGCGATCAGCGTCGGCTCGCGGCAGCGGGCGAGAAATTCGTCGCGGTCTTGGAGATTCAGCTGCCGTTGCCAGCGCGCTAGGCGATCCTCCTGCCCGCCGGCGTAGGCGGTAAGGACCGCTTGCTTGAACAGATCCAGAACCAAAGCCAACACCGCCGCGCCGGTGTGCTGGCGGCGCCGGTCGAGGGCGGTACGGGAATAGATGCGGTAGCGCCCTTTGCGATCGACGACGCGCCGGTCCTTGACCATGCCGCCTTCCGGAAAGACGATCACTTTGCGGCCGCGCAGGATTTGCCTGGCCAACAACGGCAGCAGCTGGGGGTGGTCGTGGGGGATGGCGCCCACGCTCAGCAACCAGCGGCCGAGGTTCTCATTGACTTCGAACAGCTCTCGGTGGGCGATGGCGCAACAATAAGTGCGGCAGCATTCGTAGAGCAGATATTGGGGAATCAGGGTCTCGAAGCGGGCGAAGTGGTTGAAGACGAAGATCTGGGCTTGGTTTACCAGCCCTTCTGGAGCGTGGAGCTTGAAATTAAGGTGGAGGAAACGCTTGGCGAAGCGGAACAGGCGCACGGCGCGGTCGTAAGCTGCCGTATCTATTTCGTAGGCAGTATAGGGTAGAGCCGGTGCCCGATCGATCGTGGGCATGCAAAAAACGAGGCGGGCCATAAGGCCCGCGTCCTTAAAACTTTGGATTGCTCAGTAAGGCTGGAAACCAGAAGCTTTGATCACCACGAACAAGATCAGCCGGACCAGCCCAAACAGCACCGCTAAAGTCAAGAAGGTGGTCAAAATCAGCAAGATCATCGGTCCGCTCTCGCCGAGTTTTTGGCTCGACCACGCCGACAGCCGCTGCCACAGCGCGGCGAGCCTGCCGTGAAAGAATTTAAGCCCCACCGCTACCGCAATGACCAAGAGCACGATGATCAACGGCACCCAGTTTTCCAGCCCGATGCGGATCTCTTGGTCCAACTCCAGCGAGTGGATGGCAAAGTAATTGACCAGAAAGGCCAAGGATTGGACGGGGATGATGGATAGGGCAAAGGAGAGGATGAACTTATCCAGCGCCGCGTTTTCCGTGAGCTTAAACTCGTCCAGATACAGTTTGACGATGACGTATCCGGGCAGGAACATGATTAGTATGGCGCTTAGGATTTTTTTGATCAGCTCGAGTGGGGAGGTGGTGGTAAACACCATGAAGATGCCGATGAATACCACGCTGACCACGAGGATCCCGGCCCACATTAAAAGGTCGGTTTTGTATTTGCTTTCGAGGTTGAGTTTCATAGCCAACTCCTCTTTGCGATCATTTGCGTTTGAAGAAATAAAAACCTTCCACGCCGCCTTGAAGAACCAGGGTGTCGTCTTTTAGGTCGTAAACTTGATAGACGAGTTGTTTGTCTGGCCGTCCCGGCACATCGGTGACAATCATCCCATCTTTGATCGCGTAATGGAATTCCTGGCGGTCTTCGGTTTTGAAGTGGCGGTTGTATCCCGAAGTGATCAAAGTGCCGTCGGGTTTAAATTCCCAGGTCCGATTTTCAGGGATGCGCGGTCCGGTGATGCGCGGGGCGACTTCCACCAAGGTCCAGGTACCGAGGAGGGGGGAGGCGTCCTGCAGCTGGACCGGCTTAGATTGTTCGGGCGGTGCGCTGGGTTGGCGGATCGTGACCGCTTGGGCCGCATAGGTTGCAACCACCGCAAGGAACAAAAGGATTGTGCGCATAGGGTTCTCCTCTCTCGATTTTGTTTGTTGTTAAGACTGTCATTATCGCAGAAGCTGCGCTAAAAATTGAGGCGTTTCTCTAAGGCATGCTAAAGTTGCATGCATTTTTGGAAGCGTAAGCCATGCCATCTATTCGCCAAATTCTAGCCGAGCGCATTCTGATCCTGGATGGGGCCATGGGCACCTTGATCCAGGCGTATAACCTGAGCGAGGCCGACTACCGCGGCAAACAATTCAAGGACTGGCCAAGGGAGCTCAAAGGCAACAACGATCTTTTGTCCCTGACCCAGCCGGAGATCATCTCCCAGATCCATCGGCGGTATTTGGAAGCCGGCGCCGACCTCATTGAGACCAACACTTTCAACGCCAACCGCATCAGCCTGGCCGACTACGGCATGGAAGATTTAGCGCGCGAGCTCAACTTTGCCGCCGCGCGCCTGGCCAGGCAGGCGGCCGATGCTTTTAGCAGCGAGACTAAACCGCGTTTCGTTGCCGGCGTCCTAGGCCCCACCAACCGCACCGCTTCGATTTCCCCGGAGGTGAGCGATCCGGGTTTTCGCAACGTGAGCTTTCAAGACTTGGTCGTTGCCTACACCGAGGCGGTGGCGGGATTGATCGAAGGCGGGGTGGACCTCATCCTGATCGAGACCGTGTTCGACACCTTGAACGCCAAGGCCGCGGTGTTCGCCGTCAAACAGTACTTGGCCCGCCACGGCCTTGAGCGGCCGCTTTTAATCTCCGGCACCATCACCGACGCTTCCGGACGCACCCTGTCCGGGCAAACCCCGGAGGCGTTCTGGAACTCGCTGCGCCACGCCGAGCCTTTAGCTTTTGGCTTTAACTGCGCTTTGGGACCTAAAGAACTTCGCCAATACGTCGAGGAAATTTCCGCTTACGTCGATACTTTTGTCTCGGCCCATCCCAACGCCGGGCTGCCCAACGCCTTCGGCGGCTACGACGAGACCCCGGAGACGATGGCCGAAGAGATCGGCGCGTGGGCTAAAGAGGGGTGGCTTAACCTCGTCGGCGGCTGCTGCGGCACCACCCCCGACCACATCCGCGCGATCGCCGAGGCGGTCGCGGGCGCGCCGCCGCGGCGGGTGCCCAAACCCAAAGTCATGACTCGCCTGGCCGGGCTTGAGCCCTTGAACATTGGCCCCGATTCTCTGTTCGTCAACATCGGCGAGCGCACCAACGTCACCGGCTCCGCCCACTTTCGCCGCCTGATCCAGGAAGGCCGGTACGATGCGGCGCTCGAGATCGCCAGGCAACAGGTGGCAAATGGCGCGCAGATGATCGATGTCAACCTGGACGAGGGGATGCTCGATTCCAAGGCGGCGATGGTCCGGTTTTTGAATCTTGTCGCCGCCGAGCCCGACATCGCCCGGGTACCGGTGATGATCGATTCCTCCAAGTGGGAGGTGATCGAGGCGGGACTGCAATGCCTGCAGGGCAAAGGCGTGATCAACTCCATTTCCCTCAAGGAAGGCGAGGAAGCGTTTTTGGCCCACGCTCGCCTGGCCCGTCTGTACGGAGCGGCGGTGGTGGTGATGGCCTTCGACGAACAGGGCCAGGCCGACACCAAGGAGCGCAAGGTGGAGATCTGCACCCGCGCCTATCGCCTCCTGCGGGAAAAGCTCGATTTTCCCCCCGAGGACATCATTTTTGACC
Source organism: Methylothermus subterraneus (assembly GCF_054656915.1). Lineage (NCBI taxonomy): Bacteria > Pseudomonadati > Pseudomonadota > Gammaproteobacteria > Methylococcales > Methylothermaceae > Methylothermus > Methylothermus subterraneus. The sequence continues at coordinate 58,815 of NZ_BAAHXK010000006.1, forward strand.
CCAACGTCTTCGCCGTCGCCACCGGCATCCCCGAGCACCGCCGCTACGGCCTTGATTTCCTCGAGGCGGTGGCCGAGATCAAAAACACGTTGCCCTACGCGCTGACCTCCGGTGGCATCTCCAACGTGTCGTTCGCGTTTCGCGGCAACGACGCGGTGCGCGAGGCGATCCACGCGGTGTTTCTGTACCACGCGATCCGCGCCGGGCTGGACATGGGCATCGTCAACGCCGGGCAATTGGGCATCTACGAGGAGGTGCCTTGGGAACTGCGCGAAGCCATCGAAGACGTGCTCTTGTGCCGGCGCGAGGATGCCGACGAGCGCCTGCTGCAGCTCGCCGCCAGCTATCGCGGGGCAGGGGAAGCCAAGGTGCAGGAGCTGGAGTGGCGCAGCTGGCCGGTGGAAAAACGTCTAGAGCACGCCTTAGTCCAGGGGATCGCCGACTACATCGAGGAGGACACCGAAGAGGCCAGAAAGCTTCTCGGCGGTCCTTTGGCGGTGATCGAAGGTCCTTTGATGGCCGGAATGAACGTGGTCGGGGATTTGTTCGGCGCCGGCAAGATGTTTCTACCGCAGGTGGTCAAATCGGCGCGAGTGATGAAAAAAGCCGTGGCGCATCTTGAGCCCTACCTCAAGGCCGAGCGCCAGGAAGGCAAAAGCGCCGGCAAGGTGTTGCTCGCCACGGTCAAGGGCGACGTCCACGACATCGGCAAGAACATCGTCGGCGTGGTGCTCCAGTGCAATGGCTTTGAGGTCGTGGACTTGGGCGTGATGGTGCCGGCAGATAAAATCCTCCACGCCGCCCGCGAGCAGCAGGTGGATATCGTCGGCCTGTCGGGGCTGATCACCCCCTCGCTGGACGAGATGGTCCACGTGGCCAAGGAGATGGCGCGGCAAGGATTAGATATCCCCTTGCTGATCGGCGGGGCGACCACCTCCCGGGTTCACACCGCGGTCAAGATCGCTCCCCATTATGCGGCTCCAGTGGTCTACGTTCCCGACGCTTCGCGCGCGGTGGGCGTGGTCGGCAGCCTCTTGAGCGCCGAGCTGCGCGGGCCGTTTTTGGCCAATCTCGCCCGCGAGTACGAGGAGGTGCGCGCGCGTCATGCCAAGCGGCAAGAGTCCGCCAGGCTCCTTGCCATCGAGGCGGCGCGCGCCAACCGCTTGCGTACCGACTGGGCAAGTTATCTTCCGCCCATGCCGCGCAAGCCGGGGATACACGTTTTTGACGCCTATCCTTTAGAAACGCTGGTTCGCTACATCGACTGGTCGCCGTTTTTTCAGGCGTGGGAATTGGTGGGTAGCTATCCCAAAATCCTCGACGATCCAGTGGTAGGAAAAGAGGCCAGAAGGCTTTTGGCCGATGCCGAAAAACTGCTCGAGCAGATGGTGGCGGAGAAGTGGCTGACCGCGCAAGGCGTATTTGGGCTTTTTTCGGCCGCCTCCCGCGGCGACGATATCGTGGTTAAGGCCCACGGTCGGGAGTGGGTGCTCCACCACTTGCGCCAGCAGCAGCAAAAACCGCAAGGTCAGCCCAATTACTGTCTGGCCGACTTTGTCGCCCCCGAAGACAGCGGCGTGCCCGACTTTATCGGCGCGTTTGCGGTCACCGCCGGAATCGGCATCGAGGCGCAGCTCGAGCGCTTTGCGCGCGAGCACGACGACTACCGCGCGATCTTGCTCAAGGCTTTGGCCGATCGCCTGGCCGAAGCCTTCGCCGAGCACCTGCACGAGCGTGTGCGCCGCGAGTTTTGGGGCTACGCTCCGTACGAAGACCTGAGCAACGAGGAACTGATTGCGGAGAAATACCGCGGCATCCGCCCGGCGCCTGGGTATCCGGCTTGCCCCGATCACACCGAAAAGCGCACGTTGTTTAACCTGCTCGGCGTGGAAGAGACTACCTCAATTCGCCTGACCGAAAGCTTTGCCATGCACCCTGGCGCCTCGGTCAGCGGTTGGTATTTTTCCCACCCCAAGGCGGGTTATTTCAACGTCGGCCGCATCGGCCGCGATCAGGTCGAGGACTACGCGCGGCGCAAAGGCTGGCGCTTAAGTGAAGCTGAGCAGTGGCTGGCACCGAACCTGGCCTATGCGCCTTAAGTCGGGTAGGAGTTAAAGGCTTTGGAATGGGAGCTAAAGTTGAAGGGTGAACGAGTGCGGGTTGGTCCGAAAATCGGTTTTGTCAGCTTAGGTTGTCCCAAAGCGCTGGTCGACAGCGAGCGGATTTTGACCCGCTTGCGCGCCGAAGGGTATGAGACGGTGCCGAGCTACGCGCAGGCCGAACTGGTGGTGGTCAACACCTGCGGCTTCATCGAGGAAGCGGTTGCCGAGTCGCTCGCCGCAATCGAAGAGGCACTCTCAGAAAATGGCAAGGTGATCGTGACCGGCTGTCTGGGAGTGCGGCCGGAGAAAATCCGGGCACGCTTCCCGAAAGTGCTCGCCATCACCGGCGCGCACGACTACGCGGGCGTGATTGCGGCTATCCACGAACACCTGCCCCCGCCGCACGATCCCTTTCTCAGCCTGGTGCCGCCGCAAGGCATCAAGCTGACGCCGCGCCACTACGCCTACCTGAAAATCGCCGAGGGGTGCAACCACCGCTGCACCTTTTGCATCATTCCTTCGATGCGCGGCCCCTTGATCAGCCGCCCGATCGGCGAAGTTCTGAGCGAGGCCGAGCGCCTGGTGCAGGCGGGGGTTAAAGAGATCCTAGTAATCGCCCAGGACACGAGCGCTTATGGCGTGGATTTGCAGTATCGGACAGAGGTATGGCGCGGCAGAACCTGGCGCACGCATCTGACCGACTTGGCTAAAGGTTTGGGCGAGCTTGGAGTCTGGGTCAGACTCCATTACGTTTATCCTTATCCCCACGTGGATGAGCTTATCCCCCTGATGGCCGAAGGGAGGATTTTGCCTTACCTGGATGTTCCCCTCCAGCACGCCAGCCCCAGGATCCTAAAAGCCATGCGGCGCCCGGCCAACGCCGAAGACACCTTGAAGCGGATCGAAAGCTGGCGTAAGTTCTGCCCCGAGTTGATCTTGCGCAGCACCTTCATCGTCGGTTTTCCAGGCGAGACCGAGGCCGAATTCGAGCAGCTTCTCGATTTCTTAAGCGCGGCCCAGTTGGATCGGGTGGGGGCGTTCAAGTACTCGCCGGTGGAAGGTGCGGCCGCCAACGACCTGCCGAACCCGGTGGCGGAGGAACTCAAGGAAGAGCGGCTTGCGCGCCTGATGGCGTTGCAGGAGAAAATCAGCGCGGCCAAGCTCAAGCGGCGCGTAGGCCAGGAGTATCAGGTGCTGATCGACCGGATGGAAGGCAAGAAGGCGATCGGCCGCACCTACGCGGAGGCTCCCGAAATCGATGGGGTGGTGTACCTCGACCGGGCCGAAAATCTTTGCCCCGGCCAGCGCGTTCTGGTCAAGATCACCAAGGCGGGGACCCACGATCTGTGGGGGAAGGCGGTAGCTTAGCTTGCAGACGCCAAAGGGCGGAGATGTCCTCTTCGCCATGTCCCTTGGCCAGGAGTTCGGCGTAATCGGCGAGCGTCTTTTGCGTCAGGGGCAGTGTAAGTCCTGCCGTTTTGGCTAAAGCCAGGCAAATGGTCAAGTCTTTGTGATGCAGGGCCAGTTTGAAGCCGGGGCGAAAGACGCCTTGGATCATCGTGGGGCCGCGCTTTTCTAAGAACCAGTTGCCGCCTGCGCCTTTGGATAATACGGCAACGGCCTGCTTAAGATCCAGGCCCAGCGCTTGCGCCAAAGCCAATGCCTCGCACACCGCCTGGTTGATGCCGGCGCACAGCACCTGGTTGACCGCCTTGAGCGCTTGACCGCTGCCGACCGGGCCGGTGTGGACGATGGTGCTGGCTACGGCTTCTAGGGCAGGTCGGGCTCTGGCCAAAGCTTCTGGGCTGCCTCCGACCATGGTTACCAACGTCCCGGCGCGCGCGCCTTCGACCCCACCGGAGACCGGGGCGTCGAGGAACTCGGCGCCTCGAGATCGGAGCCTGGCGGCAGCCGTTTGCGCGGTCTGCACGCTCACCGTGGAGTGGTCGATCACGATCGATTCGGCCCCCACGCTTGGAAGCAGCGCCTCGATCACTTCGAGCACGTCGGCATCGGCCGAGACGCACAAGGCGACGATGGGGCAGCTTCGCGCCAGCTCTTTAGGCGTGGCCGCCGCCTCTACGCCCAGTTCTTGCGCCAGGGCGCGCGCTTTGCTCGCAGTTCGGTTCCAGACCGCTTTGAGCCGCCCCGCCTTGGCGAGGTTGCGCGCCATGGACGCGCCCATAGCCCCTAAGCCGATAAAGCCGACGGTGCGCATCTTACTCCTCCAGATAGGTATAGCCGTTGAGGCCGGAGACCAGTTCGTTCTCAAACAGCTTGCGCTCTGCCGCCGGCAGGTCGAGCTGGGCGAGCTTTTTGCGGAATTCGCGCTGCAGGTGCTCGGGCGGGATGTGGACGTAACGCAGAAGATCGGCGGCGTGATCGCCGCGCGCCGGCATGGTCAGGCGCCAGCGGCCGTGTTCATCGAGTTCGACGTTGACCGAGTGGGTGTCGCCGAACAGGTTGTGGATGTCGCCGAGGATTTCCTGATAAGCCCCAACCATGAAGAAGCCGATCAGATAGCGCTCGCCGGGGCGGATGGCGTGCAAGGGCAGGGTGGACTCGATGCTTTGGCGATCCACGTAGGATTTTAGGCTGCCGTCGGAGTCGCAGGTGAGATCCATGATCCGCCCGCGCCGGGTCGGCGGCTCGTTCAGGCGCTGCAAGGGTAAAACGGGGAAGAGCTGCCCAATCGCCCAAGCGTCGGGCATCGATTGGAACACGGAGAAGTTGCAGAACACCTTGTCGGCGAGGCGGTCGTTGAGTTCGTCCAAAAGCTCGCGGTGAGCGCGCAGGTGAAGGCTTAGGCGCTGGCGCAGGCGCTGGCAGATGAGCGCGTTGAGCCGCTCGGCCTCGGCTAGCTGCGCCAGCGAGAGTCGGCCCTGGATATATAGGGCGCGCGCCTCGCGCAAGTCGAACTGGGCGTCATGATAGGTACTAAGCAGTCCATCGTGCTCCAGCCGCTCCAGGGCCCGGTGCAGGTCGGCCAGAACCGGCGGCAGGTCTTGGGCAGGAGCGGGGAGAGAGTCGTGGACCTGTTCCACTTCGATGACGTTGGTGACCAGCACCGCGTGGTGCGCTGTCAGGGCGCGACCGGATTCGGTAATGATTTCCGGATGGGGGAGGTCGGCCTCGGCGCAGATCTCGGCCAAGGCGCGCACTAAGGTGCAGGCGTATTCTTCCAGACTGTAGTTGATAGAGGAGAAGCTGTTCGAATGCGTGCCTTCGTAGTCTACCCCGAGCCCTCCTCCGGCATCGACGATGGCGATGGGCGCGCCTAATCTTCGCAGCTCGACGTAGTAGCGGGCGGCCTCGCGCAGCGCGGCCTTGAAGTCGTCGATGTCGGCGACCTGAGAGCCGACGTGGAAGTGCATCAGCTTGAGCCAGTCCAAACGCCCGCTTTTCTTCAAGGTCTCGACCAGGGCCAGGACATCGCCTGCGGCCAGACCAAACTTGGCTTTTTCTCCGCCGCTGTTTTGCCATTTGCCGGCGGCGACCGAGGTCAAGCGCAAGCGTACCCCAAGTTGCGGGGCGATCCTTAAGGTTTCGGCTTCTTCCAGGATCAGATCGAGTTCCGAGGGTTTCTCCACCACGCTGAATACGTTCAGCCCTAGGCGCTGACCGATCAGTCCCAGGCGGATGTAGGCGCGGTCTTTGTAACCGTTGCAGATCACCGTAGTGCCCGGCGGGGCCAGGGCGAGCAGGGCCAGAAGCTCGGGTTTGCTGCCCGACTCCAGCCCGATGCGGGGCACCTTGCTGTGGAGGATGGCTTCGACTACGCTGCGCTGCTGGTTGACTTTGATCGGATAGACCGGCGTGTATGGCCCCGAAAAGCCGTATTCTGCGCGCGCGGCGGCAAAAGCCTCGGACAGGCGGAGCACGCGGTCGCGCAGGATGTCGGTAAAACGGATGAGGATCGGCAAGGACAAGCCTTCCTGCCCGATCCGCTCGACGATCTCGACCAAATCCACCTGCCCGCGGTTGCGGTCCCGGTAGGGGATGGCTACGAGATGGCCGGTTTCGGCGATGTCAAAATAACCGTCGCTCCAGTGGCGTATAGCGTAAACGTCTCTGGCGTTGTGAATGCTCCAGGTCATGCGGCTAAATGGCTAGGTAAATGCTTTATTATAATGGCTTGGAGTTTCTACCAAGAGCGATCCATGAACAAGCAAATCGTCCTGACCGGAATTACCACCACCGGCACCCCCCATCTTGGCAACTACGTCGGCGCCATCCGCCCAGCCATCGAGGCCAGCCGCGATCCTAAGGTGTTGCCGTTTTATTTCTTGGCCGACTATCACGCCCTGATCAAATGCCAGGAGCCTAAGCGCATCCGCCAATCCACTCTAGAGATCGCTGCGACTTGGCTCGCTTTAGGGCTGGATACCGACAACGCGGTATTCTACCGCCAGTCCGACATTCCCGAGGTGACCGAGCTTGCCTGGATTTTGAGCTGCGTCACCGCCAAAGGCCTGATGAACCGCGCCCACGCCTACAAGGCGGCCGTGGCCGAAAATTTGGAAAAGGGCGAGCAGGATCCCGACAAGGGCATTACCATGGGCCTGTATTCCTACCCTATCCTGATGGCGGCGGATATTTTGTTGTTTAAAGCGCAAAAAGTTCCGGTGGGCAAGGATCAGATCCAGCACCTGGAGATGGCGCGCGATATCGCCGCGCGCTTCAATCACCTTTACGGCGAGCATTTTGTCCTGCCGGAGGCGATGATCCGAGAAGAAACCGCCGTCCTCAAAGGGCTCGATGGGCGCAAGATGAGCAAAAGCTACGACAACACGATCCCCATCTTCGCGCCGGAGCAGACCTTGCGCAAACTGATCATGAAGATCAAGACCAACTCCCTGCCTCCGGAGGCTCCCAAAGATCCCGATACGTGCACGCTGTTTAGCATCTATCAGGCGTTTGCCAGTGCGGAAGAAGTAGAACAAATGCGCCGCCGCTACCAGGAGGGAATTGCGTGGGGAGAGATGAAGCAGTTTTTGTTTGACTACCTCAACGCCCACTTCCGCGAGGCGCGCGAGCGCTATGAGGGCTTGCTGCAGCATCCAGAGGAGATCGAACGCAAACTGCAGGCAGGGGCGGCCAAGGCGCGCGCGTTCGCGGTGCCGTTCATGCGCGAGATTCGACGCGCGGTGGGGATTGCGCCGTTGGCGGAGGGAGCGAGGTAAAAAAAAGACCCGCCGGGCGGCGGGTCCAAAGCGTCAAGAAAGGAGGTTTTACGCTACTCGAGAGGAGGAAGAAGTCAACGTACGCTGCGGTAGTTGCGGATGCAAAACAGCACCGCGAAAACCACGGTCGATCCAATGGCAGTGAGCAGTAGCCATTCCAGAGGAGTGATCATAGCGGCTCTCCCATCAGGATGACCAAACACGAGTGTTATTATATGCTTTTCTTCTTAATTCACAATCTTCGTTTTTTATAATATTTAGTTTCTTATTTTGAAACAAAATTCTGATCAGACCCGATGCTTGCTCTGAATCGCCGTGATTCCGCCGGCGATGATGTGGGCCGTGCGCAAGGGTTCGGGGATGGCGCTGTGGAGGGCGGTGCGGAGGATCACCTGCGTGGCGGCGGTGCTGTCGATTCCGGCGCGTTGTACCCAGACGCCTGCCAACGGTTCCGGTGCGCCTGCTCGTGCGAGCCGCTGCCATTTGCGCCGGCCGCCTGGGACTTTATTAAGGGCTTGGGCGATGGCGGCAAGATTGGGTTGCTTGCGGCTGATCACCAGCACAGGCAAGCCGGTTACGCGGTGCAGCTGTTGGATGTCGACTACGTTGAAACCGGCCAAGGCGATTCCCTGCAGCATGATGAGCTGCAGGTGATGCCGGAAACGGCTGGCGGCGATCAAGCCGGCAAGTCGGGTGGTGGCGTTGGCTCCGTCTCGGCGTACCTTGCCGCAGACCACGCCGTCCAGGCGGGTGCCGGTGAAGATCGCGCCGACGACGGGGACGTCGCCGCGGTGATTGCGGTTAAAGGGGGCGTCGTCAAAACCGATGATGTGCGCTGGCAATCGCATGGCATCCCAAGCCCGATCAGGAACAGGTAAAATACGGCAGACACTGAAATAACCGCGCAGTATGCAGGAGGGTCCGATGCGATGGCTGAAAATCTGGGGGATGGTGTTGCCGGGCGCCTTGATCGCTTTTACGCCGCCAACGATCTGGGCCGAACCAGGAGAGCAGACGGCGCAAAAGTCGCCGCAAGCCACAGAAGCGGCGGCGGTGGTGGCAAAGCTCAACCGGGCTTTGCTTAAAGCCATGCGGCAGGGCAAGGCGCTGGGTTATGCCGGGCGGTATAAGCTGCTCGAAGCGGTGGTCAAAGAGGTCTATGATTTTAACTCGATTTCCCGTTATGTACTCGGTTCCCATTGGAAGCTGCTTTCTCCTGAAGAAAAACAGACCTTCGTGCGGAAGATGACGGAATTTGGCATCGCCGCTTACGCGGCGGAATTTAACGATTATGCCGGCGAGCAATTCAAGATTGTGGGAGAGGAGCCGTTTCGGACCCAGCTCAAGGTGGTAAAGGCGTTGCTGGAAGTGCCCAACGGGCAGAACGTCCAGTTCATCTACGTCTTGAAACCCACTCCGGCGGGCTGGAAGATCATCGATGTACGCTACGATGGCGTCAGCGATCTGGCGCTCAAGCGTGCGCAGTTTTCCGGGATTCTGGCCAGGGAGGGGTTCAAAAGCCTAATCGCCAAGCTCGACGAGAAGATCGCCAACTACGCCAAAGGCCAACTGGAGGAGAAAAGCTAATACAAAGGCTCATCATAAAACATCAAAATCAACCCGATCAGCCCCATCGCTCCCATTGCGGTGATCCCAGCCCAGCGGGCCGCCGGTGGCTCGAGCTTCAATTCCAACCAGCGGGCCGCTGCCATGACCACGGCGAGCAGACCCATTACCGTGTGGGTGGATTGGATCAAGTATTCGGTCTTTAGCTCAAAGCCAGCGTGGGAGTGGGTGAGCAGCAAAATGCCGCCGAAGGCGCACAAGACCGGAAACAAATAGCGCAGCTTGTGGGCGCGCTCCTGAGTGCGGGCGCGGATTTCCAAAGTCCCTAGGACAAAGGCCAAAAGCGTGGCGATGCGGTGCTGGAGGATTTCGCCATCGCCCAAAGTGCTCTCCCAAAATCCTATAGGACCAAGCGGCCAGGCTTGGGCATCGGAGCGGAAGAACAAAAAGACCGCCAGCGCGATGAATCCGGCCGGCCAGTAATGCGGCCAGCGGGAGGGCCTGAAGTAGCCGAACAGGGCGACCGCGGCCATGACGGTCAGAAACAGGCCGGAGACGTTGTGGTTGAAGTTGGACCATTGGGAGGCTGCCACGGGCGGTTGTTTGCCGACGATGGTGGCGCGCTGGGCCTCGCCGATCAGAAGCTCGGCGTGGCTGGGGGAGGAAAGTTGTGGCCATTTGGGCTTGAACATCTGCCACACCTCACCAGGCGAGGCGACAAGCTGCGGGATGTCCACCGCCGGCGGTTGGCTCGACAAGGTGGCCGCCACGAACAGCAGGCTTACCAGGATGAAAGATTCGGCCTCGATGAGGTGCGGCACGGTTCGGTACAAGAGCGGATCGGGTTGCCCTCTTTGCCAGCGCGTTGCGCTGCGGTGGTTGATCCAGGCAAATCCCAAAGCGAGCGCAAGCAGCGCGACTTTGGTCAGCAGCAAGCTGCCGTAGCCGGTGCCAAGCAAGGCGCAAAAATCGTCCACGTAGTTCAAGGCCAAGGGTAGGCCTGTGAGCGCCAAGGCAGAAACTGCCACAATTCCTAGCTTAGAGAAGCGCGCAAGCGCCCATGGCCACAAGGGGCGGAGCTGGGGATGACGGTAGGACGTGCGCCAGAGCACGAGCAACTGCACCACGCCGCCGAACCAGATGGCCCCGGCGGCCTGATGGATCAGGGTGAACAGCATCAGCATTTCCCGATGCTCAAATCGCCCCACGGCGTGGGTGAGCCACGCCCCGCTGAGGACGACCGCTGCCATCAGGCCAAAGATCCAGCGCCATAGCCTGGGATCGTGCGGGGCGTTGAGCAACCTGCGGGCTGCGATTCCCAGGGCAAAGCTCAAGATCATCCGCGCAAAACCGGCGCGGAACTGGATCGTCCCAAGATAAGCCGAAAGCGGCAGGTGGCCCAAGGTTTCCTTAAGGACGAAGGCCTTGGCGATCAAGGCCACGGCGTGGCTGGCCGCAAGCGCAAACGCCCCCAAATACAGCCAGCGCAGGCTGTGCGCGATAAGCAGGCCGGCGCCTTGCTCCTTGGCCAGCAGCGGCTTGAGAGCAAACCTCCCCCAAACCAACGCGCCGAGCGCGATCGAGAAGCTGATCAGCCCGGTCCCGCCCATGAAGGCGTCGAGAAAATCGGCCAGACCCTGAATTCCTCCGACCGCGAGCGTAGGCATGGCTAGTTTCCCTCGTGGACGAAGAACTTAAGCACTTCCTCGGTCAGATGGCCGTCGGCGGCAAAGACTTTGAGCTGCAAGGCGTATTCGCCGGGAGGCAGGGGAGGAAGGTCCACCACGATTTCCCCGCGGGCTGTGCCGGGCCGGGAGGGGAGGGGCCGTTTGCGGTCGCCTTGGGTCACCAAAAGGGCTTGGGAGAGCTTGGTTTCAATATCGGAGTTAAAGCGTAAAGTGACCGAACTTGCCTGATTAGGCAAAGGGGGGTGGGTATGCAAAGTGGAGCGGACGATCACCGCGTGGGCGGAAACGAAATTTGCCAGAAAGGCCAAGCTCAGAACGATCAAAGACGCGAGAGAACGAGGCATCGGCTGCACCTGAAGATTTAAGCGGTTTGTTTAGCTTTTAAGGCATGGCCGGCTAAGGTTTTGCCAAGATCCCAGATCGCGCCGGGGACCTGGTGGCAATCGGCCAGCACCTGGTCGCAGGCGTTGACGATCCAGGCCACGTCTTTGGCGCCGATCACCAAAGGCGGCAGGAACTTCACCACGTTCATGCCGTGTCCTGCCACTTGGCTCAAGATCCGGTGGCGCTTGAACAAGGGAATGGTGATCATCTGGCTGAACAAGCCTTTGTTAGCCGTCTCCAAAAGGCTCCACGCGGCTTTTAATTTGAAGCTTTGGGGTTTGCCGAACTCCAAAGCCAGCATCAGCCCCTTGCCGCGTACCTCCTGGAGAAACTCGTATTTGTCCACCAAGGCCGAAAGTCCTTCGAGCAAGGCCTGGCCCTGGCGGGCGGCGTTGGCGATGAGGTCTTCTTCTTCGAGCACGGTAAAGAAAGCCAGCCCTGCCGCCATCGCCAAGTTGTTCTTGGAGAAGGTCGAGCCGTGGACCACGGCCCGATCCATGCGGTTGAAAACCTTGTCCATGATGCGCGCGGTCATCGCCACCGCGCCCACGGGGACGAATCCACCCGAGAGGGCTTTGGCCATCAGCAGCATGTCCGGTTCCACCCCCCAGTGCTCCACGGCCCAAAGCCGCCCGGTGCGGCCTAGACCCGTCTGGACCTCGTCGGCGACAAACAGCGCGCCGTATTTGCGGCACAGGCGGGCCGCTTCGGGGAGGTAATCGTCGGCGGGAAGATTGACCCCCTTGCCCTGGATCGGCTCGACGATGAAGGCGGCGGTTTCGCGCTCTTGGAGCGCGCGTTCCAGCGCTTTAAGATCGTTGAACGGAACCGCCTCGCAGTCGGGCAGCAACGGCCCAAAGCCTTGGCGGAAGATGGGCTCGCCGTTGAGCGACAGCGCGCCCATGGTCAGGCCGTGGAAGGCGTGGTGGCAGTAGAGGATGCGGCTTCTGCCGGTGGTGTAGCGGGCAAATTTGATCGCCGCCTCCACGGCTTCGGCCCCGGAATTGCAGAAAAACACCCGCGTCAGCGGCTCGGGCGTGTTCTGGATCAGCTTTTGAGCGAGCAGGCCGGCCAGCAAGGAGACGTCCATCTGCACCAGGTCGGGAAGGTCGTCGGCGAGGACTTCCAAGAGCGCGGCCTTAACTTTAGGGTGATTGCGGCCCAACGCGAACACGCCAAAGCCGCTCAGAAGATCGAGGTACTCGTTGCCCTGATCGTCGTACAGGTACGGCCCTTGGGCCTTGGTGTAAACCCGATCGTAGCCGATGGTCTTTAAGACCTTGACCATCTGGGAATTTAAAAAACGCTCGTGGAGGGAAAAATTCTCTCCACGGTGGGTTTGCAAGAGTTCAGCGATGGAAAGCGTCATGATGGGTTCCTCTGGATCAAACCGCCGGCAAACGCCGGCAAGATAAAGAAAGTGCAGGCGAGCGTCAACGTCAAGCCGAGCCCTAAAAGCTTGCCGATGCTGGCGATGCCGGCGTGAGAGACCAAAGCGAGGCTGACAAAGCTGGCCAAAGTAGTTAAGGCGCTGAAAAATATCCCTCGCGCGGTGCTCGTGGTCAAGACCGGCCGGTCCGGCGGCAGTTGGCGCATGCGGTGGACCATATACACGCCGTAGTTTACCCCGAGCCCAAACAGGAGCGGCAAGGCGATGACGTTGGCGTAATTGAACGCTTGTCCTAAGGGTGAGGTCAGGGCCGCAGTAAAGACCGAGGCCAAGACCAAAGGCAGCAGAACTAAAAACACCTCGCTCGCGCGGCGCAACAGCAGGTAAAGCAGCGCCGCGATGAACGCGATGGCGAGAGCGAACGCCTTAAAAAACGCGCCTAGCATGACGCGCATCGATTCGATATAGACTAAGGGCAGGCCGGTGACTTCGGGGTCGACCGCGCGCACTTTTTGGACAAACTCGCGTACGTTTTGGAGCGCGTTCATATCTTTGGCAGGAAACACGTCGATGCGGTAAATACCGTTTGCTATCCAGCGCGCGCGCAAGTCTTGGGGTAGGTCTTCCACGCCGAAAGCCTGGGCTTTTAGCCCAAGCTGCAGTTTTTCCATCACTTGGGGGAAAGTAGCGAGCACGCTGAACTGCAGGCGGTCGATCAAGCCGCGGCACTGGGCGGTCGAAAGCTGCCGGCAGCGGCCGACGAAATGCTCTAAGGCGGTCAAAAGCTCGCCGCGCGCCTTAGGACTCAAAGCGCCTTCTTGCCGGCTAATTTGAAGGCGGAACTGTTCCAGCTCGGCGAGCGCGGTAGCGCCAGGCTTAAGGGTCAGGGGACGCTCGAACTGGGGGCCGAGCAACAAGGCCAATTCCTCAATGTTGGCAAGCTTGTCTTCCTGATCGGAAGGGACTAAATCGAAGACCGAAACCGCCGCCTCGACTTCTTCTAGGCTTTCTAGCTGCCGTTTGCGCGCTGCCGCTTGCGCTTCCCCTTCGCTTAAGCTGGTGAGAAACATGGGGGAGGTTTCCTTAGTCGCCAAGAGCTCTTTGAAGGTGCGCACCGACTCTGAGTTTGGATCGCGCAGGTTGACTGGATTGAAATCGACTTCCACGGCGCACAACCCCCCTAAGGCGGCAAGCACGGCAAAAAAGCTAAGTTTTTTGATCCAGGGCGCGCGGCGTTCAGGGAGGAGGGCAAGCGCAGGTGGAAGGAACATGCTCTGGCGCCTGATCCAGACGGTGGACGGCTTGATCTGCAGAAAGCACAGCCAAGCCGGCAGCGCCGTCAAGGTGACAAAAACTACGATAAACATGCTGGAGCCGGCGATGATCCCAAGTTCTGCCACTCCCCGGTAGGGGGTAAAGACAAAGCCGAACATCCCCAGTGCCGTAGTCAACGCGCACAGGAACAAGGTCGGCGCGACGGTGCTTAAGCTTTGGCGTAAGGCAGCTGGCGGAGGCAGTTGCTCGAGCAGGTATTCGCGGTAGCGCAGGATCAGGTACGTGGCGTAATCTACCCCCATGCCGATGTAGAGCACCGCAAAGGCAATGGAGATAAGGTTGAGTTTTCCTACGGCGAGCGCGGCAAAACCGAGCGAGTAGGAAAGCCCCAAACCCAGCGCGAACAAGGCCGCCGCGGTAAGTTTAAAAGAGCGGAAACCGATCCAAAGCGCCAAGCACACGAGCGCCAAGGAGAGAATGCTGGCAAACTCGGTGCCCTGCGTGATGCTCAAGAGCTCCTCGTGCTCTAAGACCGGCTCGCCCGTCATCTTGATTTCTACCGGAACCCCATACGCTTCCTTAACCTGAGCGATGGCTTCGCGGATCACGGCGATAGGTTTCTCCGCCGGCAGGACGTGGGTAAAATCGAGCACCGGCGAGACGATAATGAAATGCAGGGTATGGCCTATCGCCTGTTTGGGGGCAAACATCAAATTCTGCCACGACAGAAGATAGGGCTGCCCGGTAAGGGCGGCCTCTAACGCTTGGCTAATCTGGACCGCGATGGGATCTAAGGCGACCGGCAAGCGCTCCTGATAATCCAAGGCTTTTACGAGCAAGGCCAGCAGGCTGCCTAGGCGAAAGTCTTCGTAGAGTCTGGCGATGAACGGTTGGGCCTGGGCGAGATCGCTTCCCAAACGCTCAAGTTCTGCAGTGTCTAAATATAAAAGCCCTTGGCGGTCAAAAAACGGATGCACGGTGGGAGAGTACACCGAGGCGATGGCTTCGGGGTGCGCGGCCAGGACGGTTCCTAAGCGGCGAGTTGCGTTTTCGCTTGCCTCCGGTACGGCCGAGCGCACCAACAGCACGATCGCGTTTTTATCCTGGGGAAACAGCGTTTCGACGCGGTGGCGCTGTTGAATGAAGGGTAAGGATGGATCGAGCATCTTTTCGGTGCTCGTTTCCACCTCAAGCTGCCGGGCCGCGTAATAGCCGCTCGCAGCGGCTCCTAGAGTCAACGCCGCCAGAATCCAAAACGGGTGAGCTAAAAGCCTACAGGCGAGCTGTTGGAGAGGCTTTAACACGGCAGGCCGAAACCTTGAGGAAGAAGGCACTGCGCGGCCTGGGCCAGACGGGCGTGGGCGGCGCGGAATTTTCGCCCCAAAGCGATCGCTTCTTTGATCTGACGAGGCTGGCGCAGCAGTCCGAGCCCAAGCTTCGGCAATGAGATCCCTCCCCGGCCGTCGTCGGCGGTTAAAATCGCTTTGGGCACAGGAGTGGTGGCCGTGTCCGCGATGGCCCTTACTGCGAGGAAAGGCAGACGCCGTTCTGCCGCCCAACCGGCGAGAAAAGCGCTCTCCATGTCCGCTGCCGCCGCGCCGGTTGCCTTATGCAGCGCCCGTTTGTGGGCCAAAGTTGCGAGCACGCGATCGCTCCCGGCCAAAGGGGCGGTAACGAGGGGCCGCACGCCGGCGAGAATCCGGTGCAAGTGCGACCACCATCCAAGATCGGCAAGGAACGAGATTGGGCCATGGGGGAAAACAAAGCCTTGGGGCAGCAGCAGCGTTCCTGCAGCCAGCCCCGACTCGAGCGCGGCCGCACACCCCCAGCTGAGGAGGGCGCGAGCGCCGGCTCGATACAAGTCTTCCGCCGCCGCTTGCGCCCGTGAAGGCCCCATGCCCGCCACCCGAACTTGAATCCGGGGTGAGAGCGCCAGCGACTGGCCGATCGGGATACGCTTGGGGCAAAGGCTTAGGCTCTCGTCCGGGAGGGCAACGACGATCCCTAACACAGGCGTTTTGTTTCGTTGCGGTAGCGAGCGAGGGCCCAGAGCGGAAAGAATTTGTCGTAGCCGTAATACTTCAGGTAAAAGACCCGCGGGAAACCCGGAGCGTTGAAGTATTCATCCCGCCAGAAGCCGTCTTCTTGCTGCGTGCGCAGCAGAAAATCGATGCCCCGCTGCACTGCCTCGCTTTGGGTTTCGCCCGCCGCCATCAGGGCCAGAAGCGCCCAAGCGGTCTGACAAGCCAGGCTGGTATGAAAACGGCCACGGAGGGAGGGGTTGTGGCGGTCTTCGTAGCTGTCGTTGCTTTCTCCCCAGCCGCCGTCTTCGCGCTGGACGCTTTTGAGCCAAGCTACGGCGCGAAGCACCCGCGGGTCGTCTTTGGGAACGCCGTAATGCTCCAATCCCATCAGCACCGACCAGGTGCCGTAAATATAGTTGCTCCCCCAGCGTCCGAACCAACTGCCGTCCGCTTCCTGCTGGCGCCAGAGGAAGTCTAGCCCGCGTTTGGCGACTTCGCGGAAATAGGGGACGGCTTTGCCCGCCGCCGAAAGCAGCATGACGCAGCGGGCGCTGACGTCGGCCTCAGGAGGATCGAGCAAGGCGCCGTGGTCGGCAAAAGGAATTTGGTTCAAATAATAATAGGTATTATCCGGATCAAAGGCGCCCCAACCGCCGTTTTTCGACTGCATGCCGGCGATCCAGCGCACCGCCCGGAGGGCCGCTTCGCGGTGTTCGGGTCGATCGCTGTTTAATAGGCTATAGGCGACCACGGCGGTGTCGTCCACATCCGGGTAATAGGAGTTGTTGAATTGGAACGCCCAGCCGCCGCCTTCCAGATGCGGCCTCTTTGCCTGCCAGTCGCCCGGCTGGTCGCGGAGCTGCTTGCTTACCAGCCAATCTAAGGCGCGGTCGATCGCCGCGGCGACTTTGGGGTCGTCTTCGCCGCGCTGGACCTCTTGGAGGGCGAGCAGGCTCAGGCCCGTGTCCCATACCGGAGACAGACAGGGTTGGCAGTAAGACTCGTGATCTCGGTGCAGCAAAAGCTTTTTGAGCGCTTGTTTGGCGATTTGGCGACGCGGATCTTCGGGCGGGATCCCAAGCGCTTCCATCGCCTCGTAGGCGTTGACCATCGCGGGGAAGATTCCACCCAGGCCGTCCTCGCCGTTTAAGCGCTCGGTCACCCAGGCGAGCGCTTTTTCCAGCGCCCGTTGGCGAATGCGGAAAGGAATCCAAGGCTCCAGCTTCAACCCGATTCTTTCCAAGGCCAAAACGAACTTCCCCAAGGGAGTTCGGACGTGGGAGAAATAACCCCTTTCCTGCTCCGGCGGCGTGACGAACAGCTCGCGAATATCGACGTTTTTGGGATTTTTCGCCTTGACCTTGAGCGAGTACAAGATGGACAGAGGCACCATCACCGTGCGCGACCAATACGCCACTTTCTCGAGATGGAAAGGGAACCAGCGAGGAAGCAGCATGATTTCTACCGGGATGAACGGTATGCCGCGCCAGGGGATTTGCTGGAAAAAGGCAAGCAAGATGCGGGTGAAGACGTTGGCTTTGGCTGCCCCTCCTTGAGAGAGGATGAATTCTCTTGCTTTCTGCATATGGGGGGCGGACGGACTGTCTCCAGCCAGCTTGAGCGCGTAATACGCTTTGACCGAGCAACTTAAGTTGCCGCGCCCGCCGGTGTACAGCGGCCAGCTGCCGTCTTCCTGTTGCTTGGCGCGCAGATAATTGGCCAGCCTGGCTTGCAAGATTTCGTCCACTTCGTCCATGTGGTGCATCATCAGGATATATTCGGCCGGAATCGTGCAGTCGGCTTCCAGCTCGAATACCCAATAACCTTCGGGATGCTGGCGCTGCAGCAGAGCGCTTTGGGCCTTGGCGATGGCGCGATCCAGCCGGTTTTGTTTGCGATCGGAGTTTGCTTGCGACAAACTCGTCAATGCGGATGGTTGAGTCATCGATTTGGCCTCCTTCGGATGGTTGTCTTGAAAGAAAAAAGATTTACGTTGCCGTCTGCGGTGGACTGAGCGCGAGCTGTTCTGCAGGCGCCGGGCCGGGCAAACCGGAGCCGGCCAACCCAAACAACCACCTCAGCAGCTCGTTGTGGCGATGGCTAAGATGCGTGATGAGGATCACCGCCTTGACGCTGCGGCGCGAAATCTTGACTTCGGCGGAGCGGCTAAAGTACGGGTGGCGGTGAATTTTGCGCAGGGTCAGGATCGCCATCCCCAGCGCCCACAAACAGAAATCGCGCAGGCCGGTTTCCGAGTTAGGAATCAACAAGGTGTATTCCAAGGCGTTGCGCAGGTGGCCGTGGGCGATGGCGATCAACTCGCGCAGGCCGGCGACAAAAGCCGGATCGCGGTGGCCGGGACGGAGATTGTTAAGCTCATACCCGTGGGCTAGAAAAATATCGCGAGGCAGCCAACACACACCGCGCTCTCGGTCGTCCCACACATCCTTGAGAATGTTGGTCATTTGCAACCCCTGGCCGAACGAGACCGCAAGCTCGAGCAGGCGCTCTTCGTGCTTGGCCATGGCCGGAAAGTGGTGGCAAAACACCTGAGTCAGCATTTCCCCCACTACGCCCGCCACGTAATAGCAATACCGGTTCAGATCCGCCAGCGTCGCCAGCCCGGCGCGTAAATCCTGATCTTGAAAATCGGCCATGCCGTGGCTCATGATCGCCACGCAACGAGCTAGGGCCTCACGGTCGGCGGGAGAGAATTTGTGAGTGATGGCAATCACCCGCGGAATGGCCTGGATCAGTTCGCGCTCGGCCAAAGGAGTGCGGTTCGAGAGGCGGGCGGCAAACTCCTGCGCAAATTCCGCCGCGTTTTGCCGGCCTTGGACCACCTCCACGAAGCGCTCGCAGAAACGCCGTTTGGCGGCGCGGTCGAGGGTCGCCTCGTCTTCGATGGTGTCGACGATCCGGCACAAAAGGTAGCCGTTGGCGATTACCTGGTGGACGGGCTCTGGCAATCGAGGGATAGTCAGCGCAAAAGTGCGCGAGACACCGTCGAGGAAACGCGCCTGGAAGGCGGAATCGGTAAGCGCGTCAAGGTCTTCGCAGGTGGCAGAGATTAAATTTCTCATTAAAAGCTTTCCCCATTAAGCAAAGACGAGCTCGCGGCGCTGTGGTGGTAACTTAGGCAAAAATTGAGACCAATTCTATGGATTTTGGGCCCAGATCGTCAAGTTGCTGTTGTATTTTCACCTAATCTATTAAACTACTGCCCAGGTTGTTGGGGCTGATTTTAGAAATTTGTAGCTTTTTGACAACAAAAAGCTTGTTTGCGACGAAAGGCTTGCCTTTGGCGTTAAAACAAAGCTAAATAGTCAAGAATACGCCAAATCAAAAATTTACAAGGAGAGGGACGATGAGCATTCCTTTGCGACAAAAGCTTGCGATTGCCCGGTATCTTTTGAGCAAGAAACTCAAAGGCGAGCGCCGTTATCCCTTGGTTTTGATGCTGGAACCCTTGTTTCAGTGCAATTTAGCCTGTGCCGGATGCGGCAAGATCGACCATCCCGACGAGATCTTAAAAAAGCGGCTGAGCGTCGAGGAATGCTTGCAAGCGGTAGATGAGTGCGGTGCGCCGGTGGTCTCCATTCCTGGCGGTGAGCCTTTGCTCCACAAAGACATGCCCAAAATCGTCGAAGGGATCGTAAGGCGCAAAAAATTCGTCTATCTATGCACCAACGCCCTGCTGTTGAAAAAGCGCTTAAAAGATTATACGCCCTCTCCTTATCTGACCTTCTCCGTGCACTTGGATGGCCTAAAGGCGCGCCACGACGCTTCGGTCTGTCAAGAAGGCGTGTTCGAGCGAGCCGTCGAGGCGATTCGCGAAGCTTTGGCGCGAGGGTTTCGGGTGACGGTCAATTGCACCCTGTTCCAGGGCGAAAGCGCCGAAGAGATCGCCGAGTTTCTGGATTTCTGCATGGACCTGGGGGTAGAAGCGGTGACCATCTCGCCCGGGTTCCAATACGAGCGGGCACCGCGCCAGGACGTATTCATCCGCAATCCCGAGACCAAGGAATTGTTCCGGCGCTTGTTTCGGCTAGGCAAGCAGCGGGGTAGAAAAAAGTGGCGCCTGAATCACTCCGGTTTTTATCTGGATTTCTTAGCCGGTAACCGGGCCTATGCCTGTACGCCTTGGGGCAATCCCACCCGCAACGTGTTCGGCTGGCAAAAGCCTTGCTATTTCTTAGCCGATGAAGGATACGCAAAGAGCTTTAAGGAGCTTATGGAAACCACGCCGTGGGAAAAATACGGCACTGCCAATCACCCCAAATGCGCCAACTGCATGGCGCACTGCGGCTATGAGCCTACGGCGGTGGCAGACACTCTAGCCCATCCGCTGAAAGCGGCCTGGGTGGCTTGGTTTGGACCGCGCACTTCTGGGCCGATGGCGCCCGAGCCCATCCCAGCTTACTTGCAAAAGGAACAGCCGCTGCCCAAACCGGCCGAAGCCGTCGAGTAGACGCAGATTTCGCTTCCATGGATTGGTTGGATCTCTTGGCAGCGGGGGCTGCTTGTCTGTGGGCGGGGATTTTGATTCTGCCGTGGCAGCCATGGCGCATTCGCGAAGTCTTAGAACCCGACTGCCGCGCAAGTTGCCCTTATCACGACCTCACCGTTCTGATCCCGGCCCGCAACGAGGCCGACTGCCTGGCCGCAACGCTTGCGGCGCTGGCCGCTCAAGCTCCCGGCCTGAAGGTCATCGTCGTGGACGATAACTCCGAAGACGACACCGCGGCCATCGCTCGTAAAGCGCCGAATTTGGCCTTGACCGTCCTTACGGGAAAACCGCTTCCCCCGGGCTGGAGCGGCAAGCTTTGGGCCTTAGAGCAGGGCCTAAAATGCGTGGAGACAGAGAAAGTGCTGCTGCTCGATGCCGATATCCGGCTCGAACCTGGGATGCTGGCCGCGCTGCTTGCCAAGATGGCGCGCGAGCGTTTGGATTTCGTCTCGATCATGGCCCAGCTTAAGACCGAAAGCTTCTGGGAAAAGCTGCTTTTGCCGGCGTTTGTGTATTTCTTTAAGCTGCTTTATCCCTTTTCCTTAGCCAATTCAAGAACGAGCCGGGTAGCGGCGGCTGCCGGCGGTTGTATCCTGACCAAAACCGAGGTGCTTAAGCAGTGCGGGGCGTTTGCCAGCCTGAAAGACGCTTTGATCGACGATTGCACCTTGGCCAAGCGCGTCAAGCGCCAAGGCTATTCCACTTGGCTTGGTCTTTCCCACGGCGTGCTCAGTCAGCGCCGCTATGTTCGGTTGAACGCCGTTTGGGATATGGTAGCGCGTACCGCTTTCACGCAGCTGCGCTACTCCATTGGGCTTTTGGCTTTGTGCACGGCGGTGCTTGGGTTGTTGGCCTGGGTGCCGGTGATGGCGTTGTTCCAGGCTAAATTTTGGTGGCTAGGTGCGGCGAGTTTGGGGATGATGCTGCTTTCTTACCGACCCGTCTTGGGTTTCTATCGCCTGCCGTGGGCGTTGGGGCTGGTCTTGCCCGCCGTGAGCACTTTGTATCTTCTGATGACCTGGGATTCGGCGCGGCGTTACTGGCGAGGCGAGCGCAGCCGCTGGAAAGGGCGGGTGTACGGCAGAGCAGCCAAGCTAGAGGACAAGCAAACTGTGGACTAAATAGCCAGCCAGCTTCTGACGGCCTTTGAGCGCGCCCAACTCGATCACGAACGCGAAGGCAAAGACTTGCGCTCCTAAGCGCGTTACCAGTTCACCGCTGGCCTGAGCGGTGCCGCCGGTGGCCAAAAGATCGTCCACGAGCAGTACTGAGTCGCCTGGACCAACAGCGTCGATGTGGGCCTCTAGGGCGGCTTCGCCGTACTCCAAGGTGTAAGAAACGCTTTGCACATCGTAAGGGAGCTTGCCGGGTTTGCGCAGCGGCACGAACCCTACCCCGAGTTCCCACGCCGCCAGGCTGCCAAAGATAAATCCACGCGCTTCCATGCCGGCGACGGCGGTGATGGGCGCGCCAACAAACGGGTGAATGAGCTGATGAACGGCCAGCCTGAGCGCAGCCGGGTCGCGTACCAGGGGAGTGATGTCCTTGAACTGAATCCCAGGTCCTGGGAAATCCGGGATAGTGCGGATTTTTTGCCTAAGCTTGGCTTGCCAATCGAAGCCGTTCATGCGATGACTTTGAGGGGCTGATTTTGCTTCAAAAAGCGCTCAATTTGCAGGCGGATGCCGCGCGCGTCGAGGCCAGCTTCGGCTAGGAGCTCTTCGCGGCTGCCGTGTTCTAGGAAGCGATCCGGCAACCCGAGGTGAAGAATCGGTACGAGGCAGCGATGGGCGGCAAGGCACTCGCTCACCCCGCTGCCTGCGCCTCCTAGGACGGTGTTCTCTTCCACCGTCACCAAGTACGAGTGATCGCGGGCCAGTTCCAAAATCAGCGCCTCATCCAGCGGTTTAATAAAGCGCATGTTGGCCACTGTTGCATCCAGCGCCTCGGCAGCCTCCAACGCGGGGGCGAGCATAGAGCCAAAGGCCAAAATGGCGATTTTCTTACCGTAGCGGCGAATTTCACCCTTGCCGATGGGCAGAGGGGTCAGGTCACGCTCCACTTTAACGCCTGGGCCGGTCCCGCGCGGGTAGCGGACCGCGGCAGGTCGGCCGCATTCGATGCCGGTGGTCAGCATTTTTCGGCATTCGTTCTCATCGGCCGGCGCCATCACTATTAGGTTAGGGATGCAGCGCAGAAAGCTTAAGTCGAAACTGCCGGCGTGGGTTGGCCCGTCCGGCCCTACCAGCCCGGCGCGGTCAATGGCGAATAATACCGGAAGGTTTTGCAGAGCCACGTCGTGGATCAGCTGATCGTAACCGCGCTGCAGGAAAGTGGAATAGATGGCCACCACCGGTTTGTAGCCTTCACAGGCCAGCCCGGCCGCCAAAGTAACGGCGTGTTGTTCGGCGATCCCGACGTCGAAATAGCGGTTTGGGAAGCGTTCGGAGAATTCCACTAGCCCCGAACCTTCGCGCATAGCGGGGGTAATGCCGATGAGTTTGGGCTCGCGCTCGGCCATATCGCACAGCCATTGGCCGAACACCTGGGTGTAGGTCATACCTTGGGAAGGCGCTTTGGTCAGGGTTTCCCGGTTTGGGTCAAACGGCGCAACCCCGTGATAGGCGACAGGGTCGCGTTCGGCCGGCAGATACCCCTTGCCTTTTTTGGTGATCACATGCAGAAACTGGGGGCCTTTGAGCTCCCGAAGGTTTTTTAAAGTAGCGATCAAGGTGTCCAAATCGTGGCCGTCGATGGGGCCGATGTAGTTAAAACCCAATTCCTCGAACAAGGTGCCGGGGGCGACCATCCCTTTGACGTGTTCCTCAGCGCGGCGGGCCAGCTCCCAGACTTCCGGGATGCGCTTTAAGATCAGCTTACTCCCCTCGCGCACGGTGGTGTAGAGCTTGCTGGACAGGATCTTGGCCAGATAGTTGGTGAGCGCCCCGACGTTAGGGGAGATCGACATCTCGTTGTCGTTTAAGATCACGAGCAAATTGGCGTCTAAGGCGCCGGCGTGGTTGAGGGCTTCAAACGCCATCCCGCCGGTCAGCCCACCGTCGCCGATGATCGCGATCGCCCGTTGCTCGCGCCCGTCCAAGGCGGCGGCGATCGCCATCCCTAAAGCCGCCGAGATCGAGGTGCTGGAGTGGCCGACTCCAAAAGCGTCGTAGGGGCTTTCAGCGCGCTTTGGAAAGGGCGCCAGCCCCCCGCGCTTACGAATAGTCGGCAGCAAATCGCGGCGACCGGTGAGGATTTTGTGGGGGTAGGCCTGATGCCCGACGTCCCAGACCAGGCGATCGTAAGGCGTGTTGAACACGTAATGCAAGGCAATGGTGAGCTCCACCGTGCCAAGCCCTGCCGCCAAGTGACCGCCGGAGCGGCTGACGCTCTCGAGCAAGTAATGGCGAACCTCGTCCGCCAGCGGCTTTAAGTCTTTCTCATCCAACTGGCGCAAATCTTCCGGGGAGTCGATGCGGCTGAGCAGGGGATACTGTCTGTGGTAGTCGCTCATGGTAACGGTCTGGAATTGGCGGAGCTACACAAAGTCGGCGCCATTATCCAACGGCGAGGAAGATCGCGCAAGCGCTTTCAGAAGCGCTTGCGATCTAGGCGCTCCAAATAAATTCCGAGGATTTCCAACACGAAGGCGAGCAAAATCGCGATGGTTCCGGCTAAAATCTCCGGGGTCAGCCACATCAGCAAAGCGCCAGAGACAATCAGGGCAGCGCCGAGGATGCGCCGATACCGGCTGTGTTTCAACATAAATTCTGGAATGTAGAGGTTTAAGTCTAAATATTTTAGCTGGAATGAGCGGCTTTGGCACCTAGAACGCTTGCAGTTTGCCTAGGTTTTGGCGACTATAGCGGGAGACGAATATTTTTACGGAGGAAGGTATGCATTCAGGCGATTTACCAGCCGACGGTCAAGCGCAAGGCGAGTCCAAGGCGGAGACGCGCGTTGAAGAGAATGAACAGCTCAAAGCTTCGGTTCAAGAAGCCGTCGCGAGCGAAGAAGCGATTCGGGAGAAGGTTCGCCGGTTGACCGTCGAGGCGCTGGCCGAGGGCAAACTGGATGCCGCTCAGGTGAAAGCGATCATTGAGACCGTCCTGCAAGGCGCCAGCGAGGGAATCGCAATTCATGGCAGCCGTGCCCGCGAGGCGTTGGAAGAGGCGGTCAAAGGTCTGGAGGAAGGTTTGGTCAAAGCCGCCGAGGCGTCCAAATTGGCCCTGGAGGAAGCGGCCAGCCGCGCCGACGAATTTACCGAGCAAGAGATCAAAGGCGCGTTCGACCAGCTGCTCGAGCTGGAAAAGCTTTATCTCGACACCTTGGCCGAAGTGGCGCAAAAGGGTAGCGCCCAAGCGGGAGAAATCCTCGCCGATCTCCTTCGGCATGCCCACCACAGCGGCACCGCGGTGGGCGAGTACCTAGCCGAGGTCATGCAGACCCTGCCGCGCAAGCTTCAGGAGGCTGGCCAATGGGGGGTCAAGGCCGGCTTAGATGCGGCCCGCACGTCCGCCGTACGGCTGGCGGCCATTACCAGCGGTTTTCTGGCGGGGATCGCCGAAGCTTTGGACCGGCAAGTGAAGAAAACGCAAGCGAAAAAAACTTAAATTGAGCGAATGCTGTGGGAGGCCGTCAGCGCGATCCATGATCTTGGCCGTCTCTACGACCTGACCCTAATCCTGATCCGCTATGGCTTCACCGGCTTTGTGCGCCGGCTGGGATTAGCGCACGCGTTTGAGCAGGCTGGCCGAGCGCTGCATTGGAAAGCGGTGGAAGAACTGGTCCAGCTCAACACCGCCCAGCGGATTCGGCGGGCGCTGGAGGAGATGGGACCTACCTTTATCAAGCTGGGCCAGATCCTAGCGACGCGGGTGGATTTGTTTCCCCCCGATTGGATCGCTGAATTTGAGAAGCTCCAAGACCAAGTGCCGCCGCTGCCTTTTGCCGCGTTAAAGCCCCAGCTGGAAGAAGACTTAGGGGTAGCGGTAGAGCACGTGTTTGCAGAATTTGACACCGAGGCGTTGGCGGCTGCTTCCATCGCCCAGGTCCACCGCGCGCGCCTGTTTAGCGGGGAGCGGGTGATCGTGAAGATCCGCCGCCCTGGGATCGAAGAGATTGTGGAGGCCGATCTTAGGCTGCTCGAGCGCGTGGTCCGGATCGCCGAGAGCGAGGTCAAGGAACTGCGCCGCTACCGGCCGGTGGAGATCGTCCACCAATTCACCGCCTCCCTACGGCGGGAGATGGACCTAGAGAACGAGGCCCACAACGCCGAGCGGATGGCGGCCAATTTCGCCCACGATCCCTGGATCGTGATTCCCAAGATATATTGGGAATTTTGCTCCAAGCGCCTCAACGTGCAAGGCTACATCGAAGGGATCCCGGCACGCAAACTGCAGCTGGCCGAAGCCTCGGGTTTAAAGCGCAAAATTTTAGCCCGGCGCGGAACCGATGCGGTGCTGAAGATGATCCTCATCGACGGCTTTTTCCACGCCGATCCCCACCCCGGCAATCTCATCTTTTTGCCCGGCAACCGCTTGGCGTTCATCGATTTCGGTATGGTGGGGCGCTTGTCTGAGACCCGCCGCTATCAGATCGTCGATCTTTTGGCGGCCGTGATCGATCGCGACGCGCGCAGCGCGGCCAACGTGCTGCTTGACTGGGCCGGGGATGTCCAAGTGGATATGGACGCGCTGCTGGCCGATGTCGACATCTTCATCGATACTTACCACGGTCTGCCTTTGAAGCAGCTCAAGATCGTCAATATCTTAGGCGATCTGGGCACTCTGATACGCACCTATCATTTGGTGCTGCCGCCGGATTTGGCGCTGTTGTTCAAAGCTTTGCTCACCTTGGACGGCATGGGGCGGCAGGTGGATCCGGACTTCGATCTGATCGTTGCCGCTACCCCCCACGTGCGCCGTGCGCTGTTGCGCCGCTACCGGCCGGACATCGTGCTCAGGCGCGGCTGGCGTACCGCCGGCGAATTGTTCGAGATCATCGCCGCTTTTCCCTACGACGTGCGGCGCCTGATCAAAGCGCTCAAGACCGGAAACCTGCGCTTTAACGTCGATCTCAATCAGCTCAACTATTTCGGCTGGATCCTCGATCGCGCCGCCAGCCGGCTCACGGTGGGGATGGTGACCTCCTCGTTGATCATCGGCTCGTCCATCGTCATGACCGTCACGGGCGGGCCGACCTTGTGGGGACTGCCGATGCTCGGGGTGCTGGGTTTTGCCGGCGCGGGAATCGGTGGAGTATGGCTGTTGATCTCGATCTGGCGAGGGGGGCACCTGCCCCACGGGGAAAAGGAAGAGTGACAAACCCGGCTGCAGCCGGGTTTGTCGGCGGAGTTTAAAGTCCCAAATTTACGCCGAGGACGACTGCGGCCAGGATCGCATAGCAAATCACGGCGATGCTGGCGTGGGCTAAAAGCAAGGGTTTTTGCACCTGACCGGTGCGGTAGCGCCGGGTGGCGGCGGTAAACCCCAACAACGCGATCACTACGACCAGAGCGATGTTGAGATAGACGCGCTTGTCTCCCGTCAGGGCGGCCCCAATCGCCAGCGCTGCGCCCAAGACGGCGGTACCGGCGTGGGTAAGGATGAGCTTGCGATCTACCGGAATCCCGCGGAACAAATCGAGCGCGATGCTCGCCCCAAGGATGGCTGCTACCGTAAACGCGGCTAAAGAAGCGGTTAAAAAAACCATCGCGACACCTCCTTAAACTTATTCCTCTTTTCAAAACTCCAAACAGGACTTCAGAGACGACAGCCTCCCTTGCCAGAGAAAGCCACTTGGTTTCGCTGGCGTGGAGGACTCTGGCAAGTTTAAAAATGTTAGCGTGATTTGGAGGAGAAAGTCCAATGCGCGAGGTTGCATTATGCTTGCAATCTGATAAGCGCGCCGGAATAATATTGAAATGGCGGGAATCGCCGGATGAGCAATTCATGGCGGGCCACGTCGGTCCCCTCGCAGCGCTAGGCCGCCAACCCCGCCAGGCCCGGGAGGGAGCAACGGTAACGGTTGATGCGTGTGCCGGGGTGCGGCTGGCGTGGCCTGCCGCCTTAAAGCGTTAAAAATCCCTCCATGAGTTATCAAGCTCTGGCCCGTAAGTGGCGGCCGCGCCGATTCTCCGAGGTCACCGGGCAGTCCCACGTAGTGCGCGCGCTCCGCAACGCTTTGGTCCACGAGCGCATGCATCCCGCCTGCCTGTTCACCGGCACCCGCGGGGTAGGCAAGACCACTCTCGCCCGAATCTTGGCCAAGGCGCTCAACTGCGAGCAAGCTCAAGAGGGGGAGCCTTGCGGTCGGTGCGAAGTCTGCCTGGATGTGGATGAAGGCCGTTTCGTCGATTTGATCGAAATAGACGCCGCCTCCCGCACTCGAGTCGAAGATACACAGAGGCTCTTGGAGAATGCGCAATACGCTCCCAGCCGTGGGCGCTACAAGATTTATTTGATCGACGAAGTCCATATGCTCTCTACCCATAGCTTCAACGCCTTGCTCAAAACCCTGGAAGAGCCGCCCCCCCACGTCAAGTTTCTACTCGCCACCACCGAGCCGCAGAAAATCCCGGTCACGGTGCTGTCGCGCTGTCTTCAGTTTGCCCTAAAGCGCCTGACGCCAGGGCAGATCGAGGCGCGCCTTGCGCAGATCCTGACAGCGGAAGGGATCGCCTATGAGGAGAGAGCGTTGCGGCGCTTGGCGTACGCTGCCGACGGCAGCTTGCGCGACGCTTTGAGCCTGCTCGATCAAGCCATCGCCTACGGCGGTGGACGAGTTGAGACGAGCGACGTCGAGGCGATGCTCGGAGGAGTGACGCGGGGTTCCCTCAAAGGGTTGGTGGAGGCTCTAGGGCGTGTCGATGCGCGCGCGGCGATGGCCGAGCTCGCGCACCTGCTCGATACGGGGGCAGAGCCTGCCGAGGTGCTCAAGGAGTTGCTCGGCCTGCTGCACCGCATCGCCTTGGCCCAACGCCTGCCTGAGACCGCCGAGCAAGATGAAGAGCGGGATTTCATTCTGGCGCAGGCCAAAGCGCTGTCTCCCGAGGACGTGCAGCTGTATTATCAGATCGGCCTCTTAGGACAAAGGGACTTGCCCTTAGCCCCGGACCCGCGCACGGGTTTGGAGATGGTGCTGCTGCGGATGCTGGCGTTTCGGCCCTTGGATGTGGCGTTTGCGCCAATGGGTGAGGTGGTGCCTGCCCAACCTGCTGCTGCGGTTTGCGAAACGGCGCCGCAAACCAAGGCCGAGGAATGGGCCGCTCTGCTGGAGCGGATGCGGCTTTCTGGGATGACCAAAGAACTGGCCCAGCATTGCGTGTTGGCGCGCTTGGACGAGCAGCGGTGCGAGTTGCTGCTGGACGAGCGCTTTGCCCATTTGCAGAATCCGCGCTGGCAGGAAAAGCTGGAACAGGCGCTGATTACAGCGCTCGGGCGCCCGATCAAGCTAACCATCCAGCTTGTCGACAGCGCTTTAGAAACACCGGCGAGTTTGCGTCAGCGCCGCCAGCAGGAAAAGCTTCAGGGCGCCGTGCAAGCGATTGCCGAGGATGAGACCGTCCAGGAATTGCTTAAGACCTTCGATGCCCAAATTGTGCCGGGATCGATTAAACCGGCGGAGTGAAACAGCAATCGGGAGGATAAGCCGATGAAAAACCCACTGGCCGCTTTAATGCAACAGGCGCAGGAAATCCAAGAGAAATTCCGGCAAGCTCAAGAAGCCTTGGCTAAAGCCGAGGTTCAAGGCGAGGCGGGGGGAGGGTTGGTGAAGGTAATCATGAACGGGCGGCGCGAGGTGCTGCGGCTGACCATAGACGCGAGCCTGTTCAAAGAGGAGGACAAGGAAATCCTCGAGGATCTGGTGGCGGCGGCGGTCAACGATGCGGTGCACAAAGTCGCCAAGCTTAAAGAAGAGAAGATGGCCGAATTGACCGGTGGTTTCCAACTGCCTGGGGGGATAAAGCTGCCGTTTTAAGGCGATGAGTTCGAGCGATTGCTTAAAGCGTCTGATTCAGGCGCTGCGGTGCCTGCCTGGGGTAGGGCCGAAATCCGCCCAGAGGATGGCTTTTTACTTGCTGCAGCACGACCGCCAAGGGGCCCGCCAATTGGCTAAAGTTTTGGATGAGGCGTTGGAAAAGGTCCGACGCTGCCGGTCCTGCCGTAATTTCACCGAAGCGCCGATCTGTGCGATTTGTTTAGATCCCCGCCGCGAGCAGTCTAAACTGTGCGTGGTGGAGAGTCCCGCCGACGCCTGGGCGATCGAACAGACCGGCGTGTTCCGCGGGGTGTTTTTCATCCTCCACGGCCGGCTGTCGCCGTTGGACGGTATTGGCCCGGAGGATCTGGGCTTGGACGAGCTGGAGCGGCGGTTGCAAGAAGGCGAGATCAAGGAGTTGATCTTGGCGACCAACTCCACGGTGGAAGGGGAGGCGACGGCGCATTATCTTGCCGAACTGGCCCGCGGAGCCGGCGTGCGCGTCAGCCGGATTGCCTACGGCGTGCCGGTGGGCGGGGAGTTGGAGTATCTGGACGCGCACACGCTCGCGTATGCTTTCGAAGGCCGGCGGCCGGTCTAGGAAATTTGCGGCAATTTCGCCAGCAATTTCAAATATCGCTGATACCGGGAGCTATCAATCGCCCCACCGGCTACCGCCTCGTGCACCGCACAGCCGAGATCGTCTGCGTGCCGACAATCGGCGAAGCGGCAGCGCGGGATGAACGGTTGAAACTCGCGATAGCCTAAGGCCAGTTGATGCGGGGTAATCCCCGCTAGGCCAAAGACCAAGACCCCGGGCGTGTCGATCAGATCCCCGCCCTCGGGGAGGTGGAACAAGCGGGCGCTGGTCGTCGTATGGCGACCGCGATGCGCGCGGGCGGACAATTCGCCGATACGGATGGTCTGATCGGCGATCAAGGCGCGGAGCAAGGAGGATTTGCCGACCCCGGATTGGCCGGCGAACATTGAAGTTTTGCCTTTCAGCGCCGCGCGCAGGGCATCCATTCCTTCACCGCTCTTGGCGCTCAGGAGAAGGATCGGATACAGCGTCCGGTAAGGCGCCAAGTCGCCTTCGAGCAGCCTCGAGCGCTGCTCTTTTGGGATTTTATCGAGCTTGTTGAACACCAAGCAGACGGCGATTTTCCGAATCTCGCACACCACCAGGTATTGGTCGACCAAAAGCAAGTCGTAGGCGGGTTCGGGGGCGAGGACGACTAGGACCTGGTCGACGTTGGCCGCCGCCGGACGGGGACC
Source organism: Methylothermus subterraneus (assembly GCF_054656915.1). Lineage (NCBI taxonomy): Bacteria > Pseudomonadati > Pseudomonadota > Gammaproteobacteria > Methylococcales > Methylothermaceae > Methylothermus > Methylothermus subterraneus. The sequence continues at coordinate 89,194 of NZ_BAAHXK010000006.1, forward strand.
GGGGCGGGTCAGCAGGGTTTTTCTAGGCAAAACTTTTAGGATGCGGCCGCGCTTAGGCCAGGTAGCCTCCCACTCGACCCAATCGCCGACGCAGGGCAACTCCTCACACTTTGCCGCCGGATAAGCGAGCGCGAGGTGGCCGTCTGCGTCTTCGATTGCCCATTCTCTGCCAAAACAGGCCACGATACGGCCGCAGCGCACCGAGCTCATTTTGCGGGCGTTCTTTTAAGGTGCGCGATCCGGATGGCCGCCGGGGGATGGCTGTAGTGGAAGGCGGCGTAAAGAGGGTCGGGGGTGAGAGTGGCGGCGTTGTCGCGGTAGAGTTTGACCAAAGCGCGGATCAACGCTTCCGACCGCGTCAAAGAGGCGGCGAAGGCATCGGCTTCAAACTCGTAGCTGCGCTGGACGGCGGCTAAAATGGGCTTTAGGAAAGCGCCAAACACCGGCGCGATCAGGATGAACAGCAAGATCGCCGCCGCCGCGGAAGGCCTTGGCACGCCAAGACCTTGGTAAAACCAAGTTTCTCCGGCCAACCAGCCGAGTAAAGCCAAACTTATGAAGCTTAGGCCGGCGTTTACGAGCAGCAGCTTAAGGACGTGGCGGCGCTTGAAATGCCCAAGCTCGTGAGCCAACACCGCTTCCAGTTCTTCAGGATCCAAGGCCGCCAGCAGCGTGTCGAAAAACACGATCCGTTTGTAGCGGCCAAGCCCGGTGAAGTAGGCGTTACCATGGCCGCTGCGGCGCGAGCCGTCCATTACGAAGATCCCCTGGCTGTGAAAGCCACAGCGCTCCAGCAGCCGCTGGATTCGGGCTTTAAGCTCGGTATCCTCGAGGGGGGTGAAACGATTAAATAGCGGCGCGATCCAAGTCGGCCAGGCCCAGCTCATGAGCAGCGAAAAGCCCATCAAAATGGCCCAGGCGAGCAGCCACCAGCTTTGCCCAGCGTGCTCCATGACCCACAAGACCAACGCCACCAGCGGGGCGCCTAAAACCAAGCCCAGAATCGCTTGCAGGCTTAAGTCCTTGACGAACTGGGCGAAGGTGGTGCGGTTAAAGCCGAATTTTTCTTCCACTACGAAAGTCTGATAAATCGAAAGCGGCAGCTCCAACAGCGCGAGGAGAAACAGCGTCGCAAGGATCAGCGCCGTGCCGTGAGCGATCGGCCCCAATTTGAGCAGCGCCAACCCGCGGTCGAGGGCAGCAATACCCCCGCCCAAGGTGAAACCCAGCAAGAGGATCAGGTGAAAGAACTGCGCGACCTTCTGCACTTTAAGCTTGGCCAGGGTATAATCGGCGGCTTTTTGGTGCGCGGCCAGGGAGAGAGCGGCCGCAAACGCTTCCGGTACTCGGTCCCGATGGCCGAGCACGGAGGCGGCCTGGCGCCGCGCCAACCAGAATTCCACGCCAAAAGAAGCGAAAAGCGCAACCAGAAAGACGATGCTGAAGGTGTTCATGGAGACCGATAGCCGCTTTGCAAAAACCGATTGGACAGCTTAGCCTTTGTGAGTATCCCTGACAACCGCTTTGAGGTTTGCTGGCGCTATGGCAGACAAAGACAATCTGATCTGGATCGACTTAGAGATGACCGGCTTAGATCCGGATCGAGACGCGATTTTGGAGATCGCCACTGTCGTGACCGATCCAGACCTTAACCTCTTGGCCACCGGTCCGGTCCTGGCCATCTATCAACCGGAGAGCGTGCTGGCGGCGATGGACGACTGGAACCGCAAGCACCATAGCGAGTCGGGTTTGCTTGAGCGGGTGCGCAGCGCCGGCGTGAGCGAGCGCGAGGCCGAGGCCAGGACCTTGGAATTTCTAAAGCGCTGGGTTCCGGCCGGTGCCTCGCCCATGTGCGGCAACAGCGTCTGCCAAGACCGGCGTTTCTTATACCGCCTCATGCCCCGGTTGGAAGCCTATTTTCACTACCGCAATCTAGACGTCTCCACCCTCAAGGAGCTGGCCCGGCGTTGGGCCCCCAAGGTGCAGGAGGGGTTCAAAAAAAAGAACGCGCACCAGGCGTTGGCGGACATCCTCGAATCCATCGAGGAACTGAAATACTATCGGGAAAACTTTATTCGCTACTGAGCCCTTGCAGTTTCCGCACGCTGGGAAAATTTAAGGTAAAATAAAATAATTTCCTTATGGCTTTTGGCTATGTCTGAATTTGCCAAAGAAGTCCTTGCCGTTGCGCTCGAGGAGGAAATGAAGCAATCCTACCTCGATTACGCCATGAGCGTGATCGTAGGGCGCGCCTTGCCGGACGTGCGCGATGGCTTAAAGCCAGTCCACCGCCGAGTCTTGTACTCCATGCACGAGCTGGGCAACGATTGGAACAAGCCCTACAAAAAATCGGCGCGCGTGGTCGGCGATGTGATCGGTAAATACCACCCTCATGGCGACGCGGCGGTTTACGAGACCATCGTGCGCATGGCGCAGCCCTTCTCGATGCGCTACGTGCTGGTCGACGGGCAGGGCAACTTCGGCTCGGTCGACGGCGATCCGCCGGCGGCGATGCGGTACACCGAAGTCCGCATGGCCCGCATCGCGCATGAGTTGCTTGCCGATCTGGACAAAGAGACGGTCGATTTCGTCCCCAATTACGACGAGTCCGAGCGCGAACCCAAGGTTCTGCCGACCAAATTACCCAATCTTTTGGTCAATGGCTCGGCGGGGATCGCGGTGGGAATGGCGACCAACATTCCTCCGCACAATCTGACCGAGGTCATCAATGGCGTGCTGGCGCTGATCGACCGGCCGGATATAAGCATCGGGGAATTGATGCGCTACATCCCGGGGCCGGATTTCCCCACCGGCGCGATCATCAACGGCGCTGAGGGCATCCGTCAGGCTTATTTTACCGGCCGGGGGCGGATTTACCTGCGCGCTTTATCCCACGTGGAAACGAACAAGGACAGCGGGCGCCAGAGCATTGTGGTGACCGAATTGCCCTACCAAGTCAACAAAGCCCGCCTGATCGAGAGGATCGCTGAATTGGTCAAGGAAGAGCAGCTTAGCGGAATTGCGGCGTTGCGCGATGAATCCGACAAAGACGGCATCCGCGTAGTGATCGAGCTCAAGCGCGGCGAGCAGCCCGAAGTGGTGCTCAACAATTTGTACCAGCACACCCCCTTGCAGAGCGTGTTTGGGATCAACATGGTGGCCCTGGTGGACGGGCGGCCTCGGTGTTTGAACTTAAAGGAGATTCTGGAGGCTTTCCTCGACCACCGCCGCGAGGTGGTCACTCGCCGCACTCTGTACGAGTTGCGCAAGGCGCGCGAGCGAGTGCATGTGCTGGAAGGGCTGGCGGTGGCTCTGGCCAACATCGATACTGTCATCGAGCTGATCAAGGCGGCTCCCTCGCCTAAGGAAGCGAAGGAACAGCTGCTCGCGCGCAGCTGGCCGCCGGGGGCGGTGCAGGCGTATTTGGCGCGCGATGAGGCTTGGCGCACCCGCCCTGAGGATTTGGAAGAAGGCCTGGGACTCGGGCCGGACGGCTACCGCCTGTCGCCGGCCCAGGCGCAGGCGATTTTGGATTTGCGCTTGCATCGCCTGACTGGCTTGGAACAGGACAAGATCTTTGAGGAATACCAGACCCTTTTGGCGCAGATCGACGCGCTGTTGGCGATCTTAGGCAGCGATGCGCGCTTGCTTGAGGTCATCCGCAAGGAGTTGGTCGAGTTGCGCGAGCAATTCGGCGACGAGCGGCGCACCGAAATCCTGGCCGAGCAGCGCAGTCTATCGGTCGAGGATTTGATCTCCGACGAGAGCGTGGTGGTCACCTTGACCCACGCCGGTTACGTCAAAACTCAGCCCCTCTCGGTGTATCAAGCCCAGCGCCGCGGCGGCAAAGGCAAGACCGCGGCGGCCCCCAAGGAGGAAGATTTCGTCGAAGAGCTGTTGATCGCCAATACTCACGACACCTTGCTCTGCTTCTCCAGCTTAGGCAAGGTCTACGGGCTCAAAGTATACGAGCTGCCTATGGCTAGCCGGACGTCGCGGGGCAAGCCCATCGTCAATCTGTTGCCGTTGGAGGAGGGGGAGCGCATCCATGCGGTTTTGCCGGTGCGCGATTTTGCCGCCGGCGGTTTTGTGTTCTTGACCACGGCTTCGGGGGTAGTCAAGAAAACCCCTTTGAGCGAGTTTGAGTCCTTGCGCGCAAGCGGCAAGATCGCGATCGACTTAAAACCCGGGGATGTCCTGGTGAAAGCGGCTTTGACCAACGGGGAGCAGGACGTGCTCTTGTTTTCCAGCGCCGGCCGGGCGATCTGCTTTAACGAGCGCGAAGTCCGTCCCATGGGGCGGACGGCCGGGGGAGTGCGGGGAATGCGGCTGCCCGAGGGTCAGCGGGTGATTGCCATGGTCTTGGGGACGGAGGGCACGGTTTTGACCGTGACCGAAAACGGCTACGGCAAGCGCACCCGGCTTTCAGAGTTTCCTCGCCATGGCCGCGGAGGACAAGGGGTAATTGCGATGCAGACCTCGGACCGCAATGGCGCCCTGGTGGGTGCGGTGCTGGTCCAGGAAGAGGACGAAATCATGTTGATCACTACCGGCGGCACGCTGGTGCGCACGCGCGTCTGTGAGATCCCAGTGTTGGGACGCAACACCCAAGGCGTGCGCATCATCCGTTTGGAGAAAGGCGAAAAGCTGGTGGGAGTGGACCGAATCGAAAGTTTGCCGGAGGAAAGTTAAACCGATGCGAGTATACAATTTCAGCGCAGGACCTTCGATGTTGCCGCAACCGGTGCTCGAGCGCGCGCGGGAGGAGCTGCTGGAGTGGCGAGGAAGCGGCATGTCGGTGATGGAGATGAGCCACCGCGGCTCCCATTTTCAGGAGATCGCGCAAGCGGCAGAAAACGCTTTGCGCGAGCTTTTGGGCATCGGCGAAGATTATTACTGCCTGTTTCTGCAAGGCGGGGCGACCGGGCAGTTTGCCGCTATTCCTATGAACCTGCTTGGGGACCGGCGTGCGATGGACTACGTGGTGACCGGTTCCTGGTCTAAAAAAGCCCTGGCCGAGGCCAAACGCTACGGCGAGGTTCGGATCGTGGCCAGCAGCGAGCAAGAAAAGTTCACCACGATCCCGGATCCCAGTACTTGGCAGATCAACCCGCAAGCGGCCTATCTCCATTACACCGCCAACGAGACCATCGAGGGGGTGGAATTTCCGTTTGTGCCCGAGACGGATCTGCCTTTGGTTTCGGACATGTCTTCGAACCTCTTGTCGCGCCCTCTGGACGTGAGCCGCTTTGGACTGATCTACGCCGGAGCGCAGAAGAACATGGGTCCGGCCGGAATCTGCGTGGTGATCGTGCGCAAGGACCTGGTGCGCGAGCCTTTGCCGGTGACGCCTTCGATCTGGGATTACCGCCTGCAGGCCAAAGAAGGTTCGATGCTGAATACTCCGCCTACTTACAACTGGTATATTCTGGGGTTGGTGTTGGACTGGCTGCGCGCGCAGGGTGGTTTGGCCGCGATCGAGCAGCGCAACATCGAAAAGGCCGAGCTCCTGTATCAGGCCATCGATCGCTCCGATTTTTACCGTAATCCGGTCGATCCGCGCTACCGTTCGCGCATGAACGTGCCTTTTACCTTAGCCGATCCGAGTTTGGACGCGGTGTTCCTAAAAGAAGCTCAAGCCCAGGGATTGGTGAATCTCAAGGGGCACCGCTCGGTGGGCGGAATGCGGGCGAGCATTTACAACGCCATGCCCATCGAGGGAGTAAAAGCCTTGGTAGATTTCATGCGGGAGTTCGAGCGACGTTATGGCTGAGCCAATGTTTAAAATTCGCACTTACAACAACATCGCAGTCTCGGGGCTGGAGCGTTTTCCTCGGGAAAAATACGAGGTAGCCTCCGAGATTCAGCATCCCGACGCGATCCTTTTGCGCTCCCATAATCTGCATAGCGAAGCTCTGCCGGACACCGTCAAAGCGATCGGACGGGCCGGTGCCGGGGTCAACAACATTCCGGTGGCCGAGTGCACTCGTCGCGGGATCGTGGTGTTCAACACCCCAGGGGCCAACGCCAATGCGGTCAAGGAACTGGTATTGGCGGGCATGCTTTTGGCTTGCCGCAACATCTGCCAGGCCTGGGACTACGTGCGCCGTCTAGAGGGGCCGGACGAACTCCTCCACCAGCAAATCGAGTCCGGCAAAAAGCGCTTCCAAGGGTTTGAATTGGGCGGCAAAATGCTTGGCGTGGTGGGCCTTGGGGCGATCGGCGTGCGGGTGGCCAACAAGGCCCTGGCGCTTGGGATGAACGTCAGCGGCTACGACCCGTATTTGACGGTAGAACGGGCCTGGCAGTTGTCGGCGTCGGTGATTCAAGCGTCCAGCTTGGAGGAACTCTTGTCGATCTGCGACTTTGTCACTCTGCACATGCCGCTGACCGAACAGACCCAGCGCTGCATCAACGCCGAGCGCCTTCGGAGAATGAAACCGGGGGCGGTGTTGCTCAACTTTTCCCGCGGCGAACTGGTCGACAGCCAGGCTGTGCTCGAGGCGTTGGAGGCAGGTCATCTTTACGCGTACGTCACCGATTTCCCAACTGCGGCGCTCAAAGATCATCCGAAGGTGATCGCGCTGCCGCACATCGGCGCTTCCACCCGCGAGGCGGAAGAGAACTGCGCTGTTATGGTGGCCGAGCAGATTCGCGATTTTCTAGAAAACGGCAACATCCGCCACTCGATCAACTTCCCCGAAGTGGTCTTGCCGCGCGCGCCGGGCACCACGCGCATCGCCATCGGCCACGCCAACGTGCCGGCCATGGTCAGTAAGATTTCCGCTTGCCTGGGCGAAGCCGGAATCAATATCCAGGAACTGCTGAACAAGTCCAAAGGCGAGGTCGCTTATTCTTTGATCGACGCGGAAGGCCCCTTGCGCTGGGAGATCGTGGAGCGGATCAAGGCAATTCCTGGGGTGCTGTCGGTGCGGGTAATAGAGTCGCCTGAGCTTGCGATCCGATAAGCGATGGAAGAGGACAGACTGGGAGAACTGCGCCGACAAATCGACGCCATCGACGTCGAGCTGGTGAGGCTCGTCAGCGAACGCGCTCAGTTGGCCCTAGAGGTGGCTAAAGTCAAAGCTGCCGCGGGCGAGAACGATTGTTTCTATCGCCCCGAGCGCGAGGCGGAGGTGATGCGAAAAATCTGCGCGGCCAACTTGGGTCCTTTGGACAATGAAACCGTGATGCGGATTTTCCGCGAGATCATGTCCGCGTGTCTCGCGCTGGAAAAACCCCTGCAGGTGGCGTTTCTAGGCCCGGAAGGGACTTTTACCCAGCAGGCGGCCTACAGGCACTTTGGACACGCCATCGAAGCGCGGCCGTTTCCGGCCATCGACGAGGTTTTCCGGGCGGTAGCGAGCGATGCTTGCCGCTTTGGGGTGGTGCCGGTGGAGAACTCCACCGAAGGCGTGGTCACCCATACGCTCGATAGCTTTCTTAATACTTCTTTGCGCATTTGCGGGGAAGTGGTGTTGCGCATTCACCACCACTTGATGAGCCGCTGCCAGCGCCTGGCCGAAGTGGAGGAGATTTTTTCCCATCAACAATCGTTGGCCCAGTGCCGCGAGTGGCTCGACCGGTTTTGTCCGAACGTCAAGCGCACGGCGGTCAGCAGCAACGCCGAAGGGGCCAGGCTCGCCGCGATCGTCCCAGGCAGCGCCGCCATCGCCGGGGAAGTGGCGGCGCAGCTGTATGGTCTGACCATCCTCGAACGCAACATCGAGGACGATCCGGACAACACCACCCGCTTTCTGATCATCGGCAAGCAGACGGTCGGCCCAACCGGCGACGACAAAACCTCCCTCTTGGTCTCCACGAGCAACACCCCGGGCGCCTTATATCGCCTGCTCGAGCCCTTTGCCGTGCACGGCATCAGCCTGAGCAAGATCGAGTCGCGTCCTAGCCGACGCGGAATGTGGGATTACGTGTTCTTTATCGATTTTGAGGGCCACAAAGACGACCCGCGCGTAGTCAAAGCGCTGGCGCTGCTTGAGCAGCGCGCGCGGATGGTGAAGTGGCTGGGTTCTTATCCCAAAGCGATGGGGTAGCTATGCAAACAATGCGTCCGGAGCCGATGCCGCCCATCGAGGGTTTGACGCCTTATCAGCCGGGCAAGCCGATCGAAGAGCTGGCGCGGGAATTGGGCCTGGATCCTAGGCGCATCGTCAAGCTCGCCTCCAACGAGAATCCTTTAGGGCCAAGCCCCAAAGCGATGGCGGCGATCACCCAAGGATGGGCGGAGATCGCCCGTTATCCCGACGGCAACGGCTTTGCGCTGAAGCAAAAGCTGGCCGCCAAGCTCAGCGTGAAGATGGCGCAGATTACCTTGGGCAACGGCTCCAACGACGTCTTGGACCTGATCGCCCGGGTATTTCTGGGGCCCGGCCGCAGCGCCGTGTTTGCCGAGCATGCGTTCGCCGTCTACCCGATCGCGACCCAGGCGGTGGGAGCTAGGGCGCGCGTCGCTCCGGCCCACGACGGCAGTTGTGGGCCCCGTTTCGGTCACGACCTGGAGGCGATGCTCGCGCAGGTGGCCGACGACACCGCCGTGGTGTTCATCGCCAATCCTAACAACCCGACCGGCACCTGGGTCAGCCGGGAGGCGCTGTGGGGTTTCCTAAAGGCGGTGCCCGGGCGAGTGATCGTGGTCGTGGACGAAGCCTACTGCGAATACGTCGAAGCTGAAGATTATCCCAATGCGCTCGCTTGGCTTGAGGAATTCCCCAACCTGATCGTCACCCGCACGTTCTCCAAAGCCTATGGTCTGGCGGGGCTAAGAGTCGGTTATGCGGTATCGAGCCCCGAGGTGGCCGAGCTTTTGAACCGCGTCCGCCAGCCTTTCAACGTCAATCGCCTCGCGCTTTTGGCGGCGGAGGCCGCCTTGGATGACGAAGCGCACCTGGAGGCGAGCCGAGTGCTGAATCGCGCCGGGTTGGCGCAGCTGGCTGAAGGATTTAGGGCTTTGGGTCTCGATTTCATTCCCTCGCTGGGGAATTTCATTGCCGTGGACGTAGGCCGCGAGGCCGGTCCGGTGTTCGCTGCCTTGCTGAAGAAAGGTGTGATCGTCCGCCCGGTAGCGAATTACGGGCTTCCTAATCACCTTCGGGTGTCGGTAGGGACGCCGGAAGAAAACGCCCGGTTTCTCGCGGCGCTGGAGGAGGTGCTCGCGGGTGCTTGAGCGTCTCTGCATCATCGGCGTGGGCTTGATCGGCGGCTCGGTCGCTCTGGCGGCGCGCGCGTTCGGCCTAGCGCGCCGGATCGTCGGGGTAGATCAAGACCCAAAGTGCTTGCGCCAGGCGCAGGCGTTAGGGGTTGTGGATGCAGGTTGCAAAAGCGTCGCCGAGGGTGCACGCCATGCGGATGGAATCGTGATCGCCGTCCCTGTCGGCGAGATTCAGAAAATATTGGCGACGTTAGCTCCGGTTTGGTCAGCGCGGGCGTTTTATACCGATACGGGCAGCACTAAGGTCAGCGTAATCGAGGCGGCACAGGCCGTGTTTGGCAAGGCGCCGGCCAATTTTGTGCCTGCCCACCCCATCGCCGGTCGTGAACTCTCCGGGGTGGAGGCGGCTGCCGCGGATCTCTTTCAAGGCAAGCGGATAATCCTAACCCCCACGCCTGAAACCGACGCCCGCGTGCTTGAGCAAGTGTGTGGCTTTTGGCGAGGGCTCGGAGGGGAGGTGCACCTTATGGAGCCGGCCCGTCACGATCACGTGCTTGCGGCTACCAGCCATTTGCCTCACGTGCTCGCCTACGCGCTCACCCATCTGCTTGGCCTCAAGGACGAACACGACGAGATTTTCCGCTACGCCGCCGGCGGATTTAAGGATTTCACCCGGATCGCTTCCAGCGATTCGAAAATGTGGGCCGACATTTGCCTTGCCAATGCGGGAGAAATTCTGGCCTGGTTGCAGCAGTTTGAAGGCGAACTTGCCGCCTTGCGAGGGATGATCGAGCATGCGGACCAGCTTGCGCTGCGCAGTTATTTCACCGCTGCCCGGGCCGCCCGCCAGCGGTTTTTAGATCAAGAACAAGCGAGGTCTTCATGTCCGTAAAGATCGATTACGTAGTTGCCCCGGGAGGAGCGCTGCGCGGAAGAGCGCGGGTGCCTGGCGACAAGTCGATTTCGCACCGCGCGATAATGCTCGGCTCGATCGCTGAAGGGGTTACGCGAATCCGGGGTTTTTTGGAAGCCGAGGACGCGCTTGCCACTTTGGCGGCCTTCCGGCGGATGGGAGTGGCCGTCGAGGGACCGGACTCTGGGCGGTTGACCATCTATGGCGTGGGGATGCACGGCCTCAAAGCGCCGTCCGAGCCTTTGGATCTGGGCAATTCCGGCACCTCCATGCGGCTCTTGTGCGGCCTGCTTGCGGGGCAGCCGTTTGACTCGGTTCTGATCGGCGATGCTTCTCTGTCGCGCCGACCCATGCGGCGGGTGACCGAGCCGCTCAAGCAAATGGGCGCAAAGATCGAGACCACTCCGGAAGGTACCGCACCCATTCGCATTTTCGGCGGCCGCAAGCTTACCGGAATTCATTATCAGATGCCGGTGGCCAGCGCTCAGGTCAAATCGGCGCTGCTTTTAGCCGGGCTGTACGCGGAGGGTGAGACGTGCGTTGTCGAGCCTGCCCCGACCCGGGATCACACCGAGCGGATGTTGTTAGGTTTCGGTTACCCCGTGCGCCGGGAAGGCAAGCGGGTTTGCCTGCAAGGCGGCGGCAAGCTTCAAGGGTGCGATCTGGACGTGCCGGCCGATATCTCCTCGGCGGCGTTCTTTCTGGTCGGCGCGAGCATTGCTCCGGGTTCGGAGGTGCTGTTAGAGCACGTGGGGATCAATCCGACCCGCACTGGAGTCCTCGAGATCCTGCGCTTGATGGGGGCAAAGATCGAGGTGCTCGATCCGCGCTCCATAGGCGGGGAGCCGGTCGCCGACCTCAAGGTGTCCTATGCGCCTTTGCAGGGCATCCGGATTCCAGAAGCGCTGGTGCCATTGGCCATCGACGAATTTCCGGTATTGTTTGTGGCCGCCGCCTGCGCGGAGGGAGAAACGGTTTTAACCGGCGCGGGCGAGCTGCGCGTCAAAGAGAGCGATCGAATCCAGGTGATGGCTGACGGCCTTAAAGCGTTGGGGATAGACGCTCGCCCAACGCCCGATGGGATGGTCATCCGCGGGGGGCAGCTGAAAGGAGGGCGGGTCCATTCCCATGGCGACCATCGGATCGCGATGGCGTTCGCCATCGCGGCGCTCCGAGCGCAAGGGCCGATCGAAATCGAAGATTGCGCCAACGTCGCCACTTCCTTCCCCGGCTTTGCCGAGCTGGCCGGGCGGTTGGGGCTAGCGCTCGAAGCGGTGCGGCGTGGCTGAGATGGTTCCCGTGCTGACGATCGATGGGCCGAGCGGGGCGGGCAAGGGAACCGTCAGCCGCGCCCTCGCCAAGCGTTTAGGCTGGCATTTTTTGGACAGCGGCGCGCTTTACCGGGCGCTGGCCTTAAGCGCCATGGCGCAGGGAATACCGCCGGAAGACGAAGATCGGGTCGCCGCCTTGGCGGCCCAAATGCAACTGGAGTTTGGCGGCCAAAGCGGGGAGCGCGTTCTGGTCGATGGCCGGGATGTGACCGATTTGCTCGCTACCGAAGAGTGCGGCCGGGTCGCCTCGAAGATCGCGGCCTTGGCTAAAGTTCGCCAAGCTTTGCTGGAAAAGCAGCGCGCGTTTCGCCAAGCCCCGGGGCTAGTAGCCGACGGTCGCGATATGGGGACGGTGGTCTTCCCAGACGCCCCTTACAAGGTGTTTTTAACCGCAACGCTTAAGGAACGCGCCAGGCGCCGTTTCTTGCAGTTGAAAGCGCAGGGTTTAGATGTTAACCTTGATCAAATAATCAAAGACTTGGAAGAAAGGGACCGGCGCGACCGGGAGCGCAAACAAGCCCCCTTAGTGCCGGCCCAGGACGCGGTCATCATCGACTCTTCCGACCTTTGCGTAGAAGAGGTCGTTGACCGGATCCTGGCGTTGTTGCCGCCGGAGATCGGCAAAAGGTGCTGCCAATCCTAGGCAGTGGGGTTTAACGAGGAAAACTTAAGGGTTTTTCACCTCCGCCGAAGGCGGAGAGCAGATTGCAACAAACAACATGAACGAAAGCTTTGCAGAATTATTCGAAGAAAGCCTAGCAAAAACCGAGATGCGTCCGGGCACCTTGCTAAAAGCCAAGGTGGTCGATATTACCCAGGACGCGGTCATCGTCGATGCCGGGCTAAAGTCCGAAGGCATTATTCCTAAGTGGCAGTTTCTAGACGAGAACGGCCAGCTGGAAGTCCAGGTGGGGGACGAAGTCGAAGTCGCCTTGGACCTGGTGGAAGACGGGCAAGGGGCGACCTTGTTGTCGCGCGACAAGGCCAAGCGCATACGCGCCTGGGAGAAACTCGAGGAAGCTTACGAGAAAGGCGAGCTTGTCAAAGGGCGCATCAGTGGGAAGGTGCGTGGCGGATTCACGGTGGATATCGGCCCGTTGCGCGCGTTTTTGCCTGGATCCTTGGTCGATGTGCGGCCGGTTCGGGATACCAGCTCCCTGGAAGGCCAGGAGCTTGAGTTTAAAGTGATCAAGTTGGATCCCAAGCGCAACAATATCGTGCTGTCGCGCCGTTCGGCAGTGGAAGAGGGGCACAGCGCAGAGCGCGAAGAGCTGTTGAAAAAGCTCAAAGAAGGCGGTGCGGTTAAGGGAGTGGTCAAAAACATCACCGACTACGGCGCCTTCATCGATTTGGGCGGCATCGACGGCCTTCTGCACATTACCGACATGGCCTGGAAGCGGGTTCGGCATCCTTCCGAGGTCGTCCAGATCGGCGATGAGATCGAAGTCAAAGTGCTCAAGTTCGACGAGGAAAAACAGCGCGTCTCGCTGGGCTTGAAGCAGCTGAGCGAGGATCCGTGGCGGGACATTGCGCGCCGCTATCCGCCGGGCACGCGGCTGATCGGCAAGGTAACCAATCTGACCGATTATGGCTGTTTTGTGGAGTTGGAGGACGGCGTCGAAGGCCTGGTCCACGTGTCCGAGATGGATTGGACCAACAAGAACGTCAATCCGGCCAAAGTGGTGCAGGTCGGGGACGAAGTGGAAGTGATGGTTTTGGACATCGACGAGGAACGCCGTCGCATCTCCTTGGGGATGAAGCAGTGCAAACCCAACCCATGGGAAGAGTTTGCCGCCACCCACAAAAAAGGCGAAAAGATCCGAGGGATGATCAAGTCGATCACCGATTTTGGCATCTTCGTCGGTTTGGAAGGAGGGATCGACGGCTTGATCCACCTTTCCGACATTTCCTGGAGCGAGCCGGGCGAGGAGGCTATCCGCAAGTTCAAAAAAGGCGAGGAAGTCGAGGCGGTCATCCTCGCGATCGATCCGGAACGCGAGCGAATTTCCTTAGGCATCAAGCAATTGGAGCAGGATCCTTTCCAAAGCTTCTTAGCTTCCCATGAGCGCGGCAGCATCGTCCAGGGGGTGGTTAAGGAAGTCGATGCCAAGGGAGCCGTGATCGAGTTGGCCGAAGGCGTATTGGGTTACTTGCGGGCTTCGGAGATCAAGCGCGACAAAGTGGAAGACGCCCGCAGCCTGCTTAAAGAAGGTGATGCGGTTGAAGCCAAATTCATTGGGGTAGATAAAAAGACCAAGATGATCTTGCTCTCTATCAAGGCCAAGGAAGAGGAGGAAGAAAAGGCGGCCCTTAAGGATTACGCGCAAGCCTCAGGCGGCGCGCCGACGCTGGGGGATTTGTTCAAGGAACAGATGGAAGAAAAGGAATAGTTTTGCTTGCGGTCAAACGCTTCGGAACGGTATGCCCCCTCTTGTGTGGAGGGGGTTGGGCCAAATGAACAAATCTAAACTGATCGAGGCTCTAATCGCGCGTCTGGCGAAGGAAAAGCGCCTTGAGTTGAACGCTAGGGACGTGGAGCTTGCGGTCAAAAACATCATCGAGTACTTGAGCGAGGCGTTGGCTGAAGGCCAGCGGATCGAAATCCGCGGCTTTGGCAGCTTTACTCTGCGTTATCGGCCGCCGAGGGTGGGGCGTAATCCGCGCACCGGAGATCCGGTGGCTCTGCCCGCCAGGCGGGTTCCGCACTTCAAGGCGGGCAAGGATCTGCGCGAGCGGGTCAATGCTTTGGGTCACAAAGGCCCGTCTTAAAGTAGCGCAAGCGAGAACGAGGCCGGTATCATGTTGGATCCGCAGCGACTGCGCCAGGCGTTGGATGAAGTCGAGCGCCAACTTGCCAGGCGAGGAGTTCAGATCGACAAGGCCGCGTATTTGGCCTTGGAAGAAAGGCGCAAAGCGCTCCAGATCCGGGTTCAGAGCTTGCAGAACGAGCGCAACGCGCGCTCCAAAGCGATTGGTCAGGCCAAAGCCCAAGGGCAAGACATCCAACCGCTGCTGGCGGAAGTCAGTCGGCTCGGCGAGGCGCTAAAGGAGTGCGAGCAGGAATTGGCTGAGGTGCAAACCCAGCTGGACCGATTCCTGTGGGAGTTGCCCAATATTCTGGACGCCGACGTCCCAGACGGCGCCGGCGAAGCGCAGAACGTGGAAGTCGGCCGGTTTGGCGAGTTGCCTGAGTTTGACTTTCCACCCCGCGATCACGTCGCCTTGGGAACCGCCTTGGGCTATTTGGATTTTGAAGCGGCGGCCAAGCTCGCCGGCGCCCGTTTCGTCGTGATTCAAGGCCCCTTGGCGCGCTTGCACCGGGCGCTGATCCAGCTGATGCTGGATGTGCACACGCAAGAACACGGCTACCGCGAAGTGTACGTGCCGTACCTGGTCAATGCCCAGGCGCTCTTGGGCACCGGTCAGCTGCCCAAATTCGAGGACGATCTGTTTCGGATTGAAAGAGATCCCCCATGGTACTTGATCCCCACGGCCGAGGTGCCGGTGACCAATCTGGTCCGCGAACAGATCCTGCCCGCCGAGGCCTTGCCTTTAAAATGGGTGGCGCACACCCCGTGTTTCCGGGCCGAGGCCGGCTCCTACGGCAAGGACGTGCGCGGCATGATCCGCCAGCATCAGTTCGAGAAGGTCGAGCTGGTCCAGATCACCCGCCCGGAAGATTCCAAAGCGGCGCACGAGGAGTTGACCGGCCACGCCGAGGCGATCTTAAGGCGTTTGGGGCTGCCCTATCGCAAGGTGCTTCTGTGCGCTGGGGATACCGGATTTGCCGCTGCCAAGACCTACGACCTAGAAGTCTGGCTGCCGGGGCAGGGGCGCTTTAGGGAGGTTTCCTCCTGCAGCAATTTCGGCGACTTTCAGGCGCGGCGGATGCAGGCGCGCTGGCGCAATCCCAAGACCGGCAAGCCCGAATTGGTGCATACCTTGAATGGTTCTGGGTTGGCGGTAGGCAGAACCTTGATTGCCGTGATGGAGAATTATCAACAGGCCGACGGGACGATCCGGGTTCCCGAGGCCTTGAGGCCTTATTTGGGTGGTCTGGAAGTGCTCGCTTAAATTTAGGAGTTACGATGAGAATGGTATTGTTGGGAGCGCCGGGTTCGGGCAAAGGGACGCAGGCGAAACTGATCTGCGAGCGTTACGGGATCGCCCACATTTCCACTGGGGATATGCTGCGCGCGGCGGTGCAGGCGGGTACGGAATTGGGCAGGCGGGTGAAGGCGATCATGGACGCAGGAGAATTGGTGCCGGACGCCGTCGTTTTGGCCTTGATCGAGGAACGCATCGCTCAGCCGGACTGCGCCAAGGGGTTTTTGCTCGACGGGTTCCCGCGCACGCTCGCCCAGGCGGAAGGGCTGGAAGCCCTGGGGATAGATTTAGATTACGTGATCGAAATCGACGTACCGGACGAGGAGGTCGTCAAACGCCTAAGCGGTCGCCGCGTGCATCCGGGTTCTGGGCGAGTGTATCATCTGCTGTACCATCCGCCAAAAGAGGATTGCAAGGACGATATCACCGGCGAACCTTTGATTCAGCGCGACGACGACCGCGAGGAGACGGTGCGCAAGCGGCTTGAAGTGTATCGACAGCAGACTGCCCCGCTCATCGATTTCTACCGCCGGCGCGCGCAGCAGGGCAAAGTCCGCTTTGCTACCCTTTCAGGGGTTGGCCGCGTGGAGGCGGTTCAGGCTGAGATTAGGCAAATCTTGGCAGGCAAGGCTTGAAAGCGTGCAACTTCTCTTTTCCGGGAAAGATCAAATAAGAACCGCTTTACCAACTAGGCAAACGCATGGCAAAGACGCTTTACGACCGCATCTGGGAAGACCACGTCGTCTTGACGGCCGAGGACGGCACCTCGCTTCTGTACATCGACCGCCAATTGATCCACGAGGTCACTTCACCTCAGGCCTTTGAAGGTTTGCGCTTGGCCGGGCGCAAGCCGTGGCGGCCCAAGGCCAATCTGGCGGTGGCCGACCACAATGTGCCGACCAAAGATCGGGCGCGCGGCATTGCCGATCCGATTTCCCGCTTGCAGGTCGAGACTTTGGAGAAAAACTGCGCCGAATTTGGCATCCCCGTGTTCTCCATGGCCGATTCGCGCCAAGGCATCGTGCACGTGGTGGGGCCGGAACAAGGGTTTACCTTACCGGGGACCACCTTGGTCTGCGGCGATTCGCACACTTCCACGCACGGCGCCTTGGGAGCTCTGGCGTTTGGAATCGGCACGTCTGAGGTCGAGCACGTGCTCGCGACCCAGTGCCTGTGGCTGAAAAAAGCTAAAAACATGCGGATTCAGGTCGACGGCCGGCTGGGGCCAGGGGTGACTGCTAAGGACCTCGTGCTTGCGATGATCGGCAAGATCGGCACCGCCGGCGGTACCGGATACACGATCGAGTTTGCGGGTGAAGCAATCGCGGCGCTGTCGATCGAGGGGCGGATGACGGTGTGCAACATGGCCATCGAAGCTGGGGCGCGCGCCGGGCTGGTGGCTGTGGACGATGCGACGATCGAGTACCTTGCCGGTCGGCCGCTGGCGCCTTCAGGGGCGCTTTGGGAGCAGGCGGTGGCGTTCTGGCGCACGCTGCGCAGCGACGAAGACGCCCAGTTCGATAAAACGGTGACGATTGACGCGCGGGGAATCGAGCCCCAAGTCACCTGGGGAACTTCGCCGGAGATGGTGGTTCCGGTCACCGGGGTAGTGCCGGACCCGGCGCAAGAACCCGATCCCGTGCGCCGAAAAGGGATGGAGCAGGCGCTTAGATACATGGATCTGAGGCCGGGCACGCCGATCCAAGAGATTTATGTGGATAAGGTCTTTATCGGTTCGTGCACCAACTCTAGGATCGAAGACCTGCGCGCTGCCGCGGCGGTGATCAAAGGACGCAAGGTAGCCGAATCGGTCCGTCTGGCGATGGTGGTGCCGGGCTCTGGTCGAGTCAAGGCTCAAGCCGAGGCCGAAGGCTTGGATAAAATCTTCCGCGCCGCTGGGTTTGAGTGGCGCGAGCCGGGTTGTTCCATGTGCTTGGCGATGAACGCCGATCGGCTCGAGCCGGGCGAGCGCTGCGCTTCCACTTCCAATCGCAATTTCGAAGGCCGCCAAGGCTTTGGCGGGCGTACCCATTTGGTCAGCCCGGCAATGGCCGCCGCTGCCGCGATTGCCGGGCATTTTGTCGACGTGAGGAATTTCTAAGATGCAAGCTTTCAAACGCCTGACTTCCCAAGTTATCCCCTTGGATCGGGCCAACGTGGATACGGACGCTATCATCCCTAAGCAGTTTCTAAAATCCATTCGCCGCACCGGGTTTGGACCGTTCTTGTTCGATGAGTGGCGTTATTTGGACCGGGGCGAGCCGGACATGGACTGCGCCAAGCGGCCGAAAAACCCGGAGTTTGTCCTCAACCGGCCGGAATACCAAGGCGGCCAAATCCTTTTAACGCGAGAGAACTTCGGCTGCGGCTCGTCGCGCGAGCACGCCGCTTGGGCGCTTTACGACTACGGCATCCGGGTGATCATCGCGCCGAGCTTTGCCGACATTTTCTACAACAATTGCTTTAAGAACGGCCTGTTGCCCATCGTGTTGGAGGCGGCGGAAGTCGATCGGCTGTTCCAAGAGGTCGGTCCAGGCTACGTTTTGCGCGTGGACCTGGAGGCACAGACCGTCACCAAACCCGACGGCAGCGTGCTGCATTTTGCCATTGACCCGGCCCGCAAACGGCGCCTCTTGGAGGGCTTGGACGATATCGCTTTGACTTTGCAGCACGCGGAGGAAATCTGCGCCTTTGAGGAACGTAGGAAAAACTTGGCGCCTTGGCTTTATGCGGGCGCCTAAACTTTGATCGCCAGGGGATTTATGCCAACGACTAAAAAAATTGCCGTCTTGCCCGGCGATGGCATCGGCCCGGAGATCGTCGGCGAGGCGTTAAAGGTTCTAGATTGCTTGCGCCAAGAGTTTGGCGTGGCGGTGGAGATCGAGGAAGCGTTAGTCGGTGGAGCGGCTTACGATGCGACTGGACATCCTTTGCCGCAAGAGACTTTGGCCTTGGCCAAAGCCGCCGACGCTGTGCTGTTGGGTGCGGTAGGCGGGCCGAAGTGGGAGTCTTTGGATTATGCCTTGCGTCCCGAGCGGGCGCTGTTGGGTTTGCGCGCCGAACTCAACCTGTTTGCCAACCTGCGCCCGGCGGTACTGCACCCCCAATTGATCCAAGCCTCGACCTTGAAGCCGGAGGTGATCGAGGGCCTGGACCTGATCATCGTGCGCGAACTGACGGGGGATGTGTATTTCGGCAAGCCGCGCGGCATCCGCACCTTAGAAAACGGCGAACGGGTCGGGATCAACACCATGATCTATCACGAGGCGGAGATCCGCCGCATCGCCCACGTCGCGTTCAAGCTGGCCGGCCAACGCAAGGGTAAGCTGTGCTCGGTGGACAAAGCCAACGTGCTCGAGAGCACTGAATTGTGGCGCCAGGTGGTGAGCGAAGTGGGTAGAGACTATCCGGAGGTCGCGCTGACCCACTTGTATGTGGACAACGCCGCCATGCAGCTGGTGCGCGCGCCAAAGCAGTTCGACGTAATCCTGACTACGAACTTGTTCGGAGATATCCTGTCGGATTGCGCCGCCATGCTCACCGGCTCGATCGGTATGTTGCCGTCGGCGTCCTTGAACGAATCCGGCAAGGGGATGTACGAGCCGATCCACGGCAGCGCCCCCGACATCGCAGGCCAAAACTTGGCCAACCCTTTGGCGACCATCTTGTCTTTAGCGATGCTCTTCCGCTATACCTTGAACGATGAGGCGACGGCGGTAAGGATAGAGCGGGCGGTGGACGGCGCTTTAAACGCCGGGGTACGCACCGCCGACATTTACTCGCCTGGCACACGCAAGGTCAGCACTTCGGAAATGGGGGACAGGGTAGTGGCGCAGTTGCGCGCTCAAGCCGCTTGAAGGAGGAGGAAATGACCAAGACTTATAACGTCGCGGTGGTAGGCGCCACCGGGGCGGTCGGCGAGGCGATGCTGGAGATCCTCGCCGAGCGCAATTTTCCGGTCGGGGAAGTATACGCTTTGGCGAGCGAGCGTTCTGAGGGCGAACGGGTGCGGTTTGGCGATCGCACCCTGAAGGTCCAGAACCTGGCCAAGTTCGACTTCAGCAAGGTCCAGATCGGGCTGTTTTCCGCCGGCGCGGCGGTTTCTGCCGAATACGCCCCGAAGGCGGCGGCAGCCGGCTGCATCGTCATCGACAACACTTCCCAGTTCCGCTACGACGACGCTATCCCTTTGGTGGTGCCTGAGGTCAACCCGGAAGATTTGGCCGCCTACGAAAACCGCAAAATCATCGCCAACCCCAATTGCTCCACGATCCAGATGGTGGTGGCGTTAAAACCCATCTACGATGCCGTCGGGATCGAGCGGATCAACGTTTGCACCTATCAATCGGTGTCTGGTTCCGGCAAGGAGGCGATCGAGGAACTGGCCATGCAGACTGCCCAGCTTCTCAACGGCAAACCCATTGCGCCCAAAGTCTACCCTAAGCAGATCGCGTTCAACGTGTTGCCCCACATCGATGTGTTTTTGGACAACGGCTACACCAAGGAGGAGATGAAAATGGTGTGGGAGACGCGCAAGATCTTGGGGGACCAAACCATTCAGGTTAATCCCACCGCGGTGCGGGTGCCGGTGTTCTACGGTCACAGCGAGGCGGTGCACCTTGAGACCCGAGAAAAGATCCGCGCGGAGGAGGCGCGCCGCCTGCTTGAGCGCGCCCCGGGCGTGGTGGTGCTCGATGAGCGCGCGCCCGGCGGTTATCCTACTCCAGTGACCGAGGCTGCGGGCCGAGACGCGGTTTACGTGGGCAGGATTCGCGAGGACCTCTCCCATCCGCGCGGCCTGAACCTGTGGATCGTGGCCGACAACGTGCGCAAAGGAGCCGCCTTAAACAGCATCCAAATCGCCGAGCTCCTGGTCAAAAAATATATTTGAACTATGCTTGTCAAGGAAGGCAAGATGAGTTCAAAGGAGACCCAAAGTGCGCAAGTTCGCGAAAACCCTGGCGGTGGTGGGCGCGATCACGCCAGCGGGCGTGAACGCCTTAGGTTTAGGCGAGATCCGATTGCACTCGGCGCTCAATCAAAGGCTTCTCGCCGAGATTCCGATTCTCGCTTCCGGCGAGGACGTCTCTCAGATTCGAGTCGGTCTAGCTTCAGCCGAGGCCTTCGCCAAAGCGGGCCTGCCCCGACCTTATTACCTTGCGGATTTGCGCTTTAAGCCGATTCGAAAAGCCGACGGTTCGTTCGTCATCCGGGTCACCTCGAACGAGGTGATGCGCGAGCCATTTTTGGACTTTCTGCTGGAAGTGGATTGGCCAGAAGGGCGGATGCTGCGCGAGTTCACCGTGTTGCTCGACCCGCCTGTCTTTCTCGCCGAAGCAGGCGAGCCTGCGCCTAAATCGGTCCGTCCTGCAGAAGCCGCCATAGGCCAGGCGGCCGAATACGGACCGGTGCGCCGCGGCGAGTCGCTGTGGGCGATCGCCGACCGCCTCAAGCCCTCTGCCATCACCACCGAGCAGATGGCCATCGCCTTGCTCCAGACCAATCCCGAAGCTTTTGCTGAGCCCAACGTCAATGCCCTAAAAGCCGGGGCGATCTTGAAAATCCCCAGCCAAGAAGCCCTGGCCGGGCTTTCCCCCGAGCAGGCCCGAAGGGAGTTTCAGCGTCAATATCAAACCTGGCTGGCAAAGCGTGCTTCTGCGCCCGAGTCGAGGGCAGAGCAAACCCCGGAGCCCCAGCTCAAGCTTGAGGCACCTAAAGAAGCGCCTAGCCAGGTGGAATCCTCGGAGGCAGCCCCGGCTTTGGAAACGCAAGCCGCCCTCGAAGCGCTAAGGCAGGAAAACGCCGACCTTAAAAGCCGGATCGAAGCTTTGGAGGCGCAAGTGGCGGCGCTCGCCGAGCTTGCTAAGGCTTCAAGTCAAGCGGAAAACTCCAGCGGCGCGGCCTCTGCGGCGCCAAGCGAGGCCGCCCCCATCCAGGCCACGCCAGAGAGCGCCGTTTCGCTGCCTCCTGAGACGCCGCTACAAACGGCACCAAGCAACACCGTGCCGCTGGCTGAGCCCAAACCGGAAGTTGCGCCCGAACCGGTCGAAAAACCGGCAGAAGAACCCTCCCCGCCCAGCGAATGGCTTAGCCCATGGTATTTAAGTCTCGGAGGAGGGAGTTTGCTGCTGCTTGGGATCGCTGGCTGGATGATCTGGCAGCGGCGCCAAGCGGCTCAAGTTCAGGCGGATAGTTTGCTCGCGGAGATGGACCAGCACGCCGGGCAGGAAAGCGAGAGTGAGGTTGCGGCCGCGTCGGCTTCGGCCGGGATGAACGGGACGGAAACGGTCGAAAGCTCTTTTTTGAGCGAGTTTACCCCCAGCGACTTCGATGTCTTAGAGGGGGAGAGCGCGGCGGTGGATCCGCTTGCGGAGGCCGACGTTTATCTAGCTTACGGCCGTTACCAGCAGGCGGAGGAATTGATCCGGCAGGCCTTGCTGCGGGAGCCTGAGCGTCCTGAGCTGCGCCTGAAGTTGCTTGAGATCTTTTACGCTAAGGAAGATGCGACTGGGTTTGCCGGCTACGCCCAAGAGCTCAAAGATCAGGGCGCCGACCAAGAACCTGATTTTTGGGAGAAAGTCGTCGATATGGGGCGGGAGCTTTGCCCGGAGTCGCCTTTGTTCAAGAGCAACGAAGCGGCCGTATCGGAAAGCGCGTGGGAGCTTAAGACAGAATCTACTTCCTTGGAAGGCGACCGCGTCCTGGAGTTTGATCTTGACGGTTTGGATCTAAAAACCTCAAAAGCGTCTTCGCAGGATAAAAAACTTGAGGAAGACGATTCGAGCACGGCTTTCTCTTTGGTTTTAGAAGATCTGACCGGCTCTCTGGTTGAGGAAGAGATCGCTTTAACCGAGGACAACTTGCCAAAACAGCCAGCGGCCAGCGAAAGCTTTGACCTGAGCGACCAGGATGAGCTGGATACTAAACTCGATCTCGCTCGGGCTTACGTGGAGATGGAAGATGTCGAGGCGGCCAAAGAGATTCTGGAAGAAGTCGTCTCTCACGGCAGCGAAAACCAAAAGCAAGAAGCCAAAATCTTATTGGATAAGTTGGGCCTGACCTCTTAGTTTCCTTTCCGCAAAGGCTTTTCCCTTGCCCCTCCTTGACGGAGGGGCTTTTTATTTTTGGCCTCCGGTTTTTTTGCAAGGCGCCGGATTGTTGGCGTCAAATTCTAAAGAATTTAGTTAAGCAATTGATATACAAAGCTTTTATTAATTGGCCCGGTTATTGCAAAAAAAAGAATTTAGGAGGTATTCGACATGGCCGCGAAAGAAGACCTGGATCTCGGAAAGGAAAAGCAATCCGCCAAGAAGTGGACCTTTATTCTCGCTGCTGCCTTGGTGCTGCTCATCGGAGCCGGGGTGGGATTGTATTTTGCCGGCATCGTGCATTTCGGCAAGCCTCAGGTAGCGAGTGAAGCGGCCGCCGTTACCCCCGTT
Organism: Methylothermus subterraneus; assembly: GCF_054656915.1. Classification (NCBI taxonomy): domain Bacteria; kingdom Pseudomonadati; phylum Pseudomonadota; class Gammaproteobacteria; order Methylococcales; family Methylothermaceae; genus Methylothermus; species Methylothermus subterraneus. The sequence goes on from NZ_BAAHXK010000006.1 coordinate 112,153, forward strand.
AAAACGGCGCATTTTTATGAGTTTGATCCCTTCATCGTCAACTTTCCCCCGGGGGAGTCGGCACGCTTGCTGCAAATCGGTTTCAGCGTCTTGACTTACGCCGAAGAAACGGCGGCCGCGCTTGGCAAACACGCCCCCATGCTCCGCAATAACCTGCTATTGCTTTTCGGCCGTTACCGACCCGAGGAGCTTGCGTCCCTAGACGGCAAGGAAGCTTTGCGCCAGGCGATCGCTCAGGAAATCCAAAAAGCGCTCGAGGCGCAAGCGCAAGGCAGCCGGGTTGAAGCGGTGTTTTTCACCCAATTCGTGATGCAATAAGCCATGGCGCTCGACGATTTGCTCTCGCAAGAAGAAATCGACGCCCTGCTCCACGGCGTCGATGAGGGTAAGATCGAGACTGGCACCGATCAACCGTTCTCGGATGGGGACGTCCGGGCTTACGATTTTTCCAGCCAAGATCGCATCGTCCGGGGGCGAATGCCGACCCTGGATATGATCAACGAGCGCTTCTCGCGCTATTTTCGCATTAGCCTGTTCAATCTCCTGCGGCGCACCGCGGAAGTTTCCATCGCCGGCACCCAGGTGCTCAAGTTCTCGGAGTTCATCCATAGCCAATACGTTCCGACCAACCTCAATCTGATCCGCTTCAAGCCGCTGCGCGGCCGGGCTTTAATCGTGATGGACCCGACGCTGGTGTTTACCGCGGTGGACAACTATTTCGGGGGGAGTGGGCGGTTTTACAACAAAGTCGAAGGTCGCGAGTTTACCCCTATGGAAATGCGCGTGATCCGGATCCTGTTGGACCTGGCGTTCAAAGACTTGCGCGAGGCGTGGAGACCGGTGCTGGAGATCGAGCCGGAATACATCCATTCCGAGGTCAATCCGCAGTTTGCCAATATCGTCAGCCCCTCGGACATTGTGATCAACTCCACCGTCCACATCGAGCTGGAGGGGGGCGGCGGGGACCTGCATATCGCCTTGCCTTACGCCATGATCGAACCGATCCGCGACCTGTTAGACAGCATTCAAAGCGACCGCGGCGACGTTGATGAGCGTTGGCGCAAGGCCCTGCACTACGAAGTCATGCAGAGCCAGATCGAGGTTTACGCGCTCTTGTTGGAAAAGGAATTGACCTTGGCCCAGGTCCTCAAGCTTAAACCGGGAGACATCCTCCCCGTGGAGCTTCCCGAGCAGGTGACGCTGTACGCCGAGGAGGTCCCTTTGTTCCAAGGACGGGTCGGGATCGCCAACGGCAACTACGCGGTCAAGATCGAACAGAAAGTGGCGCGCGGGCCGGATCTAAAGCCTCCGCCGCTGCTTCTCGAACACGCGCCAAGCAAAGGAGCAGACGATGAGTGAGGAAGAAAACTTAAATTCTCAGCTGGACGAAGAAATTCCGGCCGACGATTGGGAGGCCGCTTTAGCAGAGCAGGCGGAAAAATCCGAAGAAGAGATTTCTCCGGCGACTTACGCGCGTTTCGAGCATGAGACGCCGAAATCTCCGCCGCCGGAGGACGTCAACTTAGACGTCATCCTAGACGTGCCTGTCACCTTGTCCATGGAAATCGGCCGCACCCGGATCAGCATACGCAACTTGCTCCAGCTCAACCAAGGTTCGGTGGTGGAACTGGACCGCCTCGCGGGCGAGCCGATGGACGTCATGGTCAACGGCACCCTGATCGCTCGCGGCGAGGTGGTGGTGGTCAACGACAAATTCGGCATTCGTTTGACCGACATCATCAGTCCCGCCGAGCGGGTGCGGCGGTTGCGATGAGGGGCCGGATGCTGCTCACAGCCGCCCTGCCCGCTGCCGCGCAGGCCGCCCCTGCCGGCTTGGATCCCCCCTTGGCCGGCCAGTGGTTAGGAGGTTTGGCGGTGGTGCTGGTCCTGATCGTGCTCAGCTTGTGGTTGCTACAACGCCTAAGTCGCTGGCACGCTCCCGCCGGCGGACAGCTGCGCGTGTTGGGGGGGCTTTCCTTGGGTGGCCGCGAACGGCTGCTGGTGGTCGAAGTCGGACAGACCCAGTTGGTTTTGGGGGTCGCTCCCGGGCGGGTTCAGACCTTGCACGTCTTGGAGGGGGAGGCGCGCCTGGAGCGGGCGGCGGGAAGCTTTGGCCAGCAGCTTAAACACATGCTGACGCAGCGAGGAGAAGAACGGTGAGCAGGTGGGGATATTGCCTTGGGATCGGCTTGCTGCCAGAGCTTGCCGCCGCCGCGCCGGAACTCGAGGTGGTGCGGATAGCCACCACCGGCGGCGGCCAGACCTATACCGTCAGCCTGCAGGTATTGGCCTTGATGACCGCGCTGACGGTGCTGCCGGCGCTGCTTTTATCGATGACCGCCTTTACCCGCATCTTAGTGGTCCTGGCCATCTTGCGCCAAGCTTTAGGCACCGGCCAGACGCCGAGCAATCAGATTCTGCTTGGGCTTGCTCTGCTGTTGACCGGCTTTGTCATGGCGCCGGTGTTCGATAAGGCGTACCAGGACGGGGTGGCCCCGTACCTGGAGGAAAAGATCGAAGCGGGGGAGGCGCTTAAGCGGGCGCTGGCGCCGCTGCGCCAGTTTATGTTGCGCCAGACCCGCGAGGCTGATTTGGCCCTGTTTGTGCGCCTGGCGGGGCGGGAGCAGCTCGAGTCTATGGATCAGGCGCCTCTTTCTTTGCTGGTGCCGGCTTTTATGACCTCGGAGCTAAAGACCGCGTTTCAGATCGGTTTCCTGCTATTTTTGCCGTTTCTGGTCATCGATCTGGTGGTGGCCAGCGTACTCATGGCGATGGGGATGATGATGCTCTCGCCGGTCATCGTCTCGCTGCCGTTCAAGCTGATGCTGTTTGTGCTCGTGGACGGCTGGGCGTTGGTCGTGGAGACGCTGGCGGCGAGTTTCTATACGCTCTGAAGGAGAAAAACCGTGGACGCCGATGCCGTTGTCACGCTCGCTCACGATGCCCTTTGGCTGGCCTTGAAGCTGGCCGCGCCGATCTTGCTTGCGGTGCTGGCGATCGGGTTGTTGGTCGCCGTGTTTCAAGCCGCCACCCAAATCAACGAGATGACTTTGAGCTTTGTGCCTAAGCTGGTCGGCGTGGCTTTGGTGCTGGCGGTGGCCGGGCACTGGATGCTGCGCCTGCTTACCGACTACACCCAGGCCTTGTTTGAGAACATCCCAACGTTGATCGGTTGACATGCCTTGGACCGAGGCGGAGCTTTTAGACGCAGTCGCCTATTTCTTGTGGCCCCTGGGTCGGGTGGCGGGGTTTTACTTGAGCTTTCCCTTATGGAGCAACCACGCGGTGCCGGTTCGGGTACGGGTGATTTTAACGGTGGTCACGACCGCGGCGGTGAGGCCGGCTCTCCCTCCGCTCCCGGCCGTGGAACTGCTTAGCTTGGAAGCGGGTTGGATAGTGGGGCGAGAGATCCTGATCGGGGCCGCCATCGGCCTGCTCGTGCAATTGGCCTTCGCGGCGCTGGTGTTCGCCGGGCAAACGATTGCCTATCAGATGGGGTTGGGGTTTGCCGCGCTCATCGATCCCCAGTTGGGCGTGCAGGTGCCGGTCGTGGCGCAGCTGTATCTGCTGCTTGCAAGTTTGTGGTTTCTGGGAGCGGACGGCCATTTGCTCCTCATCGAACTCCTCGCCCGGAGTTTTTCCACCCTGCCGATCACGCTTGCCGGCCTGGATCGCGGGGAAGTTTGGACCGTCGTTCGCTGGGGGGGAAGCGTGTTCGCCGGCGGGTTGCTGTTGTCTTTGCCCATCGTCGTCACCCTGCTTTTTGTCAACCTCGCCTTGGGGATCGCCACCCGGGCCGCACCCCAGCTCAATATTTTCTCCGTAGGTTTCCCGATCACTTTGGGGTTGGGACTTGGGCTGATCGGGCTGACTCTGCCCTTAGTGCTGGAGCGGTTTTTCGAGGACCTTCCGGCCACTTACGAACAGATCCGAAGCTGGCTCAAGGTGTAGACCATGGCGGAAGAGAGCGATCAGGAACGCACCGAAGAACCTACCCCAAAGCGCCTGGAGGACGCGCGCCGCCAAGGACAGATTCCCCGCTCGCGCGAGCTGAATACCTTCGTGGTGGTCACGGTCGGGTTGGCCGGCTGCGGAGCGTTGGCTCCCTCGCTGGGCGAGGGTTTGGCGCAAATCATGGCGGCCAATTTCCGTCTCCGGCGGGAGGAGGTTTTCGATTCCCAGGCGCTGCTCGAGCACAGCGCCCAGGCTTTATTCGCCAGTTTGAGCCTGTTGGCGCCGTGGCTTTTGGTGTTGCTCCTCGCCGCCTTGGCCGCGCCGCTGATGCTGGGCGGCTGGGTGTTCAGCGCAGAAAGCTTAAAGCCTACCTTCGGCAGGATCGACCCTCTGCAGGGACTGAGGCGCATGTTCGCGCTGCACAGCGCGGTGGAACTGATCAAATCGCTGCTTAAAGTCGCCTTGATTGCTCTGCTTGCCTGGAGCGTGCTCCAAGCCTCCTGGGCCGATCTGGAGAGGTTGGTGCGCGCAGACCTGAAACCGGCGCTGGCTAAAGGGGTTGCGCTGCTGTGGCAGGCGAGCTTGTGGCTTTGCGCTTCGCTCGCGGTGCTCGCCGGGATCGATGCGCCGTACCAGCTCTGGGCGCACCGGCGCAAGCTGCGGATGAGCTTGCAGGAGGTCAAAGAGGAGATGAAAGAGTCGGAAGGCCGGCCCGAAGTCAAAGCCAAGATCCGCCAACTGCAGCGCGAGCGCGCGCTGCGGCGGATGATGGAAGAAGTGCCAAAGGCCGACGTCGTGGTCACCAACCCCACCCATTTCGCCGTGGCCCTCAAATACGATCCCTCCCGCGGTGGCGCGCCTAAAGTTGTGGCCAAAGGAGTCGAGTTGATCGCGGCCCAGATCCGCAGCCGGGCGATCGCCGCCGGCGTCCCCTTGGTGGCCGCACCGCCCTTGGCGCGGGCCTTGTACTACAGCACCGAGTTGGGACAAGAGATCCCGCAGGGTTTGTATCTGGCCGTAGCTCAGGTGTTGGCTTACGTGTACCAGCTCAAAGCGGCGCCCGGCAAAAACTTACGGCCGCCGGAAAATCTGGTGGTGCCGGAAGAATACCTGCGCCGTTAAATACTTGAGGGGTAAGGCATGAACGCGACCGCAATTTTCGCCCGAATCAAGCCGCTTGGCCAGTTGGGTTTGGGAGCACCGCTGTTGGTGCTGCTGTTGCTCTCGCTCTTGGTTTTGCCGCTGCCGGCGTTTGCGCTCGATCTGTTCTTTACCTTCAACATCGCCTTTTCGCTCATCATCCTGTTGATCGTGATCTATACCGTAAGGCCGCTCGATTTTGCCGTGTTCCCGACCGTGCTGCTGGTGGCGACTTTGCTGCGGCTGAGCCTGAACGTGGCCTCGACCCGCGTGGTGCTGCTTGAGGGCCACACCAGCCCGGATGCGGCCGGCAAGGTGATCGAGGCGTTCGGCGCGTTTGTGATCGGCGGGAATTTCGCCGTGGGCCTGGTGGTGTTTCTGATCCTAGTGATCATCAACTTCGTCGTGATCACCAAAGGCGCCGGCAGGGTGTCGGAGGTGAGCGCAAGGTTCACTCTGGACGCTATGCCCGGCAAGCAGATGGCGATCGACGCCGACCTCAACGCCGGCCTGATTTCCCAGGACGAGGCCCGCGCGCGGCGCGCCGAGGTCGCAAGAGAGGCCGACTTTTACGGCGCCATGGACGGGGCGAGCAAATTCGTGCGCGGGGACGCGATCGCCGGGATCTTGATCCTATTCATCAACATCCTCGGCGGGCTTGCGGTCGGCATGGGTCAGCACGGGATGAACTTTCACGAGGCGGCCGAACGTTACGTTTTGCTCACCATCGGCGACGGGCTGGTGGCGCAAATCCCTTCGCTTCTGCTGTCGGTCGCTTCGGCCATTTTGGTGACTCAGGTGGAGGGCGCAGAAGCGGACGTGGGGCAGCAGTTTAGCGCCCAGTTTCTCGAGCATCCGCGGGCTTTGGCCGTAGCGGCTTCGGTCATCGGCTTGCTGGGGCTGATCCCAGGGATGCCGAGCATGCCGTTTCTGGCTCTGGCCGCCGTGTTGGGAGGCGGAGCTTGGCTGTTGGCGCGGCGTCGGCGCCAACCGCCTGCCGCGGAGCTTGCGCCGGAGGCGTCCAAAGCGCCTGAAGTGCGCGAGTTGAGCTGGGACGATGTGGTGCCGCTCGACCGCATCGGCCTGCAGGTCGGGTACCGTCTGATCGCGCTGGTGGACAGGCAACAGGGCGGGGAACTCATGAGCCGGATCAAAGGGGTGCGCCGAAAACTGTCGCAAGAGTTGGGTTTTCTGATCCCGCCGGTGCACATTCGCGACAACCTCGACCTGCCTCCCAACGCCTACCGCTTGCAAATTCTGGGCGCGACGGTGGGGGAAGCGACGATCTACCCGGATCGCGAGATGGCCATCAATCCCGGCCAAGTGTTCGAGGCTATTCCCGGGATCGAGGCCAAGGACCCGGCCTTCGGTCTGGATGCGGTATGGATTGAACGGGGGAGCCGGGATCAAGCTCAGGCGCTCGGGTACACCGTGGTGGATCCGGAGACGGTGATCGCCACGCACTTGAGCCAAGTCCTGCAAGACCACGCCCATCTTTTATTCGGTCATGAGGAGGCGCAGCAATGGTTGAGCAGTTTGGCCAAGGTCGCGCCTAAACTGGCCGAACTCTTGGTGCCCCAGATCATCCCGCTCACCTTATTGGTGAAGGTGCTGCAGCGCCTGCTCAAAGAAAAAATCCCGATCCGGGACATGATCACCATCGCCGAAACTTTGGCGGAGCACGGCAGCAAAAGTCAGGATCCCGACGTCCTCACCGCCGCCGTGCGCGCGGCCTTGGGTCGCGCGATCGTCGAGAAGATCAATGGCTTGGAAAGCGAGTTGCCCGTCATCACCCTGGATCCAGAGTTGGAACAGTTATTGCAAAAAGCCTTACAGAACGCCGACCAAGAAGGAATTGGCATCGAACCGGGGCTGGCGCAACGCATTCACCAGCTTTTGGAACAGCAGACCCGCAAGCTGGAAGAAAGCGGCAAGCCGGCGGTGCTGTTAGTGTCCCAGGCGTTGCGCGGATGGCTGGCGCGCTTTGTACGCCACACCATCCCGGGCCTGCACGTCTTGGCCTATAACGAAGTGCCAGAGGACCAGCAGATCAAAATCGTCGGCGTAGTGGGTCAGCGGGCTTAAATGGGGGACGACCCAGCGTCGCAGCGGAGGAAAAATCATGAAAATCAAACGCTTTCTGGCGCCGGATATTCGCCAGGCGCTGCAACAGGTAAAGGAAGTTTTAGGTGCGGATGCAGTAATCCTGTCTAACCGCAAAACCGAGCAAGGGGTGGAAATCATCGCCACCTGCGATTTCGATCTGGAAACGGTCGCCGCGGCCAAGCCAACGCCCCGAGCGCCTACTCCAGCGACCAGCTCTAAGCCTGCGCCCATGCCTAGGCCAGCGTTTTCCGCCCGCAGTTACAGCGCGGTGGCCGAGTTTACCGGAACGGCCAAGCCGGTCAAGGAGGAGCCGAAAGAGCCTAGGACGCAAGCGGCTGCTTCCCTGCGCCCGGCGCCTGAACCAAGCCAATCGGCAGAGAGCCTTGCCTTGCTGCAGCGCGAGCTGCAGGAGATGCGGCGCCTGTTGGATCGGCATTTGGCGCGCGAGAGCCAGCGCGAAGCCCCGGCCCGGCTCGATCTGCTGCGCGCTTTGAATGAGCTGGGATTTGCCCGCTCCGTGGCCCTGGAGCTGGCCAGGCAAGTCAACGCTCAGGAAGACCTCGCCGGCGCCTTGCGTCAGGTGCAAGCGGTATTAACTACCCAGGTGCGCGTGAGTGACTTGGATTTGGACCGCGGTGGAATCATCGCCCTCGTCGGTCCCACCGGCGTCGGCAAGACCACCACGATCGCCAAATTGGCCGCCCGCTTCCGCCTCGCACACGGCCCGCGCCACCTGGCTTTGCTGACCACGGACAATTACCGGATCGCTGCCTACGAACAGCTCAGCACTTACGCCCGGATTCTCGGCGTGCCGATCCGGGCGGTCGCTAATGCGGACGAACTGCGCACGGTCTTACAGGGCTTTCAGGACAAACGCCTGATTCTGATCGATACGGCCGGGATGAGCCCTAGGGATCTGCGCCTCGCGGAACACCTCGCTCTGCTGCGCGACGGTGAAGCTCCGATTCGCACCTATCTGGTGTTGTCCGCCGGCGCCCAGCTGCCGAGCTTGAACGAAGCGATCGGAGCGTTCTCCGGTTGTCGCCCCAAAGCGGCGATTTTGACCAAACTCGATGAGGCCGGAAGCCTTGGGCCGGCGCTTTCGGCGCTGATTCAGCAGAGGCTGCCGGTCGCGTGCTTTACCGACGGCCAGCAGGTGCCGGAAGACCTGCACGCGGCGCAGGCGCAAGCGCTGGTGCAGCGTTGCTTTGCAATGACTCCGCCGGCGCTTGCCGAGGAGGAGTTCGACTTTGAAGAGTGGATCGCCCATGCGCACGCTTAATCTAGATCAAGCCGCCGGCATTCGGCGCTTGCGGCAGCCCCAAGCGGTGCGGGTGTTTGCCGTGGCCAGCGGCAAGGGCGGGGTGGGAAAAACCAACATCGCCGTCAATCTGGGGGTGGCCCTGGCGCAGCAAGGGCGCGCCACGGCCCTGCTCGACGCGGATTTGGGATTGGCCAACGTCGACATTCTGTTGGGGCTGCACCCGAGGTACAACCTGTCCCACGTCATCCAAGGGACCTGCACGCTGGAGGAAATCGTGGTGGAAGGGCCAGGTGGCTTGAAAATCGTGCCGGCGGCTTCAGGAATCCAGCAGATGGCGGATTTGACCGCGGCCCAGCAGGCCGGCCTGATCCGCGCTTTCAGCGGCTTGACTCTGCCTTTGGAGGTCTTGATCGTCGATACCGCGGCCGGCATCTCCAGCACCGTGGTCAATTTTGCCCGCGCCTGTCAGGAGATCGTGGTGGTGGTGTGCGACGAACCCGCCTCTTTGGCCGACGCTTACGCCTTCATCAAGCTGCTCCACCGCGACTATAGGCTGTTCCGGTTCCAGATTCTGTGCAATCAGGTCAAGAGCCAAGCTCAAGGTCGGCAATTGTACGAGAAGCTGTGCCGGGCGACCGACCGCTACTTGGATGTGACCCTCAATTATTTTGGCTCGGTGCCGAAGGACGAGGCGGTGACCAAGGCGGTGCAGCTTCAGCAGCCGGTGGTCAGCGCCTTTCCCCAAAGCCCGGCCGCGCTGGCGTTAAAAGCATTGGCGCGCAAAGTGGAGCAGTGGCCCATTGCGGACGCCCCGTCGGGGCGGTTGGAGTTCTTCGTCGAGCGAATGATCCATTACAGCGCAGAAAGCCACCAAGTATGAAAGGGGTAGCCGCTTACGCCGCAGTCAAGGCTTTAGATTTCGATCAGGTGGTCGCCCAGTACGCGCCGCTGGTGCAGCGCATCGCCTATCATCTGAAAGGGCGGCTGCCGCCCAGCGTGCTTCTCGATGACTTGATCCAGGCGGGGATGGTCGGTCTCTTAGAGGCGGCGCGCCAGTACGATGCCAGCCAAGGGGCGGATTTCAAGACCTACGCGGGAATTAGGATCCGGGGAGCGATGCTAGACGAGGTGCGCCGTCACGATTGGACCCCGCGCTCGGTGCACCGCAAAGCGCGCGAGATTTCCGAGGCGATGTATCGCATCGAGCGCCGCACCGGCCGCGATGCGCGCGATACCGAGGTGGCGGAAGAACTGGGGATGAGCCTGGAGGAGTATCACCGCGCCTTGCAGGATACGGTCGGATGCCGCCTGCTCAGCATCGAAGAGCTTGCCGAGCAAGGCGATGGCTGGCTGGAGGAATCCGGCAAGACCTGTGAAGGCGTGGAACTGTTGGCGCAGGAGCGCTTCAAGGAAGCGCTGGCCGACGCCATCGCCAGCTTACCGGAACGCGAGCGCTTGGTGATTTCCCTCTACTACGAAGACGAGATGAACCTCAAAGAGATCGGCGAGGTGCTCGGGGTGGGGGAATCGCGCGTCTGTCAGATTCACGGTCAAGCGATGCTGCGCCTTCGGGCCAGGATGCGCGACTGGTTGGGTTGATGGGTCTATATTTAAAGCAAGCATGTGGGATACAACGGGTTGTAGGGGGTTGCCTTGGACAAGAACATGAAGATCCTGGTGGTGGACGATTTTTCCACCATGCGGCGGATTATCAAGAATCTGCTGCGCGAGTTGGGGTTTACCAACATCGCCGAGGCCGACGACGGGCAAACCGCGTTGCCCAAACTGAAATCCGGCGACTTCGATCTTTTGATCACCGACTGGAACATGCCCGGCATGACGGGCATCGATTTGCTGCGCGCCGTGCGGGCCGACGAGAAACTCGCCAAGCTGCCGGTATTGATGGTGACCGCCGAGGCGCGCCGCGATCAGATCGTTGCCGCCGCTCAGGCGGGAGTGAACGGCTACATCATCAAACCCTTCACCGCAGCGACGTTGAAGGATAAGTTGGAAAAGATCTTTGAACGTCTCCAAGCTTAAGGGAGGAAGAAGAATGGCCGAGGCGGCGGTAACCTTACAAACAACGCGTCTAGATCAGGCCCGCGCGCTTGTGGCGGCGTTGGAGCGCGGCGACGAGGCGGAAGCCGAGCAGATCCTAGATGAGCTTAAAGGAGCGCGCGAGGAACAAGTGTTTCAGGAGCTGTGCCGGCTCACGCGCCGTCTCCACGATGCCTTGAGCGCTTTTGTGGCGGACTCGAAGCTGGTCGAGCTGACCGAAAACGACATTCCCGACGCCCGCGAGCGCTTGAGGTACGTCATCGCGCTGACCGAGCAGGCGGCAAATACCACCTTGAACGCGGTGGATGCCATCCTGCCGAGGGTCACTGCGCTCAACGCCAGACTTGAGATTCTGACCGCGCAATGGGAAAGGTTTTTGCAGCGCGAGATGCCGTATCAGGAGTTCAAGGAATTGAGCCGCGCCATCAGCGCGTTTTTGGAGAACCTAAGGCAGGAGATGAGCATGCTCCAAGGGCAGCTCAACGAAGTGGTGATGGCGCAGAGCTTTCAAGACCTTAGCGGCCAGATCATCCGGCGGGTGATCGAGCTGGTGGAACAGGCCGAAGACAGCCTGATCGAACTGATTCGCCTCTCCGGCCGCAAGGCTCAGCGTTCTTCTCCTGAGCGCTCCGGCAAGGCGTCTGGCCCAGCGGTTCCGGGCTTGGATCAGGCCGCGGTGACCAGCCAGGATGAGGTAGACGATCTGCTCTCTAGCCTTGGATTTTAGGAGCGCCTTATGGCCGTCGATTTCAACGATGAGATTCTCCAGGATTTTTTGATCGAAGCCGGTGAGATCCTGGAGCAGCTGGGTGAACAGCTGTTGGCGTTGGAGCAGACGCCGCAAGACAAAGACTTACTCAACGCCATCTTTCGCGGGTTTCATACGGTCAAGGGCGGGGCCGGTTTTCTGAACATCGCCCCGATGGTGGAGCTTTGCCATCGGGCCGAAGACGTGTTCAACGTCCTACGCCAAGGGGAGCGTCAGGTCGAACCGGCGCTGATGGATACGGTGCTCAAAGCGTTGGATACGGCCAACACCATGCTCGCTAGCTTGCGCGTCGGCCAGGAAATCGAGCCTGCGCCTCCCGAATTGCTCGCCGCGCTCGGCCAATTTGCGCTGCCGGCGGAAGCGATCGCGCCGAGCCAAGAAAGCCCAAAAGCGCAGGATCAAACAGACCCCAAAACGCAGGCAGAAAGCCCCAAAGCGCAGGATCCGGTCGAGCAGGAATTTGAGGCGTTTCTGGCGCAGGCGGTTGCGGAAAAGCCAAAAACGGAAGCAGGCGACGACTTTATCACCGAAGAAGAGTTCGAGCAATTGCTGGACGCCCTCCACGGTCCGGGAAAAGCGCCTGGGAGCCAAAAAACGCCGGCGGCGGAGGAGATTACCGAAGAGGAATTCGAGGCCTTGCTCGATCAGCTCCACGGGCCGGGCAAGCATCAGGGCGTTCCGCCACAAACGCCATCGCCGCCCGAGCCGACTCTGAAACCGCCTGCCGCCTCGGCGGAGACGCGGACGCCGCCTGAAGTTGCAGCCGCGCCTAAAAAAACCGAGGCGGCCGAGTCCACCGTGCGCGTCGACACCCAGCGGCTGGATGAGATCATGAACATGGTCGGCGAGCTGGTTTTAGTGCGTAACCGCTTCAAGAGCCTAAAGGCGGCTTTAGACGACGAAGAAATGGCGAAAGCGGTGGCCAATCTGGATGTGGTCACCTCCGATTTGCAGTTGGCGGTGATGAAGACCCGCATGCAGCCGATCCGCAAGGTTTTCGGCCGGTTTCCGCGGGTGGTGCGCGATCTGGCGCGGAGTTTGGGCAAGGAAGTCCGCCTGGAGACCCGAGGCGAGGAGACCGATCTGGACAAAAATCTCGTCGAAGCCTTGGCCGATCCTTTAGTCCACCTGGTGCGCAACGCGGTGGACCACGGCATCGAGACCCCGATCGAGCGCGAGCGCGCCGGCAAACCGCGGGAAGGGGTGGTGATCCTGAGCGCGGCGCAGGAAGGGGATCGGATCGAGTTGATCGTCGAGGACGACGGCAAAGGCATGGATCCTGAGGTGTTGCGGCGCAAAGTTGTAGAAAAGGGCTTGATGGACCAAGAGAGCGCCGCCCGCCTGAGCGAGCGCGAGTGCTTGCAGCTGATCTTCCTGCCGGGCTTTTCCACCAAAAGCGAAATCTCCGACATTTCCGGGCGCGGCGTGGGCATGGATGTGGTCAAGACCCGCATCGCCCAGATGAACGGCACGGTGGAAGTGGATTCGGTCCCAGGCAAGGGAACCAAGATCACGATCAAGGTCCCGCTGACGTTGGCGATCCTGCCGACTTTGATGATTCAGCTGGAAAACCAGGCTTTTGCTTTGCCGCTGTCGAGCGTGGTCGAGATTTTGGACTTGGATCTTAGCCGCACCAACGTGGTCGACGGGCAGCCCACGGTGCTCGTGAGGGATCGGGCTTTGCCCTTGTTTTACCTGAAGGATTGGCTGATTCGGGGAGGGCGCACGGGGGACGAGCGATCCGGGCACGTGGTGGTGGTGAACGCCGGCGGACGCTATGTGGGTTTTGTCGTCGACCACCTGATCGGCCAGGAGGAGGTCGTGATCAAGGCCTTGGGGGCCAAACTCAACGGCCTAGCCGGCTTGGCCGGGGCGACCATCACCGGCGACGGCAAGATCGCCTTGATCTTGGATGTGCCGAGCCTGATGAAACGCTACGCGGCCTGATGGGGGGAGCATGCCGGTAAGAGCCTTGGTGGTGGACGATTCGGCGTTCATGCGCCAGCGCATCGCCGAGATTCTGGAAGAGGGCCGCGACATCGAGGTGGTGGACGTGGCCCGCGATGGAGCGGAAGCGGTCCGCAAGGCCGTCCTGTTGCGCCCGGAGGTCATCACCATGGACGTGGAGATGCCGGGGATGGATGGGATTCAAGCCGTGCGAGAAATCATGCGCCGGTGTCCGACCCCGATCTTGATGCTGTCGGCCCTGACCCGGGCGGGGGCGCAGGCGACTTTGGCCGCTTTGGAAGCCGGGGCGATGGATTTCATCCCCAAACGGCTGGAGGACATCGGCGGCGACCGCGAGGCGGCCAAGCGGGAGCTCAGGCGCCGCGTGCGGCTGTTGGCGGCGCAGGCGCGACGGATTTCGGCTTTGCCTAAACCGGAAAGAAACCTCAGGCAGACCGCTCCCCAGGATTTTCGAGCCCAATCCCCGCAGCTTGTGGTCATCGCCGCGTCCACCGGGGGCCCGCTGGCGCTGCAGCAAATCCTGACCCGGCTTTCGCCGGCGGTGGACTTTGCGATTTTGCTCGTCCAGCACATGCCCGGCCACTTTACGCCGAGTTTTGCCGCGCGCTTGAATCAGTTGGCAAAGATCGAGGTTCGGGAGGCGGTCGATGGCGATGTCTTGCGTCCCGGGGTGGCGTTGCTTGCGCCGGGGGGGAAACAGATGGAGGTGCGCCCGGACGGTCGGATTGCGGTCCGCGCCGCGCGCGCGGAAGAAATTTACCGGCCCAGCGCCGATGTGACTTTTGCCTCGGTGGCCGAACACGTTCGCGGTCCGGTGCTCGGGATCGTGTTGACCGGCATGGGGGCAGACGGCAAGCTCGGTGCTGAGCGCCTCAAGCGGACCGGCAACGCCAGGATCTGGGTGCAGGACGAGGCAAGTTGCGTGGTGTACGGTATGCCCAAAGCGGTCGCCGAGGCGGGATTGGCCGACCGGATCTTGCCGCTTGGCGACATTGCCGCTTGGTTGGAGGCGATCTAGTGGATCTGCTCAGCCTGCTCGGCTTCTTCCTGGGAATCATGGCAGTAGTCGGCGGCAATCTGCTGGAAGGCGGGAAGCTGGCGTTCTTGGTCAACGGCCCGGCGTTCTTGATCGTGCTCGGCGGCACCTTAGGGGCGGTGATGCTGCAGACTCCGCCGAACTTGTTTGTGAACGCCTTGAGGGACCTGCAGTGGGTGGTCAGCTTGCCGCGGATCGACCTCTCGCAAAGGATCCAAAGGATCGTGCAGTGGAGCGCTTTGGCGCGTAAGGAGGGCTTGCTGGGATTGGAAAGCGAGCTCGAGCGGGAGCCGGACGGTTTCGTGCGCAAGGGCTTGCAATTGCTGGTGGACGGCAACGAGACCGAGATCATTCGCGATTGCCTGGAGCTGGAGATGTACGCCAAAGAACAACAAGCTCTCCACGCCGCCAAAGTGTTCGAAGCCATGGGGGGATACGCCCCGACCTTGGGGATCTTAGGAGCGGTTTTGGGCTTGATCCAGGTGATGCAGAACCTGACCGACCCGGAAAAGCTCGGGCACGGGATCGCGACCGCTTTCGTCGCCACCATTTATGGGGTGGGGTTTGCCAATTTGGTGTTCTTGCCCATCGCCGGCAAGCTCAAAGCCCATATCCGTAAAATCACTTTGCTCCGCCAGGTAACGATCGAGGGCCTCGTGGCCATCGCCGAAGGGGAAAATCCGCGCAACATCGAGCTTAAACTGAACGGGTTTTTGGAATGAGCGCACGCCGCCGGCACCGACCGGAAGAAAAAGAAAACTCTGAGCGTTGGTTGGTCTCCTACGCCGACTTCATCACCTTGCTGTTTGCCTTTTTCGTGGTCATGTACGCGGTCGCCATCGTCCATCAAGGCGACCTGAAAGCGTTGTCGGCGTCTTTGGATCGGGCTTTCCAAGACCCTCCTAAAGCGTCGGAGCCGATTCAGGTCGGTGATCCGCCGCGCAGTTTCGCGCCGTCCATTCTAGAAACGGCGCAAGAAGCAGAAAAATTGAAGGAGGCGGGCGAGCGCTTTACGGAGGTTTTGGCGCCTTACATCGACCAGGAATTGGTGGCGGTGGAGCGCAACGAGTTCTGGATCGCGGTGGAAATGAAAAGCGGCATTTTGTTTGCCAGCGGCAGCGCCGAGCTTTCGCCCGAGGCCGATCCCGTCTTGGCCAAATTAGCGCAGATCGTGCGCGAGTTACCCGACAATCCCGTCTACGTGGAGGGGCACACCGACAACGTCCCGATCGAGACGCAAGCCTTTCCCTCCAATTGGGAGTTGTCGGCAGCGCGCGCCGCCAGCGTGGTGCGGCGGCTGGTTCAGTTTGGGGTCGATCCTGCGCGGATGGCGGCGGTAGGGTTTGGCGAGCACCATCCGGCCGCCGACAATTCGACCGAAGTCGGGCGCTATCGCAACCGGCGGGTGGTGCTGGTGCTCCTGGCCAAGAACGCGTCCCGTTATCGCTTCGAGCGGCAATGACTATGCGGGTGTGGGCGGTTTGCAATCAGAAAGGCGGGGTGGGCAAGACCACCACCGTGGCCAATTTGGGTGGGCTTCTGGCCGAGCAGGGGCAACGCACCTTGCTTGTGGACTTGGATCCCCACGGTTCGTTGACGGCGTATTTTGGTTTTTCCCCAGACGTTATCGAAGGAGGGGGCTATGAGCTGTTTCGCGCCCACATCCTGCACCGTCCGGCCGACCCGATGTCGTATCTTAAGCCAACGCCGATCGAAGGGCTTACGCTGTTGCCGGCCAGCATCGCGCTGGCGACCGTGGAGCGGCAGGCGGGGGCGCGGGAGGGTTTGGGTTTGGTGCTCGCCAAAGCCTTACGCCGGTTGGCAGCGCAGTATCAATACGTATTGATCGATAGCCCGCCCAGTCTAGGCGTGCTGATGGTCAATGCGCTCGCGGCGTGCGATTATTTAATCATCCCCGTGGTGGCCGATTTTTTGTCGCTGCACGGGCTGGAGCGGATGTTGCACACTTTGGAGATGATCGCCCGCGCCCGCAAACAATCCTTGCCTTACCTTATCGTCCCGACCTTGTACGACCGCAGGCCGCGCATCTCCTCGGTCAGTTTAGGGATGCTCAAGGAACGATACGGCCATAAGGTGTGGTCGGGTGTGATTCCTTTAGATACTAAGCTGCGCGAAGCCAGCCAGGCCCATCTGCCGGTTTGCCGATATTGGCCAAGCTGCCGGGCGGCGCGGGCGTACGCGGAGTTGCTTGAAGAACTCTTGACGGACGGCCTTGCTCAACAAAAGGCCCTTAAAGCGGTTCCGGCATGAATGAGGAAGATCCTTTAGCCGATTATCTGAAGTGCTTGCTGCGCGACCAACCAAGCCCGAGCGCCGCGCCCGTACCCGAGAAGGAACCGGACTGGACCGAGCGCGAGTTTGAGGTGCAGCCGTTTTTTCTAGGGAAACTGCGCCTTGCCGCGCCGGGATCGCAGCTTCTGGGGACATTCGCCTTAGAGGACGAAATCGTCTCCAAGCCCGGGCAACCTAGCTGGGCTTTAGGTCGGATAAAGGTTGCAGGTGGCGAATTTTGGGCGGCGACTCCGGCGCGGCTGGTCCTCCCAGATTCAGGCCTTGGCCCGTATCGTTGGGCGTTGTTGCCGCGCCGCAGCGAGCTCGCCCTGCTTTGCCACGGGGTGGAAGCGCGCGCTTGCTGGCAGCCGCAGCAAGTGCGTTGGCGCACCGAGCGGCTAAGCCGTCCTTGGCTGCTTGGCATGTGCCTAGAACCGCCTTGCCCTTTAATCGATTTGGAGCGCCTAGTCGAGGAACTTCAACGTTGAACCAAGCGGAGGAATGGGCGATGCAAACGGCAGAAAAACTCCACCACGAACCTCTCCAATGGGTAACTTTTAGGCTCGGCAACGAAACCTACGGCATCAACGTGATGCAAGTACAGGAAGTGTTGCGGGTAAGCGAGATTGCGCCGGTTCCGGGGGCGCCCGACTACGTGCTCGGGATCATCAACCTGCGCGGCAACGTGGTGACCGTGGTGGACACCCGCCGCCGCTTCGGTCTGCCCCCCAAAGAACCCGATAGCGCATCCCGCATCGTGATCGTCGAGGCGGCGGGGCAAGTGATCGGGATTCTCGTAGACAGCGTAGCCGAGGTGGTGGAACTTCGCTCGGCAGAGATCGAGGCCGCTCCCAACGCCGGCACCGAAGACCGCGCCCGCTATATCCAGGGCGTTACCAGCCGCGACGGTAAGCTGCTGATCCTCGTGGATCTGAACAAATTCTTAAGCGACGAGGAGATCGCCGAGATGGAAAACTATTGAGCGCTTAGATGTTTCCGGTTAAACCGCTCGACAAGACCTCGCCGATCCAGCCCGTCGATCCTCGCCGGCCGGTTGACCATCTTGCCGAGCGCAAGTCTTCACCAAGATCAAAATCTCGGCCGGAACCGCAGGAGCCAGATCGCGACGACGGCCAACCACCCCACCTCGACGAGTTCGCCTAATGATCGGTATGATCGGTTATTTGGATCTGGCCTGGATCGGTTTGGCTTTGAGCCTTGGGATCATGGCCGGTCTGTGGCTCTGGCTGTGGCGTAGGCTTAAGCGCCTGGAACGCGAGTCCCAGGAGTACCGCCAGGCCCTGGAGCGCTTGACCAAGGATTTTGCCGAATTCGGCGCCCTGTCGGCCCAGGCCGAGGCGCAGCTGGGCGAGCTTGCGGGCCGGATCGAAGAGCTTGGGGCCTGGCTCAAGGAACGCATGGAGCAGACAAGCTGCGAGGAGCCGGCTTACCAATCCGCAGTCGAACGCATTCGCCAGGGGGCAGAGGTGGAGGAATTGGTGGAAAACTTAGGCTTGAGCCACGAGGAGGCGACTCTCTTGATGCGCCTGCACGGCTCAGGTTCCGGCCGAAGGCTTTATTGGGAGTCGTGATTTAGGCCTTTGCCGCTTAGCCAGTAGGCAAAGGCGATCACCTCCGCCACCGCCACGTAAAGCTCGCGCGGGATTTCCTCGCCTAAGGGAATCTGTACCAGCAGCTTGGCCAATTGCGGATCGCGGTGTAGAGGAACGGCGTGCTCTTGCGCTTTGGCCACGATCCGCTCGGCCAGCTCTCCCTGACCTTTGGCCACCACCTGCGGTGCGGCGGTGCCGTCGTAGTGCAGAGCCACGGCAAGGTCTACGGCTTTGGTGCTCATGCTGTTTCATCCAGCAACGGGCCGGCGATCGGCAAAGGAGGGGTAGGGCGCAGATCCTGGCCGGTCGCAACGGCGGCTTGGAGTTCTCCCGCGCTGAGGCCGGCGGCGTGAAAGCGCTCGGCCAAAGCGCCTAGATGGCGTTCGAGCAAGCGCACGGTGGCCTCCGTCTCGCCCCGAAAGTAAGCGCTGATTTTCTCCCCCTGGAGCACCAGCTTGGCGCGGATGCGACCGAGTTCGGGCGGTTCTATCTCCAGCTCCGCTGTCCAAGGCAAAGGCGCGCGCTCTTTGCTTTGAGTCGGAGGCTCGCCGGCGATGGTCAGGCGCAAGGAGGCCAGGCGCTTGCCCTCGCGAAACGGGATTTCCAGATGCCAGGTGAGCACGGGGGTGTCCGGTTTGGGCAAGGAGGCGAGTTGGTTGAGCACGATGCGCGCAAGGCCGGCCGAGCTCGTGTGACGCAATTCGTCTAGCGAATCGTCTTGAGGTCTGGGCGATTCGGTTGCAGGTTCTAGGGTATCGCTTGCGGGCGCTGTCGGGGAAGGGCCGATCGCAGGCGTCTGCGGTGGAGTAGACGGGAGGTTTGGGGCGGTTGCGACACCCGAGTGCATTTCGCCGCGCAGATCGTTTGGCTGCACTGCGGCGGCAAGGGGCTGCCCTGGGTTGGAAGAGGGGTTGGGGGGAGCGGTGGTAAGCGCGCGCAGGCGGGCTTTCAAATCCGGATAGGGTATCGGCGTCGAGGAGGCGGTTAGAGCCTCGTGGAACAAACCGCTCAGCCGTACCGCCAAAGCGAGTTGATCCGGTTGCGCAAGAGCGGTGCGCTCAGGTAAAGAGTGCAAAAGCGCTTCGATCTGGGTGCGTAAGGACGGAGCAAGGTTTTGTTGGGCGAGCGCTTTGAGGCTGGACAGCGCCTCCGCCAACGGCAGCTGGCGGGGCAGCGCGTGGCGCAGGGTGGAGGCTAAAATCGCTGCCGGGGACGAGTCGGCGAGGACTTTCAGCTCCACTTTGGGTTGGGTTTGAACGACCTCGAGCTGCAGGTGGGTCCCCGCACGGATATTGAGTTCGGTCTCGGCCGTCAGCCGGTGCCCGCCGATTTCCAGGAGCAGCCGCCCCGGGGAAGCTTGCCCGAGCACCTTGGCGATTACTTGCGCGCCGGGGCGAAATAAGGCAGATTCCTGCCTGGCGCCCGAAGCGATTGAGATCGGCTGGGTCGGGATGAGGGCCAAACGCACTTCCATGGGTTAAGCCAAAAGCAAGTTTTGGATCTGCCAGATTTCTTCTTTCGCCGTTTCCAGGACGTTGCGGCTGGTTTCCGCATCCAGCCGCCCGGCTAAGAGCTTGCGGTAGGCCGGGATGGTAGCGATGCGCGGATACTGATGAATCGCGGGGGTGCCGACGAAGCTGTGCAGCTGGGACACCACCACCACGTCGACGTAGTCGGCTTGAGCTCCTGGATCGCGAAACCAATCCTCGGCTTCTTGGGCCACCGCCTGGAAATCCTCGGGGAAATGCCAAGCGCGCAGGATCGCCGCACCCACGGGGCCGCGCAGTTTGGCGATCGCTTGGGTCAAGTCCTCAGCTTGGGCTATAAGTTCTGGGTGGCGGTCGGCAAAGGTGAGCACCGGCACCGCGCCGATGTCGTGGACCAGGCCCGCGAGCATCGCCCGGTCCGGGTCGAAGCCCGGCGTTTTGTGCGCCAGCACGGCGCAGATTGCGGCCACGTAGCTGCTGTGCTGCCACAGTTCCTGCATGCGCTTTTGGATCGTGCGGCTTCGGGCGTTGAACACCGCTTTTAAGGCGAAGCTGGTGATCAGGTGCTGGGCCGCTTTTAACCCTAGGCGGGTGAGGGCCTCGGGGCAGCTTTCGATCCGCCGCCGACCGCGATATAAGGGGCTGTTGGCGATCTGGATCAGGCGCGCGGTGATGACCGGATCCATCTGCACCACCCGGGCGATTTTGAGGTTGTTGGCTTTGGGATCGTTGATCGCCCGGCGGATCTTGAGCGAGATGTCCGGAATGGTAGGCAGCATTAGTTTGTTTTCGGCAAGCGCTTGCGTGCAGTGCTTTAGCAGTCGGTTCTCGCAAGGCGCTACCCGCGGGCCGGTCGAGGGCGCCATACTTGCGTTGGGTTTTTTAGGCTTTGGTTTAAATCTAGCCTAAAAAGCGCGCCGCGGAATTTTCAACGGCGCGGCCTAAGGTGAGGAAACAGCAGAACATCGCGGATCGAAGGCGAGTCGGTCAAGAGCATGACCAGGCGATCGATGCCGATCCCTTCGCCGGCGGTGGGGGGCATGCCGTGCTCCAAGGCGATGATGTAGTCCTCGTCGAAGTGCATCGCTTCTTCGTCTCCTAAAGCGCGCGCCTCGAGCTGAGCGCGGAAGCGCTCGGCCTGTTCCTCCGGATCGTTGAGCTCGGTAAAGCCGTTGGCGATTTCGCGCCCGGCGATGAACAGCTCGAAGCGGTCGGTAACCTCGGGGTTGTGGTCGCTGCGGCGCGCCAGCGGCGACACCTCCACCGGATAATGGGTGATGAACGTGGGGTCAAGGAGCTTAGGTTCCACCGTTTTTTCGAAGATCTCGGTTTGGATCTTGCCTAAGCCAAAGCTCGGCAGGATGGGGATGTCCAGCTTGGCGGCCAGTTGTCTGGCGGATTCGAGATTGTCCACATTTTCCGAGGCCAGGCCCGGGTTAAAGCGGATCAAAGATTCAAGCAGGGTGAAACGCTTAAAAGGCTTGCCGAAATCGATTTCCCGCCCTTGGTAGGTGACCGTGGTCGCGCCTAGAACTTTCTGCGTTACTTCGCGCAGCATCTCCTCGGTCAGGTTCATCAGGTCGTGGTATTCGGCATAGGCCTGGTAGAACTCCAGCATGGTAAATTCCGGATTGTGCTGGGTGGACAGACCCTCGTTGCGGAAGTTGCGGTTGATCTCGAACACTCTCTCGAAACCGCCCACGACCAGGCGTTTTAGGTACAGCTCCGGGGCGATGCGCAAAAACAGCTGCATGTCCAAGGCGTTGTGGTAGGTGACGAAAGGCCGCGCCGCCGCCCCGCCCGGGATGACCTGCATCATCGGCGTCTCGACCTCGAGGAAATCGCGCTCGATCAAGAACTGGCGAATTTCCTGGACGATTTTGGCGCGGATGCGGAAGGTGCGGCGCGTGACCTCGTTCATGATCAGGTCGAGATAGCGCTGGCGGTAGCGCGTCTCCTGATCGGTGAGGCCGTGGTACTTTTCCGGCAAGGGGCGCAGCGCTTTGGCGAGCAGGCGCACTTCGTCCACCTTGAGCGAAAGCTCCCCCGTCTTGGTCTTAAACAGCACCCCTTCGGCGCCCAAAATATCGCCGAGATCGAAGTGCTTGAAGTGCTCGTACAGCCCGTCCGGCAAGCCGTCGCGGGTCAGATAAAGCTGGATGCGGCCGGAGTAATCCTGCAGGTGGCAGAAGCTCGCTTTGCCCATGATCCTACGCGTCATCATGCGCCCGGCGACGCGTACCCGGATCGGCTGGCGATCAAAAAACTCTGGAGGCTCTTTGCCGTAGCGGGCGTGGAGCTCGGCGGCGACGCACGAGCGCCTGAAGTCGGTGGGGTAGGCGTTGGCGGTCTCGCGCAGCGCGGCGAGTTTGGCGCGGCGTTGGGCGATAAGATCCTGGCTTAACTCGTGGTTCACGGTCGCTTCCAATCGGATTATAACCCTTGCTTGAGGCTGGCTTCGATGAACGGATCGAGGTTGCCGTCTAGGACCGCCTGGGTGTTGGCGATTTCCACCCCGGTGCGCAGGTCCTTGATCCGCGACTGATCGAGTACGTAAGAGCGGATCTGATTGCCCCAAGCGATGTCGGCTTTGGATTCTTCCAGTTGCTGTTGCTGGGCGCGCTTTTCCTGCAGCTTGAGCTCGTAGAGTTTGGCTTTGAGCTGCTGCATGGCGGTGGCGCGGTTTTTGTGCTGCGAGCGGTCGTTCTGGCACTGGACCACGATGCCGGTCGGTAGGTGCGTGATCCGCACCGCCGATTCGGTACGGTTGACGTGCTGACCGCCCGCCCCCGAAGCCCGGTAGACGTCGATGCGAAGATCGGCCGGATTGATTTCGATTTCTATCTCGTCGTCGATTTGCGGCGAGACGAACACCGCAGCGAAAGAAGTGTGGCGGCGGTTGCCGGAATCGAACGGGGATTTGCGTACCAGCCGATGGACGCCGGTTTCGGTCCGCAGCCAGCCGTAAGCGTAAGGGCCGTCCACTTTGAGGGTAGCGCTTTTGATGCCGGCGACCTCGCCCGGCGACAGTTCGATGATTTCGGTTTTGAACCCCTTGCGCTCGGCCCACCGCAGGTACATGCGCAGCAGCATCTCCGCCCAATCTTGGGCCTCGGTCCCGCCCGAACCGGCCTGGATGTCGAGGAACGCATTGTTCTTGTCCATCGGGTTGGAGAACATGCGCTGAAACTCCAGGTCGAACACCGTTTTTTCGTAGTTTTCCAGATCGGCGGCGATGCTGGCAACCGCCTCCTCATCGCCCTCTTCCAGGGCAAGTTCCAGAAGCTCGGCCGCGTCTTCAAGCCCGCGCATGAGGTGGTCTAAAGTGTAGACAATCTCCTCCAGCTGGACCCGCTCTTTACCCAGCGCTTGGGCCCGTTCCGGGTCGTTCCAGACCTTAGGGTCTTCCAGCTCTTTGAGCAGCTCTTCCAGCCTTTCCCGCTTGCGGTCGTAGTCAAAGATACCCCCGAAGGTTGAGGGCGCGCTCTTTGAGAGCGTCGATTTTACGAGTCATGGCGTTGATTTCTAAGGCTTCCATAGGGCACATCGGCAATTTAAAAAATTTATTTTACCAAGTTTATTGACCGTCGGGGTGGGCTTAAAGTTTGCCTAAAATGGCCTGCAGCCGCTTGGCGTCGACTGCGGCGCTTGCGCTCTCGTCGGTATTGTCGAAGAATACCCAAAGCTTTTTCCCCCGGGCGCGCTGGGCGGCCAGCCAACCGGCCCAAGCGGCCAAGAGTGGGTCGCTGTAGCTGCCGCGGTAGCGTTGGGTGTGGCCGTGCAAACGCAGGTAAACGAAATCGGCGGTAACGGCTTTGGGGGAGGTCAGGCCGGCGAGGTCAAACACGCAGAAGGCCGCATTGGCGCGGCTTAAAAGTTCGTACACGGGCGGGCAGTGCCAACTGCCATCGCGAAACTCGAAGGCGAAGGCGTACGAAGCGCTGGGGAGTTCTTGGAGGAAGGCCGCAAGCCGCGGCAGATCGGCAGGAAAGCGCGGTGGCAGCTGAAACAACACGGGCCCGAGTTTTTCCCCAAAAAGCTCGATGCGGCGGAAAAAGGTCGTCAAAAGCTCCGCGCAATCGGCGAGCCGGTGGTAATGGGTGATCGCTCGCCACGCTTTGACCGCAAAACGAAATTCCGGCGGGGTTTGCTCCGCCCAGCGGCGGACGGCTACCTCTTTGGGCAGGTGGTAAAAGCTGGCGTTGAGCTCGACGGCGTTAAAGTGCTGGGCGTAGAATCCAAGCCATTGGGCCGGTTTAAGCTCGGCGGGATAAAACACCCCGCGCCAGGCGGCGTAGCTCCAGCCGGAGGTGCCGATGCAAATCACGCCTCGCGGTCGTCGCCGACCTGGATCAGGCCGTGTTCCACCCGCACCGGGAACACGCGCAGGTCTTCGTAGGCGGGCGGGCAGAGCGCCTGCCCGGTTTTAAGGCAAAACCGGGCGCCGTGACGCGGGCAGACGATGACCTCGCCTTCCAGCTCGCCGCTGGCGAGCTCCGCGCCGTCGTGCGTGCACCTATCCTCGATGGCGTAGAATGCGCCGCCTAAGTTGAACACGGCCACCGCCGTCCCGTTTACATCGACCACCACGTGCTCGCCAGGCTTCAGTTCGTCGGCCTTGCAGACGTCGATCCAGGAAGTCGCCATGGGTTTACTCCGTGCTCACCGGTTCCTGCCTGCCTTGGATCGCGGCCTCCAAGGCGTGCCAGGGGAGGGTGGCGCATTTGATCCGCGAGGGGTATTGACGCACCCCCGCGAGCACCGCCAGTTTGCCCAACGCCGCAAGCGATTCGCCGTGGCCGGTGACGATTTCGTGAAACGCCGTAAATAATTTCTCTGCTTCGGCCAAGGTCTTGCCTTTGACGAGTTCGGTCATGAGCGAAGCCGAGGCGGTGGAGATGGCGCAGCCTTGGCCTTGAAAGCCGATGTCGGCGATGCGGTCGCCGTCGAATTTAAGATACAAGGTGATGCGGTCGCCGCACAAAGGGTTGGACCCCTCGATTTTCCGGTCGGCGTCTTCAATGGCGCGGAAGTTGCGCGGATTGCGGTTGTGGTCGAACACGACCTCCTGATACAGTTCTCTCAAGTTTTCCAACATCAGCCAAACACCTGGATGATCTCTTTGAGCGCCGCGAACAAACGGTCGATTTCTTCGTAAGTGTTGTAAAACGCCAGCGAGGCCCGCGTGGTGGCCGGCACCTTAAAGAAGTCCATCACCGGCATGGCGCAGTGATGGCCGGCACGCACCGCGATGCCGTAATGATCCAAAAACGTTCCGAGGTCGTGGGGGTGAATGCCCTCGATCACGAAGGAGAGGATCGCGCCTTTGCGGGCGGCGGTGCCGATCAGTTTTAGCCCCGGGATCTTGAGCGCTTCACGGGTGGCGTACTGCAAAAGTTCGTGCTCGTAGGCGAAGATGGCCTCCAGCCCGAGGCGTTCTACGTAGTCTATCGCCGCTCCCAGACCCACCGCCTCGGCGATGGCGGGGGTGCCGGCCTCGAACTTGTAGGGCAGGGCGTTGAATTCGGTCGCCGCGAAGGTCACTTTGCGGATCATCTCCCCACCCCCTTGCCAAGGCGGCATGGCTTCCAGAAGCTCGCGTTTGCCATACAGCACCCCGATGCCGGTAGGGCCATAGAGCTTGTGGCCGGAGAAGGCGTAAAAATCGCAGTCCAAATCCTGGACGTCCACCTTTAGGTGGGGCACCGCTTGGGCGCCGTCCACGAGCACCGGGACGCCGTAGCGATGGGCTAAGGCGACGATCTCTCGGACCGGGTTGAGCGTGCCTAGGGCGTTGGACATGTGGGCGACCGCCACCAGCTTGGTGCGCGGACCCAAGCTACGCTCGAACTCTTCCAGGAGCAGTTCGCCGCGCTCGTTGATCGGCGCGACCTTGAGCCTGGCGCCTTTTTCCTGGCATACCAGCTGCCATGGGACGATGTTGGAGTGGTGTTCCATAGCGGTGATCAAGATTTCATCGCCGGCTTGCAGGCGCGGGCGCGCGTAGGCTTGGGCGACGAGGTTGATGGCCTCGGTGGTGCCGCGCACGAACACGATCTCCTCGCGCGCCCGGGCGTTGAGAAAGCGTTTGACCTTGTCGCGCGCGGCCTCGAAGCGGGCGGTGGCGCGCTCGCTCAAGGTGTGGACGCCGCGGTGAACGTTGGCGTAATCGCGCGCGTAAAATTCCGCCAGGGTCTCGATCACCGGGCGCGGTTTTTGGGCGCTGGCGGCGTTGTCCAGATAGACCAGCGGCGCTCCGCGCACGCTTTGCTGCAGGGCCGGAAAATCGCTGCGGATCGCTTCGACGGAAAAGGTTTTAGAATTTAAGGCCGTCTGTGTCATGGCGAGGAGTCCAGGTTGAGCAGCGCAAAGCGCCCGTTGAGCTCCTGGTGCAGGAAGGCGCGCAAGGGGGCTAGAGGCGCCGCCTCGATCGCCGCGTTGACAAAGCCGTAGATCAACAACTCGCGCGCCGCTTCCAGGGCAATACCCCGGGTTTGCAGGTAGAACAAAGCGTCTTCGTCCAACTGGCCGACGCTGACGCCGTGGCTGCATTGCACGTCGTCGGCGTAGATTTCCAGTTGAGGCTTGCTGTCCACCTCCGCCGTTTCCGAGAGCAGCAGGTTTTTGTTCTCCATCGCCGCGTCGGTTTTTTGCGCTCCTTTTTGCACTACGATCCGACCCTGGAACACGCTGCGCCCGAAGTCTTCGGCCAGAGCTTTATAAACTTCCCTAGAGGTCGTATTGGGGGCGGCGTGGACGATCCGGGTGTGGCTGTCTAGGTGGCGGCGGCCGTTCGCCCAGTGCAGGCCATGCAAAGTGCAGCGGCTGTTTTCGTCGAGGCGCACGTGGATTTCGCTGCGCGCCAGGAGTCCGCCTAGGGCGAACTGCGTTTGCTGGAAATCCGAATTCGGCCCCTGGTGCACGTACAGCCCGCCGAAATGGAAGGCGGTATCGGCCTCCTGTTGAATCTTGCAGTGCTCAAGCCGGCTGTTTGGACCAAGCAACGCTTCGCCCACGTGGGCCAAAAGCCCCCCTGCGGTTCCGACGTAGGTTTCGATCACGGTCGCTGCCGCCCCTTCCTCCAAGACGATCAAGTGGCGGCTCAGGCTGGCCGCTTCTTGGGTTTGCACGTGCAGGATCTGAATCGGTTGCGCAAGGCGCACCCCGGCGCTTAGGTGGATCAGCGCGCCGTCCTGAAATAGGGCGGTGTTGAAGTCGATCAAGCCGTGGCTCTGCTCCACCGCGCGGCCAAAGCCTTTAGCGATCGGTTCAGGGCGTTGGATCAAAGCCGTTTTAAGATCGGCGACGAGCGTTTCACCGGTCTTGGGCAGCTTGGCAAACTCCGGCGCGAACTGCCCGTCGATCAGCACCAGATGCCAGCAGTCGGGCAGGAGCTTGGCGCGGATCCAGCCGGCCTCGACCTGGCCTTGGGCGGTTGCCAGGGCAAAACGTTTGCGCTCGATCGGGGTCACGTTAGTGTACTTCCATTCCTCCTCGCGCGGGGACGGAAAGCCCGAACGCAGAAACTGCGCCAGCGCCTGCCGACGAAAAGCCGCCAGCCAAAATGGGCTTTGGCGAGCTAAGCGTTCGGCGGCGTTTTGATAGTGCTCGGCCGGGAGGTTCATGCGACCGCCTCAATGGGTTCGATCCAGCTATAGCCTTTGCTTTCCAGTTCCTTGGCCAGTTCCGCCCCGCCCGACTTGACGATGCGCCCGCCGGCCAGGACGTGGACCTTGTCTGGAGTCACGTAGTCGAGCAGGCGCTGGTAGTGAGTGATCAGCAAAAAGCCGCGCTGGGGCGATTTTAACGCCGCTATGCCTTGGGCGACGATTTTGAGCGCGTCGATGTCGAGACCCGAGTCGATCTCGTCGAGGATGCACAAAGTCGGCTCGAGCACCAGCATTTGCAAAATCTCGTTGCGCTTTTTCTCGCCGCCGGAGAAGCCTTCGTTGAGGGCCCGGTACAAGAATTGTTCGTCTAGACCGACGAGTTTGATCTTTTCTTTCACCCGCGCGATGAAATCCATGGCGTCCACTTCCGGCTCGCCCCGGTGTTTTAAAATGGCGTTCAAGGCCGCTTTGAGGAAATAGATGTTGCTGACTCCAGGGATTTCGACCGGATACTGAAAGCCCAAAAATATCCCCGCGCAGGCGCGCTCTTCCGGGGGCATCGCCAACAGCTCCTGGCCCAGGTACCAGACTCGACCCTCCGTGACTTCGTAACCTTCGCGTCCGGCCAGGACCCCGGCCAAGGTGCTCTTACCCGAGCCGTTGGGACCCATGATGGCGTGAATCTGGCCAAAATCCAAGCTCAGATCGATGCCTTTGAGGATCGGCTTGCCTTCTACGGCCACGTGGAGGTTTTCGATTTTGAGTAAGGTTTCGGTCATGACGGTTGATCTATCCTCAAGTCTTTGCAGATTTTTCGTGCTAGAAGATCTTTGATTTCGTTGTGTCTGGGAACAGCAGCCAGATCGCCTGTCGCTGGATTGCGCCAAATGGAGTGTCGCGATCCTTCGCGCGCCAGTTCGCAGCCTTGGCGCAGCAAATGTCGGATCAATGCCTGGCGTTTCATACCGCCAGAGGAACTTCTTCATAATTCCCTTCGACCTGTCTTCTGGCTTCTTCCCGGCGGATCTCCAGAATGTCGCGGACGGCTTCCTGCAGGCTGGCGAGGAGTTCTTCCTTCGTCCTTTCCTGGGCGTTGGCGCCAGGGACTTCCTCCACCCAGCCAATCCACCAATCCCCTTCCTTCTTGATGATAGCGGTGAACTGGTTCATCCCACACTGCCCTCCAGGCTGACGCCGAGCAGATTTTGCGCCTCCACCGCAAACTCCATCGGCAGCTCCTTGAAGACTTCCTTGCAGAAGCCGTTGACGATCATCGACACCGCGTTCTCGGCGGAGAGGCCGCGCTGGCGGCAGTAGAACAGCTGCTCTTCGCTGATCTTGGAGGTGGTGGCCTCGTGTTCGACGATCGCCGAGGGCTGCTTGACCTCGATGTAGGGGAAGGTGTGGGCGCCGCACTGGTCGCCGATCAGGAGCGAGTCGCACTGGGTGTAGTTGCGCGCTCCTTTGGCGCTCTTTAGCACCTTGACCAGGCCGCGGTAGCTGTTTTGCGCTCTGCCGGCGGAGATGCCTTTGGAGATGATCGTGCTTTTGGTGTTTTTGCCGATGTGGATCATCTTGGTGCCGGTATCGGCCTGTTGAAAATGGTTGGTGACCGCCACCGAGTAGAACTCGCCCACCGATTCGTCGCCGCGCAGGATGCAGCTTGGGTACTTCCAGGTGATGGCCGATCCCGTCTCGACTTGAGTCCAGGAGATCTTGGCCCGCGCGCCCCGGCACTCGCCGCGCTTGGTGACGAAGTTGTAAATCCCGCCGCGGCCTTCGGCGTCGCCCGGATACCAGTTCTGCACGGTGGAGTACTTGATGTGCGCATCGGCCAAGGCGATGAGCTCCACCACCGCGGCGTGCAGCTGGTGCTCAGAGCGCTTGGGGGCGGTGCAGTTGTGGACGGCGAAGCCTTTGACCAGATAGGAATGGGGTTCGCTGCGAGTCTCCAGGTTGTACACCGGTCCTTCGTAGGGTTGGCGCCGGATTTTGCGGATGGGAACCAGGAAATAACCGTCCCGGCGAATGACGCGCTGGCTGTGGGTGTTCTTTGCGTAGAACAAGGTATAGTGGCTCTGGTGGCGGATTGGTCGCCCGTCCTTCAGGGTTTCTTGATAGGCGTTGCGGATGTTGAGGTAAGCGAAGATACCCTGGCGGCCGAGCATTTCTTGCAGCTGGAATGCCAAGGCGCGGGACACGGTCGTGGCGCGCACGAGATTGCCGTCTTGGCCGACGCGATAGTAGGTATCCAGAACGAGTTTCTGCCGCTGAGGCGGCAGATCCATAATGGTTTTGCTAAAGCGTTTCCCGGGGGAATAGCGCCCGCCGTGTTCCAAACATTGGGACCAAAGGGCGTCGTCGTAGACCACCACGTAAGCCCCATTGCGCTTGCGATCATAGGTGACCGAGGCGTTCTTTCCCGTCAGTCGTTGGATGAGTGCCTGGATCTCCGCGATCAGTTCGGTTTCGTGGAGCCCCAGGCTGAATTCCACCGCCTTGCCGCCATTAAGATGGGTCACGCAGCCTTCCGCGACATAGAAACCGAGCAGCCGTAGAAAATCGTCGCTCAGGGCCGGTTCGTCCCGGCAGACCTGATTGATAGGGAAGACCAACAGATCGCCTTCTTGGAGTTCTCCGGCGGGTATATAGGTCGGTTCGGTTCGGGCCAGCTTGTTCGGGTCGATGTCCGGCCAGCGCCCATCCTTGCGCGGGCTGCTGCCAACCGTTTCTCGGCGGATCGCGAGAACAGGATGTTCTGGGGTGAGCTGGAAGCGGTTGCCGGTGCTGCGCGGGGTGATATCCACCAGTTCGCCCTGGTATTCACGGCGCATCAGTTTGGCGACCTGGGTTTCTTCGCCTTTTTCATTGAGCAGATGATCTCCCAGGGCAACTTCGCGTACGTTACGCATCTCGTCACCGCAGCTAATTTCCTCCCAAGGAGGCAGGCAGCCCTCCAAATAGGACACGTACGCCCCTTCCTCGGCGATGATGAGGGTGCGCTCGAACTGGCCGGTGCCGGCGGCGTTGATGCGGAAATAGGTGGAAAGCTCGAGCGGGCAGCGCACCCCTTTGGGCACGTAGACGAAAGAGCCGTCGGAGAACACCGCCGAGTTCAAGGCGGCAAAGAAATTGTCCCCGGGCGGCACCACCGAGCCTAGATACCGGCGCACCAGGTCCGGGTAGTCGCGGATCGCCTCGGAGATGGGGCAGAAGATGACCCCGGCTTGGGCCAGCGTCTCCTTGAAGGTGGTGGCGACCGAGACGCTGTCGAACACCGCATCCACCGCCACCCCCGCCAAGCGGGCGCGCTCGTGCAAGGGAATGCCCAGCTTCTCAAACGTTTCGAGCAGCTTGGGGTCAAGCTCTTCCAGGCTCTTTGGGCCATTCGGTTTCGATTTGGGCGCAGCGTAATAGCTCAAGGCTTGGTAATCGATGGGCGGATAAACGACGTGCGCCCAATGGGGTTCTTCTAGCTTCAGCCACTGGCGAAAAGCATTAAGGCGCCATTGCGTCATCCATTCCGGCTCGCCTTTCTTGGCCGACAGGGCGTAGATGATGTCTTCGTTAAGACCCGGCGGCAGGCGATCTTCCTCGACCTCGGTGACAAAGCCGGGCCGGTAGTCGCGGGTTAAGAGACGTTCTAAATCCGATTTGCTGACTGCCATAAAACTCTCCGCTTACCAATTCAACGGGCCGAAGGGCGCAGGGAATCTAAGGAAATGGGGATTTCCTGCGGCATCGGATGCACCATGTCGGCTAAAGTGACGGTTTCCAGCGCCGCCTGGATCGCGCGGTTGATCAGATTCCAGTTGCCGCGGACGGTGCAGCCCTGGGCTTTCAGGCAAAGGTTCTCTGCCAGGCTGCACTCGGTCAGCCCGATGGGGCCTTCCACCGCGGCGATGAGGTCGGCGATGCTGATCTGTTCCGGCCGCCGCGCCAACTTGTAACCGCCGTGAGGACCGCGTTCGGACTGGAAGAGGCCGGCGCGGTTCAAGCGTTTGAGGATCTTCTGCACGGTCGGCAAAGCAAGGTTCACGGTGAGGGCGATTTCCGCCGCCGTGTGAGTTCGCTTCGGATCCCGGGCGCTGTGGCTGGCGATGACGATCGCGTAGTCGGCCAACTTGCTCAGGCGCAACATGGCTGCAAATTCGTTAAATTTACTTTTAGGACTATTCTAGTCCTGAATAATTCCCAAGTAAAGGACTTGGTTTAAGCTTAAAAGTAAAGAGGCCAGTTTAGAGGAGGTGGCTTGTGTTAGGGCGCGTGCTGAGTTCTTTGTTGCTTTTGGTAGCCAGCTGGATTTTGATCGTCCTCACCGACCAGACCCCAGGCTATGTAGGCTGGCAGGAAGCGCTGATCACGCCGGTAGTGATCTACGCCGGCTGGCAGGCGATGAGAGAGCTCATCGCCTGGTATCGCGGAGAGGAATAGCGGCGTCCTTGCCGCCCCGGTCAGGCATAGCGGCGCCGCAGGGTGCGGGCGGCTTCCACCAGGTGGCTCAGGGCCGCGTCCACCTCCGGCCACTGGCGGGTTTTGAGGCCGCAGTCGGGGTTGACCCACAGGCGCTCGATAGGGATCTTGGCCGCCGCTTGTTCGATTAAGGCCACGATCTCCGCCACGTTGGGGACGTTGGGGGAGTGGATGTCGTAGACCCCAGGGCCGATCTCGTTGGGGTAGTTGAAGTCGGCAAAGGCTTCCAGCAGTTCCATCTTCGAGCGCGCCGCCTCGATCGTGATGACGTCGGCGTCGAGGGCGACGATCGCCGGGAGGATGTCGTTGAATTCCGAGTAGCACATGTGGGTGTGGATCTGGGTGGCATCGCCCACCCCGCTCGAGGCGATGCGGAACGCTTTAACCGCCCAGTTTAAATACTCCGCCCAGGCGCTTTGCCGAAGCGGCAGCCCCTCACGCAGGGCCGGTTCGTCGATCTGGATCACGCCGATTCCGGCCTGCTCAAGGTCTTTGACCTCATCGCGAAGGCTCAAGGCGATCTGCAGGCAGGTGTCGGCAAGGGGCTGGTCGTCGCGCGCGAACGACCATTTGAGTAGGGTCACCGGCCCGGTCAGCATGCCCTTCATGGGCTTTTCGGTGAGCGACTGGGCGTATTGAATCCAGCCGACCGTCATCGGCTTGGGACGCCATACGTCGCCGTAGATGATCGGCGGGCGGACGCAGCGCGAGCCGTAGGATTGCACCCAGCCGTTTTGGGTCACGGCAAAGCCGCAAAGCTGCTCGGCGAAGTACTCGACCATGTCGCTGCGTTCGGCCTCCCCGTGCACCAAAACGTCCAGGCCGTAAGCTTCCTGCTTGGCCACGACCTCGGCGATCTGCGCTTTAATAAAAGCCTCGTACTCGGCCGCGCTGATCTGGCCGTTGCGGAAAGCGTAGCGCTGACTGCGGATCTCGGCAGTCTGCGGAAAAGAGCCGATGGTGGTGGTAGGCAACAACGGCAGCTTGAGTTTTTTCCGCTGCGCTTGGGCGCGGACCGGATAAGGGTTGGCGCGCTGTTCCATGGCGGGGGTGAGGGCGTTGAGCCGCTGGCGCACGTTGGGGTTGGCGATGCGCGAGGAAGCCTTGCGGCTTGCGATGGCCGCCTGGTTTTCCTCCCAGCCAGCCACGCTTTCCGGGCGCCCTTCCAGGGCGTGCTTGAGCAAGATGAGTTCGTCCAGCTTTTGCACCGCAAACGCCAGCCAGCTTTTGAGTTCGGCATCCAGCGCGGTTTCAGCGCGAAGGTCCACAGGAACGTGGAGCAGCGGGCAGGAAGGGGCCAGCCACAGGTTCGGCCGGGCTTGAAGCGGCTTAAGGATTTGCCTGGCCCGTTCCAGATCGGTGCGCCAGACGTTGCGTCCATCGACGATCCCGACCGAGAGGACTTTGTGCGTAGGGAGCCAGTCGTGGACTTGCGACAGCTCCTCCACCCCCCGCACCGCGTCTACGTGCAGCCCGGCCACCGGAAGCGTGCACGCGAGCTTTAAGTTATCCTGCAGCGGGCCGAAGTAAACGCAAAGCAGTAAATTTAAGCCTGGAACCTGCAGCTGGTGATAGCTTCGCTCGAAGGCCGCGCGCCAGTTGGAATCGAGGTCCAAAGCCAGAATCGGCTCGTCGATCTGCACCCAACTGGCGCCTTGGGTCTTAAGGCGGGTTAAGACCTCGCTGTAGACGGCGAGCACGCGCGGCAACAGCGCGAGCTTGTCCAACCTTTCGCCCTGGCATTTGCCCAGATACAACCAGGTCAAAGGACCAAGCAGCACCGGCTTGGCTTTGGCGCCCAGGGCGGCCTTGGCTTCTTCGAATTCGGCAAAGAGTTTGTCCGAGGCGAGGGAAAATTCCATCTCCGGCGTCAACTCCGGGACCAGATAGTGATAGTTGGTGTCGAACCACTTGGTCAGCTCGCACGCAGGTTGCGGCTTACCGCTCGGGGCGCGGCCGCGCGCCATGCGGAAATAAGTATCCAAATCCACCGGCCCGCCAGGATGGTCGAAGCGTTCGGGGACCGCGCCTAACAGGCAGGTGGTGTCCAAGACGTGGTCGTACCAAGAAAAATCGCCCACCGGGATCCAATCCAGCCCGGCCTTGGCCTGGATTTCCCAGTGCCTGTGGCGCAGCGCCCGGCCGGTTTGTATAAGTTGCTCCCGGTCGATGGCGCCTTGCCAGTAGCTTTCCAGCGCTTTTTTCAGCTCTCGGTTTAGACCGATGCGCGGGAAACCTAAGTTGTGCGCTTGGATCATCGTTGCCCCTCCTTTCGTTGCCGTTGAGGCAGAAAGTATGGACGGCTATATTAATGAATTCAATTGATGATTTTTCAAATTAAATTGAAAAAAATTCATGCATTTAGAACTCAAACACCTGCGCGCCCTGAGTTTGCTCCATCAGACCGGAAGCTTGGCCGCCGCCGCGGCCAGACTGCATCTTACCCAATCGGCCTTGTCGCACCAACTCAAGGCCTTGGAAGAGGCCCTAGGGGTCGCCTTGGTGCGGCGCGGCGCCCGGCCGTTGCGCTTTACTCCCGCGGGCCAGCGGCTGCTCGCCTTGGCCGAGCAGGTGCTGCCGCAAGTGTTGGCGGCCGAACGCGATCTCCTCCGCCTCAGGCAGGGGCAGGCGGGGAGGCTGTACATCGTGGTCGAGTGCCACAGCTGTTTCGAGTGGCTGCTGCCGACCCTGGATGCTTACCGCGAAGCCTGGCCGGAGGTGGAGCTGGATTTGGTGTTAGGCTACAGCTTTGAGCCTTTGCCGGCCTTGCTGCGCGGAGACGTGGACCTGGTCATCACCTCCGATCCCCAAGCGCTGGCCGGGGTGGCGTACGAGCCTTTGTTCGCCTTTGAGGTGCTCTTGGCGATGGCCAAAGACCACCCCCTGGCCGCCAAGCGCTGGATCGCTCCCGAGGACCTGCGCGATCAGGTGCTCATCACCTATCCGGTGGAACGCGAGCGGCTGGATGTGTTTTGCAAGTTTCTAGACCCGGCCGGGGTCCAGCCGGCCGGCCACAGGACCTGCGCCTTGACGGCGGTGATGCTGCAGCTGGTGGCTAGCCGCCGCGGGGTGTGCGCGCTGCCCGATTGGGCCCTGGCCGAGTATCTGGCGCGCGCGTATGTGGCCGCCAGGCCCTTGGGGCCGGAGCCGGTCAAAGGAACCTTGTACGCCGCTTTGCGCCAGGCCGAGAGCGATCTGGCCTACTGCCGGCAATTTCTCGAAATGGCCAGGGAGAGATCGCCTGCCCAGCCCGAAAAATTTTGAACTATGCTTGCCCATAGGACTTAAGTAGAGGAGGGTAGAATGAACCGGCATTCGGTCGGCATGCGTTTGGTGGTGGTCGTAGCTTCGCTGCTGGCGGTGGGGGCCGCGGCCTTGCTTTGGCTGTACGCGCGCCAGCAGCGGCAGACGGTGATCGAGGCCGAGGCGTACCGGGCCAAGAACGTGCTCATGGTCGCCGAGGCGGTGCGCGAACAGACCGCAAGGCAATGGGAGCTGGGGATTTTCTCGCCGGATAAGCTTCGCGCTCTGGCCCAGCTTCCCGAGCCGCAAGCGCGGGAGAGAATCCTGGCCGCGGTGCCGGTGGCGGTATCTTGGGATCTCATTCGGATCAAGGCCCGCGAAAACGGCTACGAGCTCAAGACCCCGCGCCAGAACCCGCGCAATCCGGCCAACGCTCCCGACGCCATCGAAGCCGAGGCGCTTGCCTATTTCGCCCGCCACCCGGAGGCTAAGGAGTACCTTCGCGTCGACGAGGCGCAAAACGCCTTGAGGTATTTTCGCCCGGTGCGGTTGGGCGAGCAGTGCCTGCTCTGCCACGGCGACCCCAGGACCTCGGAAAGCCTGTGGGGGCGGGCCGACGGCAAGGACGTTTTGGGCTATCCGATGGAGGGCAAAAAGGTCGGCGACCTGCACGGGGCGTTTGAAATCATCGCGCCTTTGACGAGCGCCGACGCGGTGATCGCGGCCAACGTGAGCAAAGGCGCCGGGCTGATCGCGCTGATCACCCTGGGAGTGGCCGCGGGGCTGTTTTTTGCCACCAAGCGCTTGGTCGTCGAGCCCTTGACCGACCTGGGGCTGCGCCTTCAGGACATCGCCCAGGGCGAGGGGGATCTCACCGCGCGCCTGGAGGCCCGCGGCAAGACCGAGTTCGCCTGGGTGGCGCACAGCTTCAACCAAGTCATGAAGAAGCTGCGCCAGCTGGTGTTGACGGTCAAGGACAGCGGCCAAGAGCTCTTCCGCGAGGTTGCCCAGTTGGATCGCCTGGCGGGGGCCACCGAGGCGGGCGCGGCGGATCAGCGCGGTGAGTTGGCGCAGGTTGCGGCCACCATGCAGCAGATGACCGCGGCGGTGCAGGAGATCGCCCACAGCACCACCAAGGCGGCGGACGCTTCCCAGGCCACGGACGCCGAGGTCAAGGCGGGCCAAGCCGTGGTCCGCGAGGCGATCGCCAAGATCGACCGCCTCGCCTCGGAGGTGGACCAAGCCGCGCAGGTCTTAAAGGAGCTCGAAAGCGACAGCGACAGCATCGGCGAGGTGCTCAAGATCATCGGCGACATCGCCGATCAGACCAACCTGCTCGCTCTCAACGCGGCGATCGAAGCCGCCCGCGCCGGCGAGCAGGGGCGCGGGTTCGCGGTGGTGGCAGAAGAAGTCAGAACGCTGGCCTCGCGCACCCAGGAATCGACCGCGGAGATCCAGCAAACCATCGAGCGCCTGCGCAACCGGGCGCGGCAAGCGGTGGAGGTGATCGCCAAGAGCAAGGAACAGGCCCAGGCGAGCATGGACGAGGCGCGGACGGTGGATACCGTGCTCGCCAACATCACCCGCATGATCGACGAGGTCAGGGAGATGAACGCCCAGATCGCCAGCGCGGTGGAAGAGCAGAGCGTGGTGAGCGAGGGGATCAACCAAAACCTGGCCAAGGTCCACGCCGGGGTGGATGCCGCCCTGGCCAAGCTGGAAGAGACGCGTCAGGCCGTCGCCCACTTGCGCGAGCAGGCGGGCAAGCTCGCCGAGATCGTCGGCCAGTTTAGGATTTGATTGTGCTACAATCGCCTGCCGGATAAGCTTGACGTGCGAGAGAAGCCGTGCGCGGCCTGGTGTGGGGTGGGCTGCTGGTTGCCGGCCTGGCCTCGGCCCAAGAAGAATACGCCTTGTTGTTTGAGCCACCGCCGGCGGCCACCGCCCTGCGTTACCTGAAGCCGGCCGCGCAAGCCCCCGCCAGCGTCGACGTCATCACCGCCGAAGACATCGCGCGCTACGGCTACCGCAGCGTCGCCGAGGCGATCTCCAGCCTGCCGGGGTTCCAGGCGACCTACGACCGCGCCTACGCCCACCTTCAGGTGCGCGGCTTTAGCGTCCCCGGCGACTACAACGGCCGCATCTTAGTCCTGATCGACGGCCATCGCCTGAATGAAAGCCTGCAGGACTACGCCGGTCTGGACAGCGATTTTCCCCTCGCGATGGCCGACATCGAGCGCATCGAGGTGGTGCGGGGGCCGGCCTCGAGCCTGTACGGCAGCAACGCGGTGTTGGCGGTCGTGCAGGTCTTCAGCAAACGCCCCAAAGCCACGCAGCTGGAGTTAGAACACCGCGCCGCAAGCTTTGGCAACTACCAAGGGCGCTTCGGTTTGGCGGCGGTCGCCGGCGAGGGCAGCGCCTATCTCTCCGGCGCGCTCTGGCGCGCCGACGGCCGACGGGTGCTGCGCTTTTCGGAGCTTGGGCGGGCGCGCGAGCTCGACAGCCAAGACGGCCGCCGCCTCTTTGGCGCGCTGGAGTTTGGCAACCTGCGGTTTAGCGGCGCGTTTATGGAGCGCGCCAAAGAGTTGCCCAACGCGACCGCGCGCTTTGGCGATCCGGGGACCTTGTTTCACGACCGGCGCGCCTACGCCGACCTGTCCGGCCGCCGCGCTTTGGGCGACTGGCAGGGCAATGTTCGCCTCTTTTGGGATCGCTACGAGTTTAGCGACCGCTTGCCGCAAACCGAGACCGTCAACCGCGATCTCTGGCACGCCGAACAGGCCGGGCTGGAGCTTTGGGGCGAGCGCTTTCTGGGCGCCCACCGCGTTCTAATTGGCGGCGAATACCGCGCCAGCTACCTAGAGCGCATGGACAACTTCGACCGCCCCGGCGAGACAGCGCATGCGCGCAACCGCAGCCGGAACCACGTCGCGTCGGCGTTTGTCCAGGACGAGTGGCGACTTCTCCCGCCGCTTGCGCTGGTGGCCGGCTTGCGCTTTGACTACTACGCGCGCATCCGCGACCCGACCTTCAACCCGCGCGCCGCGCTGATTTGGTCGCCGCGCCCGGACACGACGGTGAAGATTCTTTACGGCCGCGCTTTCCGCGCTCCTAACGCCTTCGAAAGCGACTACGCCTGCTGCCAGGGGACCTGGCAGGCCAACGCCAAGCTGCGCCCTGAGCACGTTCATACCTTCGAAGCGGTGCTGGAGCGGCAATGGGCGCGCTTTGCTCTGCGCCTGGCGGGCTTTCACTACCGCTTGGAGGACCTGATCGAACTCCGGCAGGCCGGGGGCATCAGCCGCTTTGTCAATTCCGGCAGCATGCGCTCCTCGGGGTTTGAGGCGGTGGGCAAGGCGTATTGGGGCCTGCTGTCGGGCCAGCTCTCTTACAGCCTGGCGAACGCAGAGGATGCCAAGGGGCGGCGCTGGCCCGACAGTCCCCGGCATTTGATCAAGAGTCGCCTCGCGCTGCCGCTGTGGGGCGAGCGCTTGGTTTTTGCCACCGAGGCCAACTATGTGGGTCGCCGCCCTACCGGTTTGGGCGGGCAGAGCGGCGATCACTTGCAGCTCAATTTCACCCTGACCTTCAAGCCTGTCGCCGGCCTGACCGTGGGCTTTTCGCTTTACAACGCGCTCGATCGTCCCTACCGCGACCCGCCGTTTGCGCCGATCCTGCCGGTCGAGATCCCGCAAGACGGCCGCACTTTTCAGGCGCGTTTGGAGTACCGCTGGCCATGAGGCGGCTGCTATGCTTGGCGATCCTCTGGTTTGGAGCGGCGTGGGCTTGTCCCGAAGACGCGGTCGATTTGGAGCTTTCCTACCCGGTGCCGCCTTACACCGAGGTGGCGGAATTCTTGCGCGCCAAGCTGCGCGCCCGGGGCATTCCGCTGGCCGAGCCGCCTTCGCCGTGCCCGCGGTTTTTCATCGCCCTGGGGCAAAAGGCAGGCGAGGCGATCCGGCGCCGCGACCCGAACACGCCGATCGTCGCCGCGCTGGTTCTGGACGAGGCCGCCATCCAAAAGCTGGCCCCGGCCACCGGCGTGTGGCTCATGCATCCTTTGGAAGTGCAGTGGCAAGCCTTGCGCGCCTGGCTGCCGCAGCTAACGCAGCTGACGGTGCTGTACGATCCGCGGTTTGCGGCCCAGCTCGACTCCTTGGAACGCTTGGCGCGCCGCGATCGGATCCGCCTGCACGCCGTCGCCGTCGACAGTCCCAAGCAGCTTGCCACAGTTGCCGAGCGGTTGCCGAGCGTGGGGGCGGTGTTCATCCTGGGCGACGGGCGGGTGTTCAACCTGACGGCGGCCCAAGCTCTGCTGCTGTTTGCCCGCGCGCGGCGTGGCTGTGGTCGGGCTGTCGGCGCAGTGGGTGGAGGCGGGGGCCACGTACGCCCTAGACTGGGAGTTTGAAGATTTGGCCGAGCAGGTCGCGGAGATCGCGGCGGCGCTTTGGGCGGGCGTCCCGCTCGCTGAGCTGCCGCCCGTTCCGCCACGGCGGTTCAGGCCGGTGAGCAATGCCTGGTTCATGAGTCAAAGGAGGCCGCCGTGACCCATTTGAACGCCTGGCTCTACCGAGTGCTCTTGATCAGCTTATTGGCGGGCGGCTTGAGCGGCTTGAGTTTGTTTTTCAACATCGAGATTGACCATCGCCTTAAGGAAGCCGACCAGCAGGCGCGCGCCCTGGCCGAACTGCTCGCCGACGCCAGCGCGCCTTTGGTCTATCTGCAAAACCAAAGCGGCCTTTTGAGCTTGCTGAAGGCGACCGCGCATTGGGAAGACCCGCTGACCGTGAGCATTTACGATTCCTCCTGTCGCCTCCAGTTCAACTGGCCGCCAAACGGCTCCGCGGTGGCTTGCCGATCCGGATCCTCGCTTGCCTGGCGCGACTTTTGGACGCTGTCGCCCCCAACCGTCGTGCACGCGGTGCCCATTGCGGCTCCGGTCGCCCCGGCGGAAGTCGGCCTGCTGGGTACGGCCAAGGAAACCATCGGCTATCTTGTGCTGCGCCGGCAGCTTGTCGGCTTGCGCCGCGAGGTTTGGGCCTTGTTTTCGGCCAGCCTGATTCCGCTTTTGGCTGTGAGCCTGTTGATCTGGCTGCTCGCCGCCCGCCTTTTGGATCGTCTTATCGTCCGGCCGCTCCTGGAGCTGGAAAAAAGCCTGGAAGCCGTTACCCAAGGGCAAGACGCGGAGATTTCCGAGTTTTCTCCGATTGCCGAGATCGCCTTCGCGCAACGCGGTTTTAACGAGCTTAGCCGCTGGCTCAAGGCGTACCGCGAGCGCATCGAAAAGCTGGCTTTCTACGACGGTCTGACCGGGCTTGGCAATCGCACGCTGCTTCGCGAGCAGATTCAAAAGCACATGAGCTTAAGCCGGCGGCAAGGGTTTAGCCTGGCGCTGATTTTGTTGGACTTGGATCACTTCAAGCGGGTCAACGACACCCTAGGTCACAGAAGCGGCGACCTCTTGCTGGCCGAGATCGCCCAGCGTCTTAAGCGGTGCACGCGCGCCGAGGATTTGGTGGTGCGCTTAGGGGGCGACGAGTTCGTGATCGTGTTGCTCGCCTTAAGCCAAAACCTCGCCCAGGCGCACACTCAAGCGCTGGCGGTGGTAGAAAAACTGAGCGCCGTCCTCAACCAGCCCATCCGCCTTGGGGAGTACGATCTGACCACCACCGGCAGCCTCGGGGTCGCCTTGTTTCCGCACGACGCCGAAGACTTTGAGACCCTGTTCCAATGCGCCGATACCGCGATGTATCAGGCCAAGGAACGCGGCCGCAACGCTTTTTGCTTCTTCCATCAGAGCACCTCTTTGCCGAGCCGAGAGCGCCTGTCGCTCGAGGCGGCCTTGCGCCGCGCCGTCGAGCGGGGGGAGCTGGAATTCGTCCTGCAGCCGCAAGTCTGCTATCCCCAAGGCTGCCCGGTCGGGGCGGAGGCGCTGCTGCGCTTTCGCTTCCATGGCGAACCGGTGCCGCCGAGCGAGTTCATCCCCATGCTCGAGGAGTCGGGCCTGATTTATCCCGCGACCGAGTGGTTGGTGCAAACTTTGCTTACCTATAAACAGCGCTGGCAAGCCCAGGGGCTGTGCGGGCAGCTTAAGCGCCTTGCGGTCAACCTCTCGCCGGTCCAGCTCTGGCGGCCGGACTTGGCGGACCGCCTGCTTAAGGCTATAGAAGGCATGGAGGACGTCGTGTTGGAATTCGAGCTGACCGAAAGCGCGCTGCTGCAGCCGACTCCGCAGATCCTCGAGACGCTCGAGGCGCTGCGGCGAAAGAACGTGCGCTTGGCGATCGACGACTTTGGCACCGGCTACTCCAACCTCGCCCACCTGCGCCATCTCCCCGTCGATGTCCTGAAGATCGACCAGGCGTTTGTGCGCGATCTCGCCAATCCCAGAACGCGTGCCCTGGTTGAAGCCATCGTGGCTTTGGGACGTGCGCTGGCGCTCGAGGTCGTGGCCGAAGGAATCGAGACGGCGGCGCAAGCGGAGTGCCTTGGGCGTTTGGGGTGTCCGGTGATGCAAGGGTTTTACTTTGCTCCTCCCATGACGCCCGAGGCTTTTGCCGGCTATCTGCGGCAAAGAGTGGCCGCTTGCGGGTAAACGCTACCGGCGCAGGCGGTTCACTTCCTCCAACAGATCGAGGATCAAGGCCGTCCCTTCGCGG
This sequence comes from Methylothermus subterraneus, assembly GCF_054656915.1. Classification (NCBI taxonomy): domain Bacteria; kingdom Pseudomonadati; phylum Pseudomonadota; class Gammaproteobacteria; order Methylococcales; family Methylothermaceae; genus Methylothermus; species Methylothermus subterraneus. The sequence continues at coordinate 153,825 of NZ_BAAHXK010000006.1, forward strand.
TTGACCCCAAGGTCCCGCTCCAGCCGCAGGGCGATCTTGAGGCGCTCGAACGCGGAGGCGGTAAAGCGCCAGTTCGAGGGCGCCTCGCCCTCCACCTCGATCACCCCTTCGTCGACCAGCGCGGCGACCTGCTCGGCGCTCACCTCGCAGATCTGGCACACTTCCCAGAGCGTCAGGCGGAAGCGCTCGTCCAGCACCGTGCCGAATAAGATCTCGTTGTCGGCCATGGCCTATCCTCCTATCTCTCGGCGGGGATTGAACGGCATGAGCTTGGCCATCTCCGCGTAAAAGCGCTTTTTTGCCTCGGTGTCGGCCGGCGGGGTGTGGATTTTCAGGATCAAGTATTGATCCCCCGGCGGATGGCCTAGCCCCTTGCCTTTCAGACGCAGCTTTTGGTCGGTCTGCGACCCCGGCGGGAGTTTAAGCGCCACCTTGCCTTCTAGGGTCGGGACCTCGATTTTGGCGCCTAAGGCGGCCTCCCAAGGCGTGATCGGCAAATCGAGATACAAATCCTTGCCTTCGACCTTGAAAAATCGATGGGGTTTGAATTGGACCTCCAGATACAAATCGCCGGCCGGTCCCCCGCCCATCCCCGGCGCCCCTTGGCCAGCTAAGCGGATCTTCTGCCCGGCCAAGATTCCCGGCGGGATCTTGACTTGCAGCTGTTTGCTGCGGTCCACGAGGCGGCCGCTGGCCGGATCGGCTTCCGGGATGCGCACGCTGATGGTTTGGGTAGTGCCGCGGTGGGCCTCTTCGAGGTCGATATAGACTTTGGCGTGCAAGTCCTCCCCTCGCGTCCTCATGCTTCGGGGGCGAAAGCCGCCGAACAGGGTCTCGAAGAATTCGCTAAAATCCCCCAACCCGGTTTCGGCAAACCCGCGACCAAAGCCAAAACGTTCCTCCCAATCCGGCGGCGGCCTGAATCTTTGGCCCGCCTGAAAGCTTCCCAGTTGATCGTACGCCTTGCGCTTCTCAGGATCTTTGAGGACCTCGTAGGCTTCGGCGACTTCCTTGAACTTTTCCTCGGCGTTGGGCTCTTTGCTCACGTCGGGATGGTATTTGCGCGCCAGCTTGCGGTAGGCGCGTTTGATCTCCTCGGGGCTGGCGTCGCGGGGAACGCCCAGGATTTGGTAATAATCTTTAAATTCCATCGAGTTTTAAGGCAGTGAAAAAGCCTTATCTTACGGGATGGCTGGGGTTTTTCGCGCGCTGTTTCCCAAAAATAGCCATAGAGACTATATTTAACGCTGTAGGTCCTTGTTTGGCAATCGCGCGATGCACCCTCTTCCATCCTGGCTCGTTTATTTGGCCGAGGCCGGGCGGCTTGCCCCCTCGGCCGACAATTCCCAGCCTTGGCGCTTTCGTTTTGACGGCGAACGCTTCGCGGTCGAATTCGAGCCAAGCCGCGGCAGTTTGGGGCATACCCATCCGGCGGTGCACTTGGCGTTTGGGGCGCTGTTGGAAAACCTCACCCAAGCCGCGCGCGCTGCAGAGATCGATCGAAGTACTTGGGAGTATCCCGATTTTGCCGCCACCGGTTGTCTGGTGCAGATTCCTGCGCCCGACCGGGCGCCGGCTCAAGACCGTCTGCCGCAAGCCATTCTCGCCCGCCACACGAATCGCTTTCCGTTTGCGCGAACGCCCTTGCCCGAAGACGCCGTTTTAGCCCTCACCGACTATCGCGAAGGCGGCGCTTCAGCTTGGGTATTCTGCGACCGTAAGGCGATCGCCCGGCTGGCGCGGCAGGTGCGTTTGGCTTCGCAGCTGCGCTTTCAAACCGAGGCGATCCACCGCTGGCTGGCAGGCTCTTTGCGCTTTACCGAGGAAGAAGTCGCGCGCGGGGAGGGTCTGGACGTCGAGACCTTGGCCTTGCCGCCGGGCGGCAAGCTGCTAAGCCGGTTTCTGAGCCGCTGGGAGAGGCTGGCTTGGCTCAACCGCTTTGGCGCTTACAAGCTGCTGGCGCGCATCGAAGCGGCTCAGTTCACCCAAACCGGGGCGGCCGTCGCCATCGTGGGCGAGGATCCTAAGGCGTGGCTTGCCGCCGGCAGGCTTATGGAGCGGGTGTGGCTGGAGCTTACCGAACGGGGCTTGGCGGTGCAGCCTTACTTCGTGCTACCCGACCAACTTTGGCGCTGGCGCGCTGGCGAGATTCCCGCGCACTTGCAAACGCCGGCCCAACGCCTAATCCAAGAAGCCGAAGCGTTTTTCGGCGAGCAAACTTTGTTCATGCTCTTGCGCGTGGGGTTCCCCACCCGGGCTGCCAAACGCTCTAAGCGGCTGCCGCTTGCGGCTTTGGTGGTTGCTTAAAGCGGGGAATCGGGACGAAAAACCGGCAGCGCCTCGTCGGGTAAGTCTTTGAGGAAAGAGCCGTTTTGGTCCTTGACCGACAAAATAGGCGCAGCGACCGGCCAGGCGATGCGAAGCTCTGGGTCGTCCCAACGCAGGCTGTGTTCGGCTTCGGGGTGATAGAAGTCGGTGCACTTGTAAGCAAACAACGCTTCCGGGCTCAAGACGCAAAAACCGTGGGCGAAGCCTTCAGGGATGTAGAGCTGGCGGTGATTGGCTTCGGACAATTCGTACCCCACCCAGCGGCCAAAGGTCGGCGAGCCTTTGCGGATATCCACCGCGACATCGAATACCGCCCCGCGCAGCACCTGCACCAGCTTGCCTTGGGGGTGCGGCCATTGGTAATGCAGGCCGCGCAGGATGCCTTGTCGGGACAAAGACAGGTTGTCCTGGACGAAATGCGCCCGGATGCCCGCCTCGCGGTAGCGTTTTAGGTTCCAGGTCTCCATGAAGAAACCGCGGGCGTCGCCGTAAACGTCCGGCTCGATCAGGAGCACGCCTTCAAGGGGCGTTTTTAAGACCTTCATCGGACCGCCCCTTGCTCCAAGACGCGCCTTAAATAAGCGCCGTAGCCGTTGTTCTTGAATCGCTCCGCTTGGCGTTCGAGCTGCTCGGCGGTGATCCAGCCCTGCGCGTAGGCGATTTCTTCAGGACAACAGATTTTCAGCCCCTGGCGTTCCTCGATGGTCTGGATAAAGTGCGAAGCCTGCATTAAGGATTCGTGCGTGCCGGTGTCGAGCCAAGCGATTCCCCGCCCGAGTTTCACCAAGTGGAGCTGGCCTTGGGCCAGATACTTGGCGTTGAGGTCGGTGATCTCGAGCTCGCCGCGGGCCGAGGGGCGCAAGGATTTGGCCAGTTCACACACCTGGCCGTCGTAAAAATAGATTCCGGTCACCGCCCAGTGGGATTTGGGTTGTTTGGGTTTTTCCTCCAGGCCTACTACCTTGCCTTGGACGTCGAACTCGGCTACCCCGTAACGCTGCGGGTCTTTGACCCAATAGCCGAACACCGTAGCCCCTGCGCTCCGGGCGTTGGCTTGTTGGAGCAGGCCGGTGAGGCCGTGACCGTAGAAGATGTTGTCCCCCAGGATCAGGCAGCTTAAGTGCCCTTGGATGAAATCCTCGCCGATGAGAAACGCCTGAGCGAGGCCGCCGGGATGGGGTTGGATGGCGTAATGCAGCGCGATGCCCCATTGGCTGCCGTCGCCCAAAAGGCGCTTGAACAAAGGCGCATCGTGGGGGGTGGTGATCACGAGGATCTCGCGCATTCCCGCCAGCATTAAAGTGGCCAAAGGATAGTAAATCATCGGCTTGTCGTACACCGGCAGAAGCTGCTTGCTCACCGCCAAGGTCAAGGGATGCAGGCGGGTGCCGGCGCCGCCGGCGAGGAGGATGCCTTTTCTCATGCCAGTACCCCTAAGCGTTCGCGCCGGTAGCTGCCGTCGGTGACCCGCCGGCACCAGTCTTGGTTCTCCAAATACCAGCGCACGGTTTTTCTGATCCCGGTCTCGAAGGTTTCTGCCGGCGACCACTGAAGTTCGCGGTGAATCTTGGAGGCGTCGATGGCATAACGCAGATCGTGGCCGGGACGGTCGGCGACGAAGGCGATGAGCTGCGCGTGAGGGCGGTAGGGAGAATGGGGCAGGAGTTCGTCGAGGAGGCGGCAGAGGGTCTGGACCACCTCAAGGTTGGTCTTTTCGCTGCCGCCGCCGATGTTGTAGACCTCGCCTGGCCGACCGGCCTCGAGCACGCGCTCGATCGCCCGGCAGTGGTCTTCGACGTAGAGCCAGTCGCGCACGTTCTGACCGGTGCCGTAGACCGGCAAAGGCTTGCCTTCGATCGCGTTGAGGATCATAAGGGGAATGAGCTTCTCCGGGAACTGGTAGGGGCCGTAGTTGTTGGAGCAGTTGGTGGTCAAGGTCGGAAGGCCATAGGTGTGATGGTAGGCGCGCACCAAATGATCGGAGGCGGCTTTGGAGGCCGAGTAAGGGGAGTTGGGACGGTACGGGGATTCCTCGGTGAACTTGCCGGTGGGCCCAAGCGAGCCGTAGACTTCGTCGGTCGAGACGTGCAGAAAGCGGAAGCGCTGCCGCTCGGTCTCAGGCAGATCGCGGAAGTAACGGCGGGCGGCCTCTAAGAGTTCGAAGGTTCCGACCACGTTGGTCTGGATGAACGGCGCCGGGGAGTCGATGGAGCGGTCGACGTGGCTTTCGGCGGCGAAGTTGATGATCGCCGTAGGGCGGTAGGCGCGCAGCAGACTCAAAACTTTGTCCCGGTCGCCGATGGAGCCTTGGACGAAGACGTGATCGGGATGATCGAGCACCGCCGCCAAGGTATCCAGGTTGCCGGCGTAGGTGAGCGCGTCCAGGTTGACAATTCGCGCTCTGCCGCGGGCGATCTGGCGCAGGACGAAGTTGCCGCCGATGAAACCGGCGCCGCCGGTTACCAACCAGGTGGGTTTAGTCATGTGGCTCTCCGCGTCATCATGCCTTTGGACGGATGGTAGCCCCATACCGCCAAGATCAAAAACAGCGTCATGGTCGCTAAAGTATAGAGGAAAGCGTACCGCTCAAACTGGCCGTAGAGGGCAAAGCGGATCAGCTCCACCGCCTGCGAGAAAGGGTTGTAGTGAGCTAAGGCGGCTAACCAAGGACTGGCTTCCTGCAGTCGCCACAAGGGATACAGGGCAGTAGAGAGGAAAAACATGGGGAAGATGACGAAGTTCATCACCCCGGCGAAATTCTCAAGCTGCTTGATGAACGAGGACAGCAGCATCCCCAAAGCCCCGAGCATCAGGCCGCTCAAAACCAGCGCCGGAAACACCTCGAGGTACCCTAAGGGCGGGGCTTGGATTTGATAAGCCCAAGCGATCGCCAGGAAGACGTAAGCTTGGAGCACCGAGACCAAAGTGCTGGCGAGCAGCTTGCTAAAGAGCAGATACCAGCGCGGCAGGGGCGCGGTGAGCAAAACGCGCATGCTGCCCATCTCCCGATCGTAGACCATAGACAGCGAGCTTTGCATGCCGTTGAACAGCAGGATCATCCCCGTCAGCCCAGGGGTAATGTATTCCTCGTAGAGGATGTAGGTCGAGTAAGGCGGAATGACCGCCAGCCCCAAAGTGGCGCGAAAGCCGGCGGCGAAGATGAACAGCCACACCAGAGGCCGCACCAGAGCGGCGATGAAGCGGCCGCGCTGGTGGATGAAGCGCAACAGCTCGCGGCCGACGATCGCGTTCAAGGCGCGTAGATAATGCATCAAGCGCATGCCGAACGCTCCGCGGTCAGCGTCTGAAAGGCTTCGGTCAAGGTCTCGGCCTGCGCTTCCCGGACGACCTCGGCGACCGCGCCGGCGGCGCAGACTTTCCCTCGATGCAGCACGATCAGTTGGTCGGAAGGCCAGACCTCGTCCAAAAGATGGGTGGCCCAGAGAATCCCGATGCCTTGTTCTTGACTCAGGCGGTGAAGATATTCCACTAAGGCCCGGCGGCTTTGGATATCCAGCCCCACGGTCGGCTCGTCCAAAAGCAGCAGGCGGGGGCGGTGGAGCAAGGCGCGGGCGATTTCCACCCGCCTGCGCCAGCCGCCGCTCAAGGCGCGGACCTTGGCGCTGCGGTAGGCGGTCAGATCCAGGCGAGCCAGTTCTTCGGCGATCCTGCGCTCGGCCTCTCGGGAGCTCAAGCCGTGGAGAGCGGCGGCGTAGCGCAGGTTCTGCTGCACGCTCAGATCCAAATCCAGCGTGGGCTGTTGAAATACCACCCCTAGCTGGGCCAAGGCCTGGCAGGAGTGGCGGCGGTTGTCTAAACCGGCGATGCGGATGGAACCCGTGGGGCTGTCGAACAGGCGGGTGATCAGATTGAACAAGGTGGTCTTGCCGGCGCCGTTGGGCCCCAAGAGGATGGCGCACTGGCCGGGGAGAACACGGAAGCTGACGTCGTCCAAGGCCGGTTTGTGGCCGTAGGCGAAGTGGACGTGTTCGACGGCGAGCGCCTCCTTCATGGCCTGACCGCCACCCCCCAAGGGTAGTGGCCGACGGCGATGGATTTTATAGGCTTTAACTTTTCCGTATCGATCACGGTGATGTCGTGGCTGGCGCCGTTGGTGGTAAACAGCCGCTTTTGGTCGCTGGAGAAGGCCAGTTGCCAGACGCGCTTGCCGGTTAGCAGGTAAGCGACCACTTCAAGCGCTTGCGCGTCCACCACCGCCACCCGATTGGCCGGTCCCAAGGCCACGTAGCCGTAGCGGCGCGCCGGGTCGATCACGACCCCCACCGGCTGCACCAAGGCCTGGGGAACGCCGGGAATGCTGAACTTGAGCTTTTTCACCACCTGTTTGCTGGCCACGTCGAAGACGGTGAGCGTGCTGCCGATCTCCGAAGTCACCCAAAGCTGCTGGCTATCTGGGGTGAAAGCCGCGGCTCTCGGTCTTGGGTCGACCAGGGTGTTGGCGACGATCTTTAAGGTCTTGGGGTCGATCCAGTGGACCATGTTGGTGGTTTCTGAGGTGCTTACCACCCACTGGCCGTCGGGGCTGACGGCGATGCCTTCGGGTTCTACCCCGACGGGGATGGTTTGGATCGCTTGCCCGGTCTTGAGGTCGATCACCGTGACTTGGTTGTCGTCCTCGTTGGAGACGTAGAGGCGTTCGCCTTTGGGGTCGAGGGCGAAGGTCTCCGGGTCTTTGCCCGAGGGCAAGGCGCCAAGGCGCTGGTAGGTTTGCGCATCCAGCACCAAGATCGCGTCGTCGTCGCTGGCCGCCACGTAGATCTTGCGGTAATCCGGGCTGAGTTTGATGTCCCTTGGCCGGCGGCCGATTTTTAGCGTTTGGGTCAGGGTAAGATCGGCGCCATCGACGACGGCCAAAGCGTTGTCCTTTTCCAAGGTGACCAAGACCGTATCGGCCAGAACCGGCAGAGCAAGGCAAAGCAAAATCGTAAGCCCCAAAAGACGCATAATTTCTCCTTCAACGCTTAAGGCGGCATTTGGTCTCGCGCCTATCATACCCTAAGGTGTCCAATTCGTTCACCGGGTGCAAAAAGCCTTCCAGCGGTGCGACGGCGACCACGTCGTAGGCGTCGGCCAGCAGGATGGGCTGGCGCAGTTGCCCGTCCCAGGGTCGAAACGACAGCGGCACGCCTTTAAACCCAGGAAGCGCCAGCTGCTCGCTGAGCAAATAATCGCGGATCTGGGCAAAATCGACGCTCTGGGTGCGGGTAGCGGCCTCGCCGATGGCGCGCACCGCCAGCCAGGCGGCGTAATCTTCCGGCTGCATCCAGCGCCCGGCGAGCTTGTAAAAACGGTTTTGCAACTGCACCGCCCCCCACTGTTCGTGCGCCGGGTGCCAGGCGGTGGCGATGAGCCCGTGCGTGCCGGCGACCGGTCTAGGCAGCCAGGTGCGGTAAGGAAAGTAAGCGCCAAACAGGTCGGCCTCGTCGGCCACCAGCAAAACGTCGTAATCGGCGCCTTGGGTGAACACGGAAACTTCCGATTCTGCGGTACGCCGGGCGTCGTAGGTATGGGTCCAGGGCTTTTCGGCGACGATTTTGATCCCAAAGCGGGAAGCGGCGCGCTTTAGAGCCGCGGCGAACAGCCGGTCCTGCGGCATGGGTCCGGGCACCAGAAACCACTTTTCCCAACGCTTTTTTTTCAGATATTGGCCCAGGGCGTCGGCGCGCATGGCGTGGCTAGGCAGAGTGTGGAGCACGTTGGCGCGGCAGTCTTTGCCTCTTAGGCGGTCGTCGTAGGCGCCGACGTTGTACAATAGAACGTCTTCCGCGCCGGGAGAGTCGGCCAGGCTAAGGAGCGCATCCGCCGGCAGGTCGACCACGATATGGCGGAAACCGGCCTGGCGCAGGAAATAGAACGCGCGCTTTGGGTCTTCGCCCTGCGCCAGCACCGCTCCCACAAGGCGGAAAGCCTGATGGGTGAATTGGCCGGTGGTGTTGTCGTCCTCGATCCCTAACTCCGCCCCGCGGATCCCAAGGTCTGGGTACAAGGGCTTGAGATGGATGGTCGCCGGCCTAAGATCCTCCCGCGCTTGACCCAAATAGGCGATAAATACGGTTTCCGCACGGCCCTTAGGCAGCCAGAAAGCCAGGACCAGCGCGATGAGCCAAGCGATGCGATGGCGAGCTAGAGTACCCATGCAAGGGAAAAATTATAACCGATCCGGTGAGGTACCGCGGGTTTGGCTGCTGTGCGGCCAAAAGCCTGGGGACAACCAGCAACTTATCGCTCTGGCCGAGGCGCTGGGGTGGCCGTATGCGCGCAAGCGGCTAAATTATCGGCCGTATGAATTGCTGGTAGGGCGTTTTGGCGCAAGCTTGCTGGGGATAGACCAAGGCGCAAGCGATCCTCTTACTCCCCCCTGGCCGGATTTGCTCCTGACCGCCGGTCGCCGCAACGAGCCGGTGGCGCTGTGGATCCGCAAGCAAGCGGCTAAAGTCGGCCATCGGGTGCGTATCGTGCATCTGGGACGGCCGTGGGCCAGGCTTTCCCACTTCGATTTGATCGTGACCACGCCGCAGTACTTTCTGCCGCCGTTGCCGAACGTGCTCTGCAACGTTTTTCCGCTGCACGCTCTGACCGCGGAGAAATTGGCGCAGGCGGCGGAATTTTGGCGTCCGCGGCTAAAGGTGCCTGGGCCTTATCTTGCGCTTTTGGTCGGCGGCTCCAGCGGCCCGTATATCTTCGACGCCAAGGCGGCTTCCCGGCTGGCGCACGGGGTAAACGAACTGGCTCGTCGCAAGGGCGCGTCGGTCTTGGTGACGACCAGCGCCAGGACCTCGCCCGAAGCCGCCAAGGCTTTGCTCGCAGCGCTCAAAGCTCCGGTGGAAGTCCACTTTTGGCGGGCGGGGGAGCAGGAAAACCCTTATCTTGCCTATCTTGCTTTGGCGGAGGAAATCGTGGTCACCGGCGACAGCATGTCGATGCTGGCCGAGGCGTGCTTTACCGCAAAACCGGTGCATATTTTTCCTTTCGGCGCCGGGCGCTTTGCCATGCGTCCCGAGGCGCCCCTGGCGCCTGAACCGCGCCCCCTTTGGGACCGGGAGAGGTGGCGCGCCTTACGCAGCGCGTTGGGATTGCGCCTGGCGCCGCGCCGCTTGCGGCGCGACGTCTGTCGGATCCTTGGGGCAGCGATCGAATCCGGTCGGGCCGTGTGGCTGGGAGAGGCGTTTTCGAATCCGGTGCCCCCGCCTTTGGACGAGCTGACTTCCACTGCTGCCCGCGTCAAAGCGCTTTTATAAAGCCGTTTTAGGCGGCCTTGGCCGCCGGCGCGTCCCATCCCAAAGGATGGCGGGGCGGCGGCAACAGGGGTTCGACGCGCGCGATGACTTCGAGAGCGTCGTGGCGCACGTGGTTTTGCGCCATCTCGGCGCGGATCTGGTCTTCGCTGACGATGCCTTGCTCTAGGCACTCTTTGACCAGGCCGAAGAAATAGCGCTCCTGGTTGGGGTCGGGATGCTTTTGGTAGCGGCCAAGGAAGGCGTATTCGCCAAACAGGTGGCGGCGGACGCGCAGGATGAGGCCCCAGAGATTGTTCTTCTCGGCCGGGCGAAAATCCACCGGCAGCCCCGTCTTCCACGGTTGGGTCTTGCGCTTGGTGGTGTGCAGCATTTTAGTTTTGGGGGTCAGTTTGTCAAAGTCGTTCCATTCGTTCTCGAACAGCTCGATCGCCTCGCGCGGTTCGAGCCGTAGGCAAATCCAGTCCATGTAGTCGACTTCAAAGGTGAACAGTTTGTTGAAAGTTTCCTCTACGTTCCAGTGGGTGAGCTTGGCGCAATCCAACAACATTACGCTGCTCGCTAGGCACCCCTCCTTGCCTTTCTGGCCGGTGCGCGGGCGGCACAGGATCGCCGCCCTTCCCATGTCGCGGGAAAGCAGTTCCCACACGTCGCCCACCGCAAACACGTCGGGGTCGACGACCACCGCTCGGCCTTGATAATTCATCAGCTGAGGGGGCATAAAACGCAAGGGCGTAAAGGATTGCAGGTCGTCGTTGAGCCAGACGCGCTTTTGTTTGTCGCGCAGGTAAAGCTGCCCTTCGCGCGCGTGGAGGAAAGGATAATCCTTGTGGTGGATGATCTCGACCGTGAATTTATCGGCGTTGGGCGAGTTGCGCTTCATGCTGTAGGCGGACACCACCGCCCCCAGCCATTGCTTGTGATTGGTGTGGACGAAAACGCGGTATTCCATGGGGTGACCTCAATCTTTATATGGAATGGACGCTTGCCTAGTGTAAGCGAAAAAAGCCTAAAATCAATCGGGTTTTAAGGCGTCAATTGGACCGAAATGCCCAGCGCGCGGATTCGTTCAGCGAACTCGTGCATCCACGTCACCGGCAAAGGGCCAAGGCGGCCGGCCTCGGGCTGCCTAGAAGGCCGGGCCAGACCGTATAGGAGTACGCCCTGGATGGGAATGGCGCGGCTTAGCGCTTGAGCTAAAAAGTCCAAGTACGCCTTTTGCTCGCTTGACGGCGGCGGTTGCCCGTCGAGGGCGAATACGCAAGTCTGAATCCACACCGGGCAAAGCGCGGCCGCAAGTTCGAGATTGGCCAGCATCCGGGCAGGAGCGATGGCCGCGCCGTTGATGCGCTTTAGCCCTTCGCGCGTGGCGCAGTCGAGCTTGAACCAGACCTCGCCGCCGAGTTTTTGCCAGCGGGCCAGGCCTTTTTGCACCGCCGGGCGATGAATGAGGCTGCCGTTGGTGATGAGAACTTTAGCAGGGATAGGCAAAGGAACCGAGCTTAAAGCGTCTTCCAAAGTGGCGATGGCGGCGTCGAAATCTTTCAAAGTAGTCGGCTCGCCGTCGCCGGAGACGGCGATGTCTTTCAGCGTTCGGTAGGCTTCAGGCACCTGAAACCGCCGGTAAAAGTCGCCGTTTTGCATCCGCCGGAGCAGGCCGATAAGCTCCTGCTTGAGTTGCCGGTGATCGAGCGGCGGGGCTGTGCCGCGTTGCAAGCCGGCCACCTGGCAGTAGATGCAGCGCCAGTTGCAGGCGCGGTTGGGGTTGAAGTTAATCCCTACCGAAATGCCGCCGGCGCGGCGCGACACGACGGGGTAGACGTAAGTTAACCCGGCCAGGTCGCGGCGATGGTCGGTGACGGTCAGAAGGATCGGATCAGAGGCCATCTTGCTCGCCGAGGAAGTGCGCAAAATCCAAGCTGCCTTGAGTTTCGAACGGAATCCGAAGGTCGCGGCTGAAACCTCGGCTTAGGCTTAAATGCCCTTGGATGCGGTAAGCCAAGCTCTGCTGCGCGCTCAAGATTTGCTGCAGAATCTGGAAAGTCTGGACGGTGGCGATTAGATTTAAATCGGCTTGACCGTAGGCCGGCACCTCGACCGGATGGTTGCTCAAACCCCGCGCCAAGAGATGGCCGTTGAGGAACACGTCGGCGACCGCGCCGTTGAGCTTGAAGCCATACGCGTTGGGGTTGTCGATTCGCAAGCCGATTAAGAAATCCTGCGCCAGAAGCCTGCCGCCACGAAGCTGCAAATCGGCGAGGGAAACTCGGGGGTGCGCGAAGGTGGAAAGGTCAGCGCAGCCGCCTAAGGCAAGAAAAAGCAGTAAAACCACAGCACGCATGGGGTAAGCGAGTTTAGGTTAACGCGCCCATTGTAGCACGGCGTTCAGTCGCCTGCAGGCAAGCCGGCTTCGTGCTCGTACAGCGCGGCGATTTCCTGCAGGCGCGCTACCGCCTTGCCGTTGATGGAATCTTCAGGGTAGTTGCCCGCCGCATCAAGGGTACCCGCAGGCACGCCAGTAAGGAGCTCAAGGGTTTGGTCCACGCAGTCTACCGGGTAGAGATGGAACTGACCGTCCTTGACCGCTTCGATCACCTCGTCTTTGAGCACCAAATCGTTGAGGTTGGCGGCCGGGAAAATGACCCCGTGATTGCCGCTTAATCCACGAGCTTTGCAGAGGCGGAAGAAACCTTCGATTTTCTGATTGATTCCGCCAACTGCCTGCACTTCGCCGTATTGATTGAGCGAGCCGGTGACCGCAAAGCGCTGTTGAATCGGAACGCAGGTGAGCGCCGAGATCAAGGCGCAAACTTCAGCCAGGGCTGCGCTGTCGCCGTCGATGTAGCCGTAGGACTGCTCCAAAGCGATGTGGGCGGAGATCGCAAACGGGAACTTGGAGGCGTATTTGTGTCCCAGATAGCCGGATAGGATCATTACCCCTTTAGAGTGAATCGGCTGACCAAGGCTTACTTCCCGCTCGATGTCCACGATGCCCTTGGAGCCGGGATAGACGGTGGCGGTGATGCGCGCTGGAATACCGAAGCTGAGTTTCCCCGTCTCCAAGATGGTCAAGCCGTTGATCTTGCCGACCGCGGCCCCGTCGGTGTCGATGAGGATGATTCCCGTAAGGATATCCTCGAGGAGCACTTCCGCCAGCCGGCCTTCGCGCTGTTCCTTGGCGGTGAGCGCCGCCTCCACGTGGATTGCGTCGATGTGGGGGGCTTGACTCTGTGCGCGCCACCACTCCGCCTCGCGCATCATATCGACCAACTCTCCAAGACGCGCCGAGAGCTTGCGTCGCGATTCGGCCAGACGCGAGCTGTAGTTGGCCAAACGCAGCACCGCCTGGCGGGTAAGGGGGGCGGTGTGGTGGACCTGGGTCTTGTGCGCCAAGAATCGGGCGAGCAGCGTCAAAGTTTCGGGAGTGCGGGGAAGATCGTCGTCGAAGTCGGCCACCACTTTAAAGATCTCGTTGAATTCGGGATCCAATTCCTGAAGCAGAAAATACTGCTCGCGGTCGCCGACAACGATGACCTTGACGTCTAGGGGGATAGGGGCGGGGTTCAAAGTCGCCGGCAGCAACCCCGTCGGTTCATAGAGCGGCCGCTCGATGAGCAATTGTCGACGCTTTAACGCTCGTTTGAGGGTTGACCAAACCAAAGCTTCGGAAAGCAGCTTGTCGGCTTCCACGATCAAGTAACCGCCGTTGGCCCGGTGCAGCGACCCAGGATAAATCCGCCGGTAATTGGTCTCCATGACTCCTTGTTCGGCCGTGTATTCGATGCGTCCGAACAAATTGGGATAGTTGGGGTGGGTTTCGTAGATCACCGGCGCCCCTTCGCCTTCGGCGTGGGTGACGAGCAGGTTGGGGGAGTAATCTTCCTGAAGCCTCTTGCGCCGTGTGGCTTCATCGAGGTCTTCGGCGCAAAGTTTTTCCCGCGCCTTGACTTCCAAGTCCGCGCGCAAGCTGGCAAAAAAAGCGGCCACCCCCGCGATTCCCGCATAGCGCTCTTCTAAGGGTTTAAGCAGTGGGTCGATCGCCTGGCGAATGGTGGCGTGGTCGAGCTCGCGCTGTTTTTCCGCCATTTCGCGCTTCCACTGGGGGAGTTCGGCCAGCAGGTCGGCTAGGTAGTCTTCCAGCTCGGCCACGGCGCGGTTGAACGCGTCGCGTTCGGCTTCGGACAGTTGGGCAAATTCCGCCTCGTCCAGCGGCGCGCCTTCCTTTAAGGGAGTGAAGGTGATCGAGTCGCCGTCGCGGAAAACCGCGACGTTCATCGTCAAAGCCTTGTGCTCAAGTTGGTTGAAAGCGTGTTCGTAGCGCTGGTTGAATTCGCGCTCGATGAGGTGGTTGCGGCGCTGGTAGGAAGGGCTTTCGAAAGCGGCTGGGACGGTGTCGAGCAGCTGATCGAGCAAGGCCTCCATGTCGGCGGCAAACTGGCGACCCAGGCCGGCCGGCAACGCGACGGCGATCGGCTCGCGCGGTTCGTCGAGCCGGTTGAGGTAGATCCAATCCTCGGGCGTAGGACGGGCGCGGGCAGCCTCCTTGAGCAAGGCCAGAATAAGCGTCAAGCGACCGCTGTCGGGTTCCCCCATGGCGTAAACGTGGTAATCCGAAGCCATCGTGATGGCAAAGCGCAATGCTTGCTCGGCGCGGGTTTGCCCGAGCACGCCGGGGAACGGTTCCAATTCGGCGGTGGTGGCAAAGTCCAAGCCTGCAGTGTCGGCAAGCGGTAACGCCGTCCAAGCTAAGGGCGAGTGGTTCATGCAGAGGCGATTTCTTTTCCTTATAATTGGGCAAATTGCGTCAGCTTACGATAGTCTCGAGAATGCGCGTGCTTTGTACGATTATCGCCGGTTTTGTTCGAGCCGTCGATGGCTTGAACGAGTGGCTAGGAAAAACCCTGGCTTGGTTGGCTTTGGGGATGGTGAGCGTCACTTTTGCGGTCGTGGTCCTGCGCTACGGTTTTAACCTTGGCTGGATCGCGCTGCAGGAGGCGGCGATCTATATGCACGCGTTGCTGTTTATGCTCGGCGCCGCTTACACGCTCAAATACGATGCCCACGTGCGGGTGGATATCTTCTATCAGCGCTTTGGGTCGAAGGGACGCGCTTGGGTCGATTTGCTGGGCGCCTGGCTTTTTTTGATCCCGTTTTGCGCTTTTGTGGTTTGGAGCAGTTGGGATTATGTCTTGGCTTCTTGGGCCATTCGCGAAGGCTCGCACGAGACGGGCGGATTGCCTTTGGTGTTCGTACTCAAAAGCGCGCTGTTGGGATTTGCCGGCACCTTGCTGCTGCAAGGGGTAGCGCAAAGCGGCAAGGCGTTGTTGGTCCTTCTTGATCGCTCAAAATCTTAAGGATGGTGACCGAGTATACGTTAGCCGGGGGGATGTTTGCCGCGGTGTTTTTGGTTCTGCTAAGCGGCTATCCGGTGGCTTTCGCGTTGGGCGGGACGGCTTTGCTCTTCGCCGCGCTCGGGACGTGGTTGGAGTTGTTTGACGCGGCTTTCCTTTTGGCTCTGCCCAACCGGCTGTTCGGCATCATGACCAACGAGACCTTGATGGCGGTGCCGCTGTTCGTATTTATGGGAGCGGTCTTAGAACGCGCGAAAATCGCGGAGGACTTGCTCGACACCTTGACCGAGCTGCTCGGTTCTTGGCGCGGAGGGCTTGGACTGGCGGTGACGGTGGTCGGGGCGTTGATGGCCGCCAGCACCGGCATCGTCGGAGCGACGGTAGTCACGATGGGGCTGTTGTCTTTGCCGACGATGCTCAAGCGCGGCTATCATCCTGCCTTAGCGTGTGGGACGATCTGCGCTTCCGGGACGTTGGGGCAGATCATCCCGCCTTCGATCGTCTTGGTGCTGCTTGGGGACGTGATCGGCTCGGCCTACAGTCAAGCCCAACTCGATCAAGGCGTGTTTGCCCCCAAAGCCGTTTCGGTGGGAGACCTGTTCGCCGGCGCTTTGCTGCCGGGGTTGGTGTTGGTGGGGCTTTATCTAGTATTTTTGCTGCTTCTGGCGTGGTTCAAGCCGGAGTGGATGCCGGCGCGGCCGGTCGGTGCTAGGCATGGCCGCTTGCTTGGACGCGTGGTCAAAGGGCTTGTTCCTCCTTTGCTGTTGATCGTAATGGTCTTAGGCTCCATCCTCGGCGGACTGGCCACGCCGACCGAGGCGGCGGCGGTGGGGGCGGTCGGCGCGCTCGGGCTTGCGGCGCTGCGGCGGCAGTTGGACCTTGCCCGCCTGCGCGAGGTGATGCAAAGCACCACCCGAATGAGCAGCATGGTGTTTTTGATTCTGATCGGAGCGGCGTTGTTTTCTCTCGTCTTTCGCGGGTTTTACGGCGATGAAATGGTGGTCGAATGGTTGACGAAGCTTCCCGGCGGCGCTTTGGGTGCGACGGCTACTGTGATGGCGGTGATGTTCGCTTTAGGGTTCGTGCTGGACTTCATCGAGATTACCTTTGTGGTCGTGCCCATCGTCGGACCGGTGCTTTTGGGACTGGGTTTGGATCCGATCTGGCTCGGGGTGATGATGGCGATGAATCTCCAGACCTCGTTTTTGACCCCGCCGTTTGGCTTTGCGCTGTTCTATCTGCGCGGCGTCGCGCCGCCCCAAGTCAGCACTTGGCATATCTACCTCGGCGTGATCCCGTTCATCGCCATCCAGCTGCTCATGCTCGGGATTTTGGCCCTGTGGCCGGCTTTAGCCACTTGGTTGCCCGAGCAAATTTATGAATAAACGAAAGGCTTGAACGATGTCTAGAAATCTCGCGTTTGCCGTTTTGCTGCTCGTGTTGGCGGCCGGTCAAGCAAGCTGCGGTCAGAAAGGGCCGTTGTATCTTCCCTCTCCGGAGTCGGAACAAACCCAGGAAAAGCGCTAGATGAATCCTTTCTCCTACCAAGCGGGGCAATTACACGCCGAAGGCGTGCCGGTGGCGGAGATCGCCGCTCGTTACGGCACCCCGGTTTACGTTTACTCCCGGGCCGGGCTCGAACACAACTGGCGCGCTTTTGATCAAGCTTTCGGCGCGCATCCGCACCGGATTTGCTATGCGGTCAAGGCCAATTCCAACCTCGCGGTGCTGAATGTGCTCGCGCGACTGGGATCGGGGTTCGACATCGTTTCGGTCGGGGAATTGGAGCGCGTGCTCAAGGCCGGTGGGGAAGCGGGCAAGATCGTCTTTTCCGGGGTCGGCAAGCGCGAAGATGAACTCTGCCGCGCGCTCGAAGTCGGCATCGCCTGCTTCAACGTCGAGGTGAGCGCAGAACTGGACCGGATCGATCGGATCGCGCGCGCGCTGAAAGTTCAAGCGCCGATCGCGGTGCGCGTCAACCCCGACGTGGACGCCAAAACCCATCCGTACATCGCCACTGGATTAAACGAAAATAAATTCGGTCTGAGCATGCACATAGCGCGCGAGGAAATCTTGCGGGCGGCGGAGTTGCCCGGGATTTGCGTGGTCGGGATTTCTTGCCACATCGGTTCGCAGTTGACCGAGCTTTCCCCGTTCCTCGACGCGCTCGAGAGGGTGTTGGGTTTGGTCGAGCGCCTGGAGGCGGAAGGCATCGTCCTTCGCCACTTGGACTTAGGAGGAGGCTTGGGGATTTGTTATCGCGACGAGGCCCCGCCGGCGCCGGCCGAGTACGTGGCGGCGATCCTGCGCAGGCTGGCGCAAAAACCTTACGAAGTCTGGATCGAGCCGGGCCGGGCGATCGCCGGCAACGCCGGCATCTTAGTCACCAAAGTGGAGTATCTCAAAGCCACGCCGGTGAAAAACTTCGCCATCGTCGATGCGGGTATGAACGATCTGTTGCGCCCCGCTCTGTACCAAGCTTGGCAGGAGATCGTCGAGGTCCAGCCTAGAGCCGAGGCGCCGCTTAAACTGTACGACGTCGTCGGACCGGTGTGCGAAACCGGCGACTTTTTGGGCCGCAAGCGCTCTTTGCGGCTCCTGCCGGGCGATTTGCTCGCGGTGCGCGCGGCCGGCGCTTATGGTTTCACCATGAGCTCGAACTACAACTCAAGGCCTCGCCCGGCGGAAGTGCTGGTGGACGGCGACCGGGCGTATCTTGTCCGCCGGCGCGAGGCTTTGCAAGACTTGTGGCGCGGGGAGGAGATACCCGAATGCGGTTGAAATTTACCAAAATGCAGGCCTTGGGCAACGACTTTGTAGTCATCGACGCGTTCAACCAGTCGGTTTCGCTGACGGAAGCGCAAATCCGGCGTTTGGCCGACCGCCATTTCGGCGTCGGCTGCGATCAGGTCTTGCTGGTAGAACCGCCGTCCGATGCGACGGCGGATTTTCGCTATCGAATCTTCAACGCCGACGGCTCCGAGGTCGCCCAGTGCGGCAACGGCGCGCGCTGTTTTGCCCGCTTCGTTCGCGCCAAGGGGTTGATCGACCGCGACACCGTCCGGGTGGCCACCGCGGCCGGGACGATGCGTTTGGAACTGATGGACGCTGAGCGGGTGCGGGTAGTCATGGGGGTGCCGAGGTTTACCCCGGCGGAGATCCCTCTGGCGGTGCACGAGGAGAGCCTCGAGTATCAAGCTGAGGTCGGCGGGGTCAGCGTCCGCTTTGGTGCGGTCTCTGTAGGCAATCCCCACGCGGTGATCGTGGTTCCGGAAGTGGCGACCGCGCCGGTAGCCCAGGTGGGGCCGGCGCTTTCGTCGCATCGCCTGTTTCCAGCGCAGACCAACGTGGGTTTTATGGAAGTGGTCGATTCCCACCGGATTCGCCTGCGGGTGTTCGAGCGCGGGGTCGGGGAGACTTTGGCCTGCGGCAGCGGCGCGTGCGCGGCGGCGATCGTGGGGATAGAGCAGGGACTGTTGCGCAGCCCGGTGACGGTGCGCCTGCCGGGCGGGGAATTGCAGGTGGAATGGAAGGGACGCGGCACGCCGGCCGTCTTGACCGGGCCGGCGGAGTTCGTGTTCGAGGGGGAGATCGAATGGACGGATTGACGGCCGCGATTGAGCGTTATCTGGCGATGCTCGAGCACGAGCGCCGGGCCTCGCCCCATACTTTAAAGGCTTATGCCTTGGATCTGCGGCGGGTGGCGGCGTATTGCCGCGGCTGCGGCATTTGCCGCTGGCAAGACTTGAGCGAAGGGGCGGTGCGCGGGTACATCAGCGAGCGCCGCCGGGCGGGTTTGTCCGCGCGTAGCTTGCAGCGCGAACTGTCTGCGCTGCGGGGGTTGTGCGATTTTCTGTTTAAGGCAAGAGAACTGGAGGACAACCCAGTTCGCCGCATGCGGCCGCCCAAGGCGCCGCGCGCCTTGCCTGGAACGTTGAAGCTCGAGGAAATCCACGCGCTCTTGGACGTGACCCCGGCTTCGGCGTGGGAAGTGCGCGATCTCGCGATGTGGGAGTTGCTTTATTCTTCCGGCTTGCGGCTGAGCGAATTGGTCGCGCTGGATCTGGCCGACCTGGCCGCAGACAAGAGCTTGGTGCGGGTGCGGGCCGGCAAAGGCGGCAAGGAGCGGGTGGTTCCGGTTGGGCGTTGCGCCCGGGAGGCGATCGCGGCGTGGCTGGAAATTCGCCCGAGCTGCGCGGCTTTAGGAGAAAACGCGTTGTTTGTCAGTCGCCGAGGCCGGCGGATGAGCAGCCGCGGGGTGCAGTTGCGGCTGCTTCGATGGGGGCGCCGGTTGGGTTCCGAGCGCCGACTTCATCCTCACTTGCTTAGGCATTCTTTCGCTAGCCACCTGCTCGAAGCCAGCGGGGATCTGCGCGCGGTGCAGGAGTTGCTCGGTCACGCCGACATCGCTACGACCCAAATTTACACCCACCTGGATTTTCAATCCCTAGCCAAGGTCTACGATCAAGCCCATCCCCGAGCCCGTCGGCGTTGATCGGCAAAGTATGGTAAATTAAAAAACTCGATATACAGAGAGGTTTGCGCGATGACTGTGCCGCCTGCAGAGACAAAGGCTCCTTTAGGCGATTCGGGACCGGTCGAGATCCCTACGGTTCCGACCGAGTCGGAGGCATTGGAAGAGGAGACGCGCCAAAAGCGCAGGCTCTGGGGCTTAGGCGGGATCCTAGGCGGCATAGGGCTGGCGTTGTTTGCGCTGGGCTGGTACTGGAGTTATCGGTGCTTTAGTCCCAGCACGTACGATGTGACCGAGATCGCCTTAAAAGAGACCGGCGTGACGGACCCGAAAGAGCTCAAAGTCGGCGCCCGGACGACGGCGGTGTTGATCCACAACATGGATTATCTGCTCATCAAACCGGGGGGGTATCTTTCCAACGATGTGACGCCGCCGAGCGTTTTGCTCGACAACATGCCCAATTGGGAGTTCGGGGTCGTGGTGGCTTCGCGGGATTTGGCCACCGCTTTGCGCAACCAGTTCTCGCGGGCGCAGTCGCAATCGCCCGAAGACTCGGATTTAGGGGTTGCCGAGCCGTATTATTATTTCGAGACCGAATCGTGGATTTTGCCCGCCACCGAAAACCAATACCAAAAAGGGATCGATCTGTTTCGCAGGTACCTTAAGCGCCTTCAAGAAGGCCGGGCGAATTTTTATGCGCGCGCCGACAACCTGACCCAATACGTCGATATCCTCGCCAAGCGTCTGGGAGGCTACACCCAACGCCTGAGTGCGAGCAGCAAGTTGCACGAAGAGACGCCTTTAACGATCCGCGGCGAACCCAGCACGGCGTTCAAGCCCTTAGAGCGTACGCCTTGGCTAGAAGTAGATGACCACTTTTACGAAGCGCGCGGCTATTGTTGGGCGCTGCTGCATATCATGCGGGCGCTGGAGCAGGATTTTCACGAGATTTTGCGCGTAAAAGGCGCCGAGACCATGGTTCATCAAATCATCGTCGAGCTTGAAGCCACGCAAGCCACCATCTTAAGCCCGGTCGTGTTGAACGGCAGCGGGTTTGGCATCTTCGCCAACTACTCGCTGACTTTGGCTACCTATATTGCCCACGCCAACGCGGCTTTGATCGATTTGCGCGCGATGTTGAGCATCTGATGGACACAGAGTTGAGCCGGCATTTCAAGGAACCCCATACCTGGCGGCGGATTTTCTTCATGCTGGTGTTCGCCCTGATTTTAGGGTTCGTGCGCCTGATTTTGTGGGCGGTGATCTTGTTCCAGGTCGGGAGCAAGTTGTTGACCGGCCAGGACAACCCCCACGCCCGCCAGCTCGGCGCGACGCTGGCCGTTTATTTATATCAGATCGTGCTGTTTTTGACCTTCAACACCGAACAGATGCCTTTTCCTTTCGCCGAATTGAGGTACCCCTCCTCGGCCAAGCGCTGAAGAATTCATATCTTCACTTCCAATTTCGCCAGCTTGGACTACGCTTGATAGCGAAGGTCCAAAGTTTTAAGCACAGTCTCATGCTGATTGCCGCTTTTTCCGCCCCAGTTTGGGAGGGAGCCTTCTGGCGCGATGCGTTTTGCAGGCTCAGGTTTCCTACTGGGGTTGACTTAGAAGCTGTCTATGGGTTTTTGACCGCCCAGGTTTGCCGCCGGCCGCGTAGGCTTGAGTTGCACGTCTGCCGGATTCGCGCCGCGGCGGCGCTCGGCGAGGAAGCGCTGTATGCGGCGCTGCTCGATTTGTTCTGGGTGTTGGACGCCAAGGGGGAAAGCTTAAAGCGGCGCCTGTTGACGTGGGGGCAAGGGCGGTTGGCTGCCGACCGGCGGATGGCGCTTGCCGAATGCTTAGCCGGACGCCTTGCTGTGCGGCAGCTGCCGTTTTCCCCCCGCGCGGTGCTCCACGACGGCGTGTGGGGGGAGACGGAATTGGTCGTTGCTACTGCTGAAGAGAGCGCGGGCAAAGATCCACTCTCCGTCGCGCGGCTTTGCCTGGAGCTGGGGCAATTGGATCAAGCGCGGGAAATTCTAGCCGCACAGCTTAAGGTCGAGCCACACCGCGCGGAGTTTCGGCAAACGCTGCTGGAGATCTATCTGGCCACCCAAGATGCCAAAGGCTTTGCCCAAAGCGCTCTTTGGCTTGCCGATGCAGGTTACCTGGACGAAGCCTGGCGTGTTGCCGGCAGGCGGCTTGGGGTGCAAATTTAAATGAAGATCGCGGTATTAGGTTCGGGCAATCGGCTTGCAGAAACGGTGCGCGCCTTCATCCGCAGAAGCCAGCGCGAGTGGATGTTGGTGGAGGTAGGGCACGCCGAGGTGGGGATCATCGATCTCGATGCCTATGGCGCCGAAAAGTTCCTTACAGACTGGCGCCAGCGCCACCCGGAGCAGCCGGTGATCGCGATGGCGCTGCAAGAGCCCAAGGACAAAAGCCTCGTTTGGCTAAAAAAGCCGTTTACTGCCGAGGATCTGACCCGCGCCTTAGAGAGCGTATGCGCTCCCAAAACCCGGCTCGTGGTACGCCAAGAAACCGGCGGTTCGGTGCATGGCGCCGCCGCTGGCGTAGCGGCGAAAAATCGGGGCGAAGTCCTCCACGTCCGCTCCAATTGGGCAGAAGAGGCGAGCCAATACAACCCTGCCGATTACCTGCAGGGCTGGCTCGCCAAGGCGTATCGCCAAGCCGCCCTGACAGGCATCGTCGTGCGCTTGGAGACAGGATGGGAGCCTATCTTGATTTTCCCCAAGCACAAACGGGTCTGGACCGGCGGCGACGACAAAAAACTCCACGCTTTCTGTCGGGTGCCGCTGAAGACCTTTGCCCGCCTCAACGGCCGGGCGGCCGAGGTGCTTGTAGAGATCCGACCAGAACCCTTAACTGCCAATCTTCCGGAGCCGCTGCAACCTATGGACGCGTTCTTGTGGAAGGTGGCCTGGTGGAGTTCCGGCGGGCGCTTGCCGTTCGGCCTGGCTTCAGATCAAGCGGTGCGCTTAAAGCATTGGCCCAATCTGACCCGCTATTGGTGCCCGCCGTATGCGGTGCGGCTCGCGGCGCTTTTGGTCCAAAATCCGGTTGCTCCCTGCAAGGCAGCCGAACTCTTAGGGTTGGCGTTCGGGGAAGTGTTTGGTTTTTTGAGCGCCGCCAGCGCTTTGGGGCTGCTCGAGCAGGTTTCCACCCCGGCTCGGCCACGCCTTGAGGAGCCGCAGACTTCGGCCAAAAATCCAGGCTTGCTGCGGCGGATTCTGCAGCGTTTGTTGAAGGGATAGCGTAGATGGGACAGTACAAGCTTTTGTTCACCGGACCGGTGGGGGCGGGTAAGACGACGGCTATCGCGAGTCTGAGCGACGACCCGCCGATCAAAACCGACGCAGCCGCCAGCGACATGACGCGCAAATTCAAGCCTGAAACCACCGTGGCTTTGGATTACGGGGTGATGCGCCTTCCGGGGGGCGAGAAGCTTCATTTGTACGGTACGCCGGGCCAGGAGCGCTTCGATTTCATGTGGGAGATCTTGACCACCGGCGGGGTGGGCTTGATTTTGCTCATCAGCAATGCCCGCCCCAATCCATTCCAGGATCTTAGGTTCTTTGTGCAGCGGTTTGAGCCGTTCATCCGCGCGACCGCGGTGGCGGTCGGCATTACCCAGATGGACATCAAGGCCGATCCCGGCTTGGAGGAGTATCAGCGCCTGCTGGACGAGCTCAAGGTGCGCGCGCCGCTGTTTGAGGTCGATGCCCGCTCGCGGGCGGACGTTTCTTTGCTGGTTCAGGCGTTGCTGTTTACTTTGGATCCTGGCCTGAAAGTGGATGCGGGCGATGAAGCAAGCTAGGCTGCGTGAGGATCGGTTTTTGTTTCCTACCCCGGCAGGGGCCTATTATGCGGTGGCGGGGGCGGAAGACACGCCCCAGCGCCGATGGCTGTGCAATCTTCTGCGCTGCCCTAAGGCGCCGCGTCTGACTCGGGAAACCCTAGAGTATCTGGGCGAGACTGCCGATCAGGCGCTTGCTTTGTTGCGCAGGATGCAGTCCTTGCGTTGGGTGCAGGGCCTGCAAGCGCCGCTTGCGGTGCCGGACGTGCCCTTGGAAGACATCGTCCCCAAGCTTTTATCCAGCTTGGTCGAGGCGGGCAAAGCCTTGCTCGCCGACCGCCAGGGGTTTTATCTGGCTTCCTCCGGTTTTCCCCACGAGACCGCCGAAGAGTTGGCCGCCTTGAGCGCCGATTTGTTGAGCGTGCAGGACCGGTACCAAGGGCTGTTGTTGGGGAATCTCAATTTGGGTACCGAGGCGTGGGGGCTGATCGACGCCGCCGGCAACAGCCGGCTTGGCGTCTGGCCGCTTTATATCGGCAGACATCGATTCGCCTTGGTGATGACCGGGATCCCGCATTTCAACCATCCAGACTTCGTGCATCTGGTGTGGAGCTTGATGACTCGCTATGCTCCCTCGCCGGTATGGTTTGATTGAACTGACCGTGAACCTTAATTTGAAAAACCGAGAAAGAGGTAAATCTATGCGTGCCGATATGCTCACGTCTATTTTGAACGAACTCAACGGAACCTCTGCCGACATCGAGGCCTCAGGCGTCATCTCCACCGATGGACTGATGATGGCGGCGGTGTTGCCGCAAGGCCTGGACGAAGACCGGGTCGGGGCGATGAGCGCGGCGATGCTTTCCTTGGGCGATCGCACCGCGCAAGAGTTGGCCCGCGGCGAGTTGGAGCAGGTCTTGATCAAGGGCAGCCGCGGCTATGTGCTCATGACCCACGCCGGCCGAGATGCGGTCTTGACGGTTTTGGCCAAGCCGCAAGCAAAGCTTGGATTGATCTTTTTAGACGTCAAGCGCGCGGCGGAAAGCATCGCCGAGCTTGTTTAGGCTTATTAGAGGCGTGGAAAATGGTCGAGCAAATCGTTAAAGATTTGAAAGTTTTGACGGGATTTGGTGAAGCGGATTTGGCGGTATTGCAAAAGCACCAAGCGCTGATTTCAAGGTGGGCGGATGAGATCGTAAAGGCGTTCTACGATACCTTGTACGCTTATGAGCCTACCGCCGGCGTTTTGGGCCAGGATCGCGCCGCCAGGGAGAAAACGCTGCGCGAATGGTATTTGGAAATCGCTTCGGGAAAACTTGACAAAAAGTTTTGGTCGCATCAATGGTTCGTCGGCGTCGTCCACATCAAGCGCAAAGTGCCCAACCGTTTCATGATCGGCATGATGAGCAGGGTGCAGGAGCTGTTTTTACACAAGAGTCTAGAAGCTTTGCCGCGGGAGGAAGCGCTCGAATTGTATGCGGCTTTTAAGCGCGTGAGCGATATGGTGGTCGGCCTGATCGCCGAAAGTTATCTGGAGAATTACTTCCAAGCGTTGGAGAATACGGTAGGATTCAAGCGCACCCTGGTGCAGCGGATGATGGAAGTGGAAATCGACAAGCGCTTGGCGGCAGGGTATTGAGCTGTGTGCGCAAGGGGGGTGGAGGATGCTGAAAGACATGGATCAGGCTTTCGTTGCGGGGCAAGCGCGTGAGGTAATGTTGAATTTGTATCGAGTCGGTCCGCGCAAGGTTTTTGTCGTGGACGAGGAGGTGCCTTACCCGGACGGCCGGCTGATCGTCTCGCGCACCGATTTGAACGGCGTCATCACTCACGCCAACCGTTCGTTTGTCGAGATGTCCGGCTACCGCGAGGAAGAATTGATCGGTGCCCCCCATTCCATCCTCCGCCACCCGGATATGCCCAAAGCCGCGTTCAAAGACTTATGGGACACGATCCAGCGCGGCGAAATCTGGCAGGGCTACGTCAAAAACTTGCGCAAAGACGGCCGTTACTACTGGGTCAAAGCCACGGTGATCCCCAACGTGCGCAGCGGTCGCATCGTTGGCTACACTTCCGTGCGCCGCAAGCCCGACCGGCGCAAAGTGGAAGAGTGTATCGCGCTGTATGCCAAGATGCGTGCTGAGGAGTCAAATTTATGACGTATCTCTTTACTGTCAGCCCAGATTTCAGTCCAGACCGTTTAGCCGGCTGGTTTGTGTTCAACACCTGGCTGCAAAAAACTTTGGGCTGCCGTTTCCACTTGGAATTTCTGGAAAGTTTCCAGAACCTGCACCAGGCGATCGCCGAAAACAGGATCGATTTGATTTATGCGAACCCTTACGATGCAGCCACGCTGGTGCGCGAGAAAGGCTTTACCGCCTTGGTCAAACCCAAAGGCGAAGCCGATGAAGTGGTGATCGCAGTGAGCTCTACCAGCCTAGCCCAAGCGGTAGAGGATTTGCAGCCGGGCATCCGGGTTGCCAGCACCGACGACCCCGATGTGCATTTGATCGGCATGATCCTGCTTGAACCGGCCGGTCTGCAACGGGGAAACGTCGATTTAGTGACTGCGGGCAACTACGTCTTGGTGGCTAAAAAGCTGCTGGAGGGGGAGTGCGAAGCCGGTGTTTTCCTGGCCAGAGCGTTTGACGAGTTAAGCCGCCCCATTCGTACTCAGCTTAAGGTTTTGGTGCGTAGCGACATCCAGGTGATTCATCATATGCTGATGGCAGGCCCCAGACTGGCCGACCAGACGGCAGTCCTGACCGCCGCTTTGCTCGAATTGGATCAAGAAGCTAAGGGACGGGCCATGTTAAATCAGCTGGGCTTGGAAGGATGGCAAGCCATTGAGCCCGAGGAGGTCGAATTTATGATCGACCTTATGGATACTCTGACTTACAGCCCGGCCCTTGAAGGGCGCACG